>CAZARD010000105.1:0-1301 GCA_964487505.1 uncultured Blastocatellaceae bacterium | reverse complement strand
AAGACCGGATCGTTCCGTTCACGCGATGAGGCGGAGGTCGCCGGTTACGCGGCCGCAATGGATCTGATCTTTGAGTCGGCGGACGCGATCAACCCGACCGAGAATCACATCAAACAGATCCATTCAGTCTTGCTCAAATACGTTGGCAAGGATGCACCGCATCGGGGCAAATACAAAACGCTTCCAAACAACGTAGCCGCGTTCGATGCCGACGGCCGTGAAATCGGAGTCGTTTTCGAAACAGCGACACCGTTCGATACGCCCCGCCTGATGGAAAAGCTCGTTGCGTGGTTCAACGACTCGGACGGCAAGCTTCATCCATTGATCCGAACGGCGGTCTTCATCGTCTCTTTTCTGGCGATCCATCCGTTCCAGGATGGCAACGGCCGCGTGTCGAGAGTTCTGACGACGCTTCTGATGCTCCGCGCCGGTTACGCGTATGTGCCGTATTCTTCTCTCGAAAGCGTGATCGAGGCGAATAAGGAAGCCTATTACATCGCCCTCAGACGAACGCAGTCGACACTCAGCGGCGGCACGACAGAGTGGAATCCGTGGCTGATGTTCTTCGCAAGATGCTTGAAAAAGCAAATCGACAATCTGGCGAAGAAGATCGATCGTGAAGAAGTGATTGCGAAAGAACTGTCACCGCTTGCCGAAACGATCGTCGGTCTGATCAAAGAGCACGGCCGGCTTGGAATCTCCGACGTTGAGCGGCTTACCTCCGCAAATCGGAACACGATCAAGGTCAGGCTTCGGGAATTGGTCGCTGCCGGTTTTCTGGAGAAATCCGGTCGTGCCCGGGCAAGCCTCTATTCGTTGAAAACGTGAGAGCAACCGGGAATTCGATCGTTTGTCCCTCACGCGAATTGGGTATTATCGGGTATGAAATCAGGTATCGCGTCGATTCATTTTCAGCCGGGCTTGAGATCCGGAAACTCATTTCACATTGACAGTCAGGAAGGGTTGCTTGCGCCCGCTTCAGATAGGGGTCGGATCGACTTGGTGGTCCAAGGGCCTTTTTCGATAGGTGCGCTTGGGTTGATCCAAACCCCCGTGATTGCGGTCAGGAAACCCGTTTCACAAGGTCATAAAGCGGCGGAGCCGCAGCACATTCATTGGCAGAGCTTGTACGGAAAGGCCGAGCCTTTCCGCACATCGGGCGGCGAAGCCGTTTTGAATGAGCGGTGAGCGGTAAGCGGCGGTAGACGTGCTTACCTGGTCTGACTTGTTTTCGGCGAATTCAATTCAGTATCCGCCGGCTCCGATCGGTCTCGTGCCCAATGTGCGGTCGAGTCTTAGGC
>CAZARD010000104.1:12831-15563 GCA_964487505.1 uncultured Blastocatellaceae bacterium | reverse complement strand
ATCCAAAATCCAAATGGTCCAAAATCGATCCTTACCGCTCGCGATAGGCCTTCTTCCAGGCATCCTTCACGCTTTCAAAAGTGTACTTCTCTGATTCGCGCCGGGCGTTGGCGGCGATCCTGATGGCGAGGTCGGGATCGTTGACAAGCGCCACGGCCCGCGCCGCGAGGTCGGCGTAATCTCCCTGCTTGACGAGGATTCCGTTCTCGCCGTCGGAGACGATATACGGGATGCCGCCGGTCGCGTACGAGACTACGGGCAGGCCCGCGGCGAACGCTTCGATGAACGACAACGGCATATTGTCGACGACCGACGTGTTCAGATAAACATCGGCCGAATCAAGGACCTGCGGCATCGCATCCGGTTCCACCCGACCGAGGAATTCGACGTTACCGATCGCCATTTCGCGCTCCATCTCTCGTAGCGACTCCGATTCCGTCCCGTCGCCCGCGACGATCAACCGCGCTTCCGGAACACTTTCGCGGATGAGCTTGAACGCACGAAGCACGTCGCCGACGTTGTAATGGGCCTCGAGGTTGCGGTTCGAAACAAAGACCGGACTGAGCGGCGAACGCTCGCGAAAACGGAACTTCTCCGCGTCGACGATGTTTGCGATCGACTCGGCGCGCAATCCGTGCTCGGCAAAGATCTCTGCCAGAAACCGCGACGGAACGACGATCTTCTCCGTCCGCCGCATCGACGGCAGCGCGGTCGCCGGCCATTCCTCGATATGCTCGCGAAGCTCGCCGCTGTGGTAATTGAGAAGCACCGGAACGCCGAAAAGGCGCGCGACGATCAGCGGCGGAAGAGTCGCGATCAGATATCCGGTCATCGCGGATGAAAAGACGTGGACAATATCGGCGCTCGGGACCCGCCAAACGAGAGAAGCCCAAAACCGGACAGAAGCGACGATCGTCCGCAGATACTTGACCGACCGGAAGGGCGTTGGCGGATCGTTCGGGACGAACTGCATCTCGATCTCGTCGTCGCCCTGGAACGCATCGATCAGCCGCCGGGCCTGGATCGATTGGCCGCCGACCGATTCGGGCGACGTCGCAACGATCAGCACGCGTGTCGTCTTCGTCCCGTTCATTTGTCGTCTGCTCCGGCCCGGTACAATTCGAGCGTCCGTGCCAGCTGGGCCTCGCACGAGAAATCGCGTTCGACGCGCTCCCGGCCGGCGCGACCGGCCGCCGCGGCCTTCGCCTCGTCCGCCAGAAGTTCGACGAGCTTTCGGGCGAGCGCCGCGTCGTCGTCCGAGGGTACGAGAAATCCGGTTTCGCCGTCCGCGATCGCTTCCGCGGCACCGCCGACATTCGTCGCGACGACCGGCAGGCGCGCCGCCATATACTCGAGAATCGAGTTCGAGAATCCCTCGTTGAAGCTCGTCAGGACGCCGGCGTAGCTAGCCGCCAGAAGTTCCGGAACGCGGGCGCAACGGCCTATCAGATGGACGCGCCCGTCAACGCCGAGTTCGCGCGCGAGCGCCTCGAGCGGGTCACGCAGATCGCCCTCGCCGGCAATCACGAAATGCGCATCGGGAACATCCTGAACCACCCGCGCTGCGGCGCGTATGAACATCGGCTGGTTCTTGACGCGGTGCCGAAGATTGGCGACAAGCGTTATCAGCCGGCCGGTCTCGGGAAGTCCGAGCGCGCTCCGGACGGAAGATGCGTCGCGCGTTCCGACATCCAACCGTCCGAGATCGAGGCCGTTGCGTATGACCGCGATCTTAGAATCCGTGATTCCCTTTCCGATCAGATGCTCGCGAACGGCGAGCGAGTTCACGACGATCCGGTTCGCGCCGGCGAACGCGACCCGCTCGATCCAGTCCTGCATCGGCGTCCGCATCCCGCCCGTTTCGCGTTTCGCCGCAACACGGAGCCGGATCCCGGCAAGGCGCGCCGCCGCCATTCCGAAAATGTTGGTGTAGAAATCGTGTGTCTGGAGGATATCGACGGCGTTCGCCCGAAGATAGCCCGCAAAACGCCGGACCTGTTTGACGAAGTGCAGTTCGTAGAACGAATTGAGCCTGAATTCGGGAATCTCGCCGAGACCGAGCGACTCGACCTCGCCAAGCAGGGCGCCCTCGCGGTTCAGCGTCGCGACGCGGACATTGACCGACCCTTCGGCACTGAGCAGCCGTGTCAATTGGATCGCCTGTCGTTCCGAACCGCCCTGATGAAAGCTCCCGATTAGTTGAAGAACGTTTTTTTTCATCGTCCGGCAGATTCAGATTATCACGCGCCGAAACGGTCGCGAACAGCGGGTCACGAAAAATCGGGGCTTTTGAGAATGAAAGTCTTCGGGGCCTTCTGCGGCAGTGAAACGCTGAAAATGTTCTCGCTCGTCCGGACGTTGAGCCGCGTCCCCAATCTGCGGGCGACGGCGAACTTGAGCTCGGTCGGATAGTTGATGACCTCGCGGTTGCCGAGCGAGAAGCTCGTGCCGCCGACCATCACGAACTCTTCGGGAATCTGCTCGCCCTGACTCAAACGCGCCCAGAAGAACCGGAAATTCGTGTTGAACAATTCGGTTCGGACGATCTGATCATAGTCGTCCGCAAAGACGAAAAGATCCCAATAGCCGCGATAGTTGACGACGAAGGCGCGGCCTCCGGCGACAGCAGTTTCGAAGATCTCCGGTTTCGCGAACCCGCGTTCGGCCGGAAGGCAGAACGTGAAGAACTCCTGCGCGCCCGTGCCTTTCGACACGAACCGCAGGAACGGCGA
>CAZARD010000104.1:10253-12731 GCA_964487505.1 uncultured Blastocatellaceae bacterium | reverse complement strand
GAGAACTTGCCGCCCGGTTCGGATTGCGACCGGCCGTCCACCATCAGCGTGTTGTGCGCGGCGGTCGTCCTGAAATAATCGCGGATCTCGGTCGATTCGTGATATGTGTACGTCCCGGAGTCGACGAGCAGCGTCTTGCCCCCGACCGCCGTCTCGATCGCCAGCGCGTCCGAGTGTCCGTGACCACCCGAAAGGGCGCCAACCTCGCCGCAATCGACGACCAACATATTGTCGGTCGGTTCCCAGCCGTCGCGCATCACGAAATAGCCGCCTTCGCCGAACGCCCGCGAGGTCCGGCGCGGACGCACCGCATGCAGCCGGTCGAAGGCATCGATGCCGTCCTCGCCGAGAAGCCAAAGCGTTTCTTCGGCCGCTTCGCGCGCGACCCATTTGTAATCACCGCGGTCGAATAGGACCGCGGCGGTCGCGAGACAGCCGCGGAAATCGCTCGTTTCGGCAGCGCTCAAGGGCAATGACCGACCGCCGTCATCATCGCCGATGATCGGCGTCGAGCCGTCGGGAAAGGTCACGTTGCGCAGAAAGTCGAAGATCGACTGGACCTTGGTCTCCATCTTGTTCTGCGCTTCGTCCCCGATCTGTTTTCCGCTGAGCGCCTGAAGGATCAGGAAATGGGTGTAGAAATCCGCCGTGTACCGCTGATACCAGGTCGATTGCTCGAAATAGACGCCGTCGCCGAGGATCTGCCGATCGAGTTCGGCGACGAGTATCTCCTCGCCGATGGTCCGCCAGCGTTCGGCGCGCTCGAAAACGCCGAGCTGCGTCCCGAGGTAGAAGAGTCCGAGGGCCTCGCCCGTCAGATGCGTGTTCGGGCTGTAATACGTCGAAAGGTATTTTTCAAGATGCCGTCCGTGCTGGTACAGGAACTTCAGCGCCTGTTGGAAAAGCTCGGGAGACAGGCTGTGCGATCCGCGGAAGAAATGAAGCGCCCAGATCCACGATATCGCGCGCAGGGCGACCTCGAGGCTGCTCATCCAATTGACACCGTAGCCCGGCGGGTTTTGCGCCATCCAACTCTCAAGATGGCGTGCGAAGGTCGCGGCGTAACGCTCCTCGCCGGTCAGAAGATACGCGACGCCGAGCGTGAAGAAATGCTGGTGGCGGTTGATCTCCCAAATGATCTTCTTGTCGCCCGATTCCTCTGAATCGAGTTCGTCGAACTGTTTCCAGTGCTTGAGTGGCAGGTGTTTGCCGGAAACCGGCTCGAAATGCCAGTCGATCGCGGTGCCGAAATCGAGGTTCAGGAAACCGAGCAGGTCGAATTTGCCGTCGATGATCTTCTCCGTGCGCTCGATGACGTTCGCGACGGGACGCCCCTTGAAACGGCGCCGGAAGATCTCGACGGTCCGGCGCGGATCGTTGAATGCCGGAAAGAACCGTTCGGTCGATAGTTCGTAGAAACGCTCGACGAGGATATCGGGCGTGATCTTGCCCTTGCCGAAGGCTGCGCGGTTGAGAAGTTGGGCAAACTCGCGGTCGGACGGCAGTTTCGCCCCGAGCCCGATCTGTTCCGAATAAACGGAGAAGGCCTGCTCGCTCCGCGTGCGGAGTTCGGTCCAGCTTCGGCCTCTTAGCTTTTTGAGCGTATCTAGCGGATTCACCATAGCGTCACCGCACGCGACCGGGGCGTGTCGATTCGATCATCTCGATGCGGTTCTCTGCTTAGAAACTCTTAAAGCATTGTAGTTTCTAGTTTTTTTCGACGCCAGCGGCGGACTCGCGAAGGATCGAACGCAAACGGTGATCGCGATACTCGCCCGGTTCGCCCGGAAGACCATCGACAGCCGCGAAGACCATGTTGACCGCTTCCCGCGCCGACGCGAACCAGACCTTATAGGCGCCGCTCCGTTCGCCGGCGTCGATGATCTCGCTGAAGAACCGGCGCGCGCCCTCGCCGATGCTCGCCTCCTGATCGTGATCGAAGAACCCGTGGCAATAGAGTTTGATGAAGATCCAGTCCGTCCGACCGCTGACGGTGATGTTCGCATTCTTCCAGCGCCCGAATCTGGCAAGGTCCATCGGCTGGTTCGCGACGAGCGCGCCGTCCTCGATCCGCGGAACGGGAATTCCCTTGATCCGGCGCGTCCAGTTAAAGACCAGCGGCCCCTGAAGGATTATCGGGAAATTGATCTCGGCGGCGCCGGCCTGCAACGGTTTGCCGACGCGGTGCGGGACTTTTTCCACAAGTGGAAAACCGCATTCGTAGATCTTGTTGATGACCGGCACCTGCGACTGATCGGGCGCCGAAGGCAGCGTCAGATCGGCGTAGCAACCGGTTTCGGCGAGGATCGCCATCTCGTCGTCGACGCCGCAGAAGCGGCCGCCGCAGGAATTCGCGAGCGCCAGATTTCCGTGGACGAACGCCCAGCGCGGGATTCCCTCGCCATCGAGCCGCGACAGCAGGCGGTGTTCCCCGGCGAGCCGGTCGCGAAAATCGACCAGCACGTGCCGCAGGTTCGC
>CAZARD010000104.1:3796-10153 GCA_964487505.1 uncultured Blastocatellaceae bacterium | reverse complement strand
GAGCCACGGCAGGTTCCATTTCAGCTTCTCTGTCAGGTTCTCGGGCATCATTGAATCGCGGCGGCGCCGACGAAATTGGCGACGAGGAAAGCGTTGACCGTCGTCCTGACGATCCGGTACGAAGGCGTCAGCGGATTGTCGTCGTCGAGCCGGCCGTCGATCCGCATTCCCGTCCTGGCGCACTCCTTTTCGAGGAATCCTTTCGTCTGGTAAACCTCTTTGCCCTGCCAGAATCCGCGCTCAGGTTGGCGGCCGGTCACCGAATGCCAGATTCCGGCAGCGAGGCAGATCAGCGGATACGCGAGCATTTTCGGGTTCAGGCTCGCCAAACGTTCGCGGACCATCGCGAAATAGAACCGCGGCGAATGCGTCTTCAGGAGAAACACGCCGCCCGGCTTCAGGACGCGGGCCGTCTCGGCGAGCGCGTCGCGGTTGTTCATGTAAGGCAGCGCGACGCGGCAAATAACGACGTCGAAACTCGCGTCTGCGAACGGCAGCGACGCGCCCGACCCGCGCACGAAACCGGCGCGTTCCTCGTTCGCGAACGTCTCGCCCGTCACCCGCCCGAGTTCGGCGGCGATATCGACCCCGACGCAGAACGCGTCCGTCCGTTCGAGAAACGGCAGTAGTTCGTGGCCCGGGCCGCAGCCAAGGTCGAGCACGCGCCCGATCGGGCGATCGCCGACGGCGTCAACCAGTCCGAAACGTTTCGCCGGATCCTTTGCTGCGAAGAGTCTGAGCGATTCTCTCGCGTGTTCTTCAAAATTCAAATCGTTTTCCCCCTTGTCGGTCAGTTGTCCACGTATCGCCGGTGCCAGAGTTCGAGCATCCACAGGATCCAGACGGCGTGCGAATGATCGCGCCGGCCGCGGGCGTGCTCGTCGAGCAGCGATTCGACGAACCGCGGATCGAAATAGCCGCGCCCGACGGCCTTTTGCGACCGCAGGTCCTCGACGATCCGGTCCTTCAACTCGGCGTTGATCCATTCGTTGATCGGAACGCCGAAACCCTGTTTCTCGCGATACAGGATCTCGCGCGGAACGATGCCTTCCATCGCCTTCTTGAAGATGTATTTCGTCTCGGTGCCGTTCAGCTTGAGCCGCGACGGGATGCGTTCGACAAGTTCGATCAGCTCGTGGTCGAGCAGCGGCACGCGGGCCTCGACCGATGCCGCCATCGTCATCCGGTCGACCTTGGTCAGGATGTCGGACGGCAAATACGTCTTGCTGTCGAGATACAGCAGTCGGTCGAGCGGATCTTCGGATGCCGGGACGGCGGCGATGCGGCGAAAGACGGATTCGGCGTCTTCGGCGCCCGAAACGGCGACCGATCGGCGCAGCGCGTCCGAATAAAGCTCCCCTTTCTTCAGCGTGCCGAAATAAGAGACGCTGTCGATGTATCGGTCGACGGCGTCGAGACTCGCGTTGTAAATGAAGTTTCGTCCGCGGGCGGCGGCCGGAAGCGCCTCGCTCAAAGGCCGCAGCAGGCCGCGACGGATCGGCGCCGGCAGTTTTCCGAGCCCGCTGCGGCGTTTGTCGATCGCATAGCGCGTATAGCCGGCAAAAAGCTCGTCGCCGCCGTCGCCGGAAAGCACCACCGTTACGAACTCGCGCGCCAGTTTTGAGACCATGAACGTCGGAAGCGCCGAACTGTCGGCGAACGGCTCGTCGAAATGCCAGACGAGATCGTCGACGACATCGACAAGATCCGGCGTGACGATGAACTCGTGGTGCTCCGTCCCGAAATGCTTGGCCGCGATGCGGGCGAACTTGAGCTCGTTGAACGAATCCTCGTTGAAGCCGATCGAAAAGGTCCTGACCGGCGTTTCCGAGACCTCAGACATCAGCCCGACGATCGACGACGAATCGACGCCGCCCGACAGGAACGCCCCGAGCGGGACCTCTGAGACGAGCCGGATGCGGACCGCCTCGCGCAGTTTTTCCCGAATGAGCTCGATCCATTCGGCCTCGCTTCGCGATTCGTCGCCGCCCGAATACTCGAAATCCCAATAACTCGCCGTCTCGATCCGGCCGCCGCCGTATCTCATCCAATGCCCTGGCGGGAGCTTTCGCACGCCTTTGAAAACGCAGAACTCCTCGGGCACGTAGCCAAACGTCAGAAACGCGTCGAGCGCCGCCGGGTCGATCTCGCGCGTCACGCCCGGATGTTCGAGAAGGCTTTTCAGTTCGGATCCGAAAACCAGGTCGCCGGCCGCGTCCGGCGCGTAGAACAGAGGCTTCTTCCCGACGCGGTCGCGCGCGATGAACAGCGAATCGTCGCGAAAATCGTAGATCGCGAAGGCGAACATTCCGCGCAGACGCGAGACGCAATCGGCGCCGAACTGCTCGTATGCGTGGACGATAGTTTCGGTATCGCAGTTCGTCTTGAAGCGGTGTCCGAGCGACTCGAGTTCCGTTTTCAGCTCGCGGTAATTGTAGATCTCGCCGTTGAAGACGATCGCCAGATCGCCCGAACAGTCGAAGATCGGCTGTTGCCCGGACTTGAGATCGATGATCGCGAGGCGGCGCATCCCGAGCGCCGCGCGGCCGCGGACAAGCGTGCCCTGCTCGTCGGGGCCGCGATGCGTGATGACGCGGCACATACGGTCAAGCAGCGACGCGCGGTCGTCGCGTCCTGCTTCCCTAGATATGAATCCGGCGATCCCGCACATATCAGATCCGAGTCTCCGCTCCGCGGCCCGCGAGCCGCGCGATGATCTGCCGCAAACGAAGCAGAAATGCCGTCACCGAACGCTTCTCGTCATCCTCGATGACGCCGGCGAAGTTTGCCGCGAGGAGATAGACCGGCGTGAAAACGATAAAGCAGACGCCGAGAACGATCGTCCCCGAAACAAGATCGATGACGCTGACCTTCACGAAACCGAACGTGTCCCGAGCAAGTCCCGAGCCGAACCGCGCCAGCGCCGGACCGATTTCGCGGTACGCGAAGAACGTCGCCGCGCCGGCGACGACCGCGCATACCGAGGTCCGGAGCACGCCGCCGAGCAGCGGCAGGTCGGCGACGCGAAATCCGAGCTTCCGGGCGATGACCCAGGTCGAAACGACCCGCTCAAAGAATGCCGCGACGACGACGACGGCGATCATTCCCGTCAGTTCGAAATTGCCGATCCCGAACCACAGCGCCGCGACCATCGCGACGAGGATGAAGACGCGTAGGATCAGAAGAAATCGGCCGAGTTCCTTGAACGCGCGGACGATCGGGTCCGAGATCCAGACGTAGATCGGCAGCAGCGTCAGATTGATCATGAAGATCGGCACCGCGCGCTCGTAGTTCCGCGTAAAAAGCGTGACGATGAACGTCTGCGCGGTGATCATCAGAAAAACGTACATCGGCAGGAAGAAGAACGCGAGTTTCTGCATCGCGCGCGTCGTCAGCCGGATTATTTCACGGTTGTCGCCGGCGGCCTGCAGCCGGCTCATCCGCGGGATCAGGACCGACGAGACCGACTCCGTCAGCATCGTCACGAGCGGCAACTGAAAGCATCCGTAGGCGTAGACCGCGTAGTCCGCGGCGCTGAACTTGTAGCCGACGAAATAATTGTGGATGTCGGTCTGGAGCGTCCAAAGCAGGCCAGCCAGGCCGTACGGCAGCGCATAAACGAGTTGTTCGCGCAGGAACCGCAGATCGAAAGCCGTCCAGAACCGCGGAAACCGCGAATTTAGGTAGACGAGCAGCACGACCGTCTGCACAAGCGCCTGCACGAGCGCGGCGACGACGATCGACGAAACCGTCGAGAAGATCATCACGGCGCCGATCATCAGCGCCGACTTCGTAAACTGCGCAAGGATTATGAAAACGGTTGCGATCTTCGACTCCTGATTCGCGACGGCGACTGTTTCGAGAAACGCGCCGGTGATCCAAAACCAGATGACGAGACCGATCAGCGGCGCGAGCCTCGTGATCTCCGGCGAATGGAACAGTCCGCCGATCAGGCCCGGAAAGACCGCGAGTGCGGCGAACGCCAGCGCCCCGACCGCAAAATTGAAGATCAGGATGTTGAAGATCGCCGCGGGGCGCTTTTCAGGCTCGCGTGAAAGATAGTAGTACGCGCTCATCCCGACCCCGAGCGGCAGGATGCCGGCGGCGTTGATCACGACCTGGAAGATCTGCCGGTAAACTCCGACCGATTCCTGCGCGAGGAACCTCACGACGAGGAACGGCAACAGGAAGCTGAAGACGAAGCCGACGACCTTTGCGAACAAGAGCCACGCGCTTTGTGCTTTCAGCGACGGAGATTTGGCGGTTTCTTCCACGGTCTCGATTCTACCTGTGAAGCGCGATGAAGGAGTACTCCTCCGAGCGGAATTTCCTGAAAAGCGCGAGGGCAAGCTTCGGCGAAATTCGTATGAGGTTCGAGATGATCGTGAGTTTCGGCTTTTTGAAATACTTGTTCGCGCGCTCGATATGTTTGCGGGCCTCGACGAACTCGCCGGCGGTCAGAAAGTATTTTCCTTTTTCGAGCTCGTATTCGGCGGTGTATTCGACCATTTTCGCGTCCCACGCGCGTTTTTCTTCCTCGTTCAGATCGTATTTTTCGGCGATCACCTCGAGCGCCCGTATGTTGCGCCGCGATCGGTCGACGTTCGATCCCGAAAGGCTGTCGAGCCGGACACGGTATTTGATCAGCATCCGCTTCTGGTAGCCGATGCGGCCACCCGAACGCGCCACGCGGTACCAAAGATCGAAATCCTGCATTCGCGGCAGGCTCGTGTCGAACAGATCCACCCGTTCAGCCCATTCCCTTCGGAGAAGCGTTCCGGAAGTGATGACGTTGCAGTCGGCGCTTATCAGGCTGGCGGTCGTGACCTCGCCGCTCGACGGCGATGTGCGCATAAAATTGTCGCCCTCGAACAACCGCTCGCCGAAAAGGAGCGCGTCGCAATAGACCATATCGAAACCTTCCCGATCCGCGAAATCGACCTGCGACTCGAGATGCTTCGGAAGCCAAACGTCGTCGCCGTCAAGGAACGCGAGCCATTCGCCGCGCGCGAGGCAGATCGCAGTGTTGCGCGCCTGCGAGGCGCCGAGGTTAGGTTGCACCGCGTAGACGATACGGTCGGCGAACGGTTCGATCTCGCGCTCGAGCTTTACGGTATCGGCCGAACCGTCATTGACGACGATCACCTCGAAATTCGCGTAGGTCTGATCGAAAACCGAATCGAGCGTCTCCGTGACGAACTCCGAGATCTGATAGGCCGGAATGATGACGCTGACGCGCGGATTGTCGATGACATTCGCTCCGACTCGCAACGTATGAACGCGGTCGCGGATCGACGGGCAATCGACAAATTTCTCTTCGCAATGGACTTTCGTCGGCATACCGGTGTTAGTAAACTACGAAACCGCCCCCCGTTCCTCGTTTCCGTCGCGTATCGGCTCCCACGTCGCATAGCGTTCGCCGCGAAGGAACTTGTAAAATCCGAGGACCGAGGCGAGATTCGCCAGCACGAAATAATGCGGGATCGCCAACGGCCCGATGCCGAGACCAGCGCGTTCGAGAAGATAGCCGATCGCCGCGGCCGCATAGAGTGCGAGCTGAGCGAAAAACGCGATTTCGAAGAGCGCGCTGCCGCTTGCGAGCGCGGCCGACGAAACCAACGCGCCGGCAAGGAACAACGGCACCGCGTACCTGAGCAACTTGTGCGAGATCAGTTGGACGGCGTAAAAGCCGCTGCGCCACGGATAGAGCATCGATCGGTTCCGCCAGAGATCGGTGAACGTCTGCGAGATGACACGGACGCGCATCTTCATCTCTTTGTCGGTCCGCCGGTTGGTCTGTTCGAAACATATGGCGTTCGGTTCGTAGACCGATCGCAGCCCCTGCGCGTAGACGACCGTGCAGATCAGGAAATCGCTGCAGGCTTCCGGGTACATTTCGCGATACGCCGAACGGCGCACGGCGTACAGGCAGCCCGATGCCCCGATCAGCGAACAGGCGCGGCTCTCGGCCTCTTTCAGGAACGTCTCGTAGTTCCAATAACTCTGCGCGCCGGCACCGACGTTCGAGCTCGAATCGTCGACGTAGACCAGCTTGCCCGCGACGCATCCGACCGATTCGTCGGCAAAGTTCGGGAGCAATTCGCGAAGCACGTTCGCACGGTAGTCGGTCGTCGCGTCGGAAAACAGTATGATCTCGCCGGTCGCGTGTTCGACGGCCTTGTTCTGGGTGAACGTCTTTCCAACACGGCCCTCCTGACGAAAGACCCGGACGTTCGGGAAGCCGGCCGCGATCAATTCGGTTCGGTCGGTCGATCCGTCGGACGCGACGAGGATCTCGAGTTTCTCTTTCGGATAATCGATCTCAAGCGTGTTCGCGATCTTCGCGGCGATCGCTCC
>CAZARD010000104.1:0-3696 GCA_964487505.1 uncultured Blastocatellaceae bacterium | reverse complement strand
TCCTCCTTCTCGAGCGAGTAGATCCGCCTGAAAGCCACGGCGTAGGCTATCAGGTAGTAGATGAACCAATTGTAGGCGACGGATGCAAAGAATGACGAAACCATATAGGCGACGATGCTCGATTGCAGTCCGACCGCGACAAAATAAAACCAGCCGTTGTCGTTCTTGGCGAAAAGCGTCCGTTCGATCGCGCCCAGCTTCCGGAACGGGCTGATCATGAAAACGAGGTACGCGGCGAGCCCGAGCAAACCAAGTTCGGCCGAGACCTGCGTGTAGGCGTTGTGCGAGACGAGATTACGGATCCCGACGATCGGGAAGTTTCCGATGCCGATGCCCCACGGATTGCGAAGCGTGACGATGATCGACCGCTCCAGCAGCTCTTTCCGCTGATCGGACGAACCGACCGCATCGAGCCCAGGAATGAAGATCGAAAGCACGCGGATGCCAAAATTCCCCGGCGCGAGGATCAGCGTGACCACGGTCGCGGCGATCCCGACCAGCGTCACATTCAAACGGTTCCGGCGTCCGAGCTTCCAGGCGAGAACGCCCATCGACGCCAGAAGCCCAAGAAATCCGCCGCGGGAAAAGGTGATGAAATTCGCCGACAACATAATTATCGCCGTCGCGAAATAGACGATCTTCATCAGTTTGCTCCGCGTCGCGATCCCGAGCGTGATCGCGAGCGGAAGCATCATGATCAGATGCATCGACATCTCGTTCGGATTCTCGAACATCCCGCCGATGACCTCGCCGACCCGATAGCCCTCGACCGTCATCTCTCCGCGCATATACATCCCGAGAGCGAGATAACTGAGCACGACGCCGATCGAAAGCGATAGCCACATCATTCCGAGGAGCCGTCCGCGGGTCCGTATCACGTTGACCATCACGATGAACATCAGAACGGCCTTTATGAACGGATCGTTGAAATGGTCCCAGGCCATTCCCGGGTCTTTCGCGATCGGCATCGTCACGAGCGCGATTGCCGCGAGCGCGAGAACGGCCTTGACCTCGGTCGAAAGGAACGTAAGGTTGCCTT
This sequence comes from uncultured Blastocatellaceae bacterium, assembly GCA_964487505.1. Lineage (GTDB taxonomy): Bacteria > Acidobacteriota > Blastocatellia > Pyrinomonadales > Pyrinomonadaceae > JAFDVJ01. The sequence continues at coordinate 2,657 of CAZARD010000104.1, read as the reverse complement.
CGGTCGCGAACTGCGTCGGCAAGTAGATCAGAAGCGTCGCGACCGCGAAGTAGAAAGCAGTCGCTGATAGAAACCCGAGTCCCGGGATCAGTTCGTAGGGGCGGAAAAGGACGAGTATCGAAAAAAGATAAAGTCCGGCGTAGCTGAACGTATGCCCGTTCCGCCGGAGCCAATTATCGGCGGCGATCAGCTCGCGGTCGCGCGTCGCGTCCTTAAGCTCGCGGCGGCGCTTTGCCTGCTCTGCGTACGGCAGCGTCGAAATATCTTCGTCGGCCGTGGCGGAAACAGAAATTTCCGCCTGATCGGTCACTGGTCGGGGCAGCGCCGGGACCGGATCAGACGGAAATTCTTCGGGTGTATTGCGGTAAGGGTTTGCGAGCGATCGAGAGTGTTCTGGTTCGTGAGTCTGAGATCTTTTGAGAGGTTTAAGCGAGGCAACGTCGCGCGAGGTTCCTCCGCCCCTCTTTCCGGGCGACGAAAGTGTTCCAAAATCAAGCTTTTTTTCGGAAGACATCAATCGGTCTCTGAGTCAACCGCATCGGGGCAAAAGACGGCTGGTCCGTTACTGTGTCGGGGTTCGTGTAAAACGCAGGGGTCATCTTAACATTTTCGAGGCGGTTGCCGAATCAGGCGCGAACGTTTTCGCGTTCGAAGGAGATGATGTCGCGGACCTTTCGTTTGAGGGCTTTTTCGAATTGACGGGCTTCGTTCACGCCGTTGAACGATAGGGCCTGAAGGTTCGATTCGATCCGTTTGCGATAATCGGAGACGAGCGAATCTGAAACGCCGAGCATCTCGGCGACCTCGAGCTGCGTCCCGCCGTTGCTCGTGAGATAGCAGTGCCAGAGGACGTTGATCATCCGATCGTATTGTTTCGTCTTGCCGCGAACGCTTTTGTTGAGGCTGGTCAGGAAGCCGTCGACGAATTCACTGGCGAGGATCTCGCCCTCGCGCCTCAAAACTCCCTGTTCAGGGTTTTCGCGGGTGTCGGCGTGTTCGTATTCAAAATGATTGTCCTCGTCATCGTGCCCTGTGCCGCCGATCGGTACGAGATAGATGTCCATCACAGGCAGTCGGGACATCACGAAGGACCGAAGCGAACGGACATCGACCGGCGAATCGACCGCCTTGAGGACGCGGATGATGAGTTTTTCGAGGTCGACGTTGCTGATCACGATCTGCGCGTCGCCGGTGCAGCCTACCATCCGCGTGTCGCGGCTCTGGAATGACACGACCTTGACGCGCTCTTCCATTTCCTGAACGTTGCGGCGGGTCTTCAGATCGGGCCATTCAGCGAGTCCGTAGGTGCGGTCCGCGAGTCGACGATGTGATTCGGGACTGCCGATATTGTCGAAACGTTTGAACGATTTGCTCGATTGGATAAGCGTCGAGATCCGCCGCGCGAGCCGGTAGCTCTCGGGATAGCGCTTGCGGAGTTCGGCCGTAAGGAGATTCGTGAGTTCTATCTGACTGATCTCGGCCTCGATCTCGGCGTCGGTCATTTCCGTATCGAGATAGTGCTGGAATCGCTCCTTGCCCAGCAGCGCAACGAACAGTTCCTGCGTCAGATCCGTATAAGCATTGTATTTACCTTCTTCGATAAGAAATCCGGCGCTCTTTGAGGCTCGGACCAGCGGATGCGATGAAACGATGCGGTGCAGTTCGGCCCAGATCTGGTTGACGTCGGAGTTCTTGAGGCTTTCGGTCCATTTTCCGATCCTGATCTGGCGGTTTTGAATCGTCCTGGGAAGACGTTCCTGCTTGTTGGTTGCGCTCATATAGGTTCTGTCCGATTCTGAAGTGCTACTTGTGGTTTTCAGGTAGAAATGCCCTGCCCTGCTCCGGGCGCTTATCTCTTCCCGATCGAGAAATGCGCCGACATCAGTCTGTTCGAATGCGTAGTTGAGAAGGGTTGATGATCAATCGCCGAGCAAAGCAACCGATCCGGTAGAGGGCCTCTGGAAGCTTTCGTTCCTGTCGGCCACATTTAAGATGTTAGCAATAATCGGACGAATGGGCAACAAGTTTTTGGATTTTTTTTCGTTGTTGAACACTCAACCTAATCGCTGCATATGTGGGACTTACGCGTTCGCTGGAACAAGAATGAGGCATTTTGCGCCCGAATATCCGCAATAACGGCGATTTGTTTTGGAAGCTGGCGGTCATTGCGGATTTATTTTTACGTATCGCAAAGTGAGGATTCCGGCCCTGCGGCAAGCTGGCCGCACGCCGGAAACAACGCGAACTTTCACGAAGGTTGACCTGTGATGACCGTATTTCGCAAAAATGCCAACTGCCCGTCGTCGGAAAAGCTCCTGGCTTTTCAGAAGGGCGACATCCTCGCGAACGAGCGCGACCGGATAACCGTCCATCTGCGTTTCTGCGACTTCTGCACCGCCGAGGTCGATCTTTATGCGCATTATCCCCAGTCCGAAGAGACGGTCGAACGGGCCGAGATCCCGGAACCCCTCGCCGAATTGGCCGAAGCGCTGCTCACGAAACGCCGCCGCGAGGTGCTTGAAAGGATGTTCGCAGAAAGAGTCTGAGCATTTTCAATTTCCGATTTGCGATTTGCGATTGCCCCAGATCGAACCGCCGTTCGACCGACTTCGGCAACGAGCCCATTCTCAAGCGGGCGCCAGCAGATCTTCCCGACC
>CAZARD010000103.1:7872-15960 GCA_964487505.1 uncultured Blastocatellaceae bacterium | reverse complement strand
ATCCTTGTCGGAAGAGCGACGCGGCTCGCGCGGTTTCTCGACAACGATGAGAAGGAGTACCTGGCCATCGCGCATTTCGGCTTCGAGACCGACACCGGCGACGCGACCGGAGAACCGCGCCGGCCCACCCTTGGGCAGTCGCCGAAAGCGGACTTGGCCGCAACCGTCGCTGCCGTCCTCCCTGAGTTCACCGGCCGGATAACGCAGACGCCGCCGATGTATTCGGCGAAGAAGGTCGAGGGAAAGAAGCTTTACGAACTGGCCCGCAAGGGGATCGAGGTCGAGCGCCGCGCCGTTCCGGTGACCGTCAACCGGCTTGAGATCACGGACACAGACGAGATCGGGAAAATGGGTTTCAGGGTCGTTTGTTCGGCCGGAACGTACATCAGGACGCTCGCCGAGGACATCGCGCGGCGCGCCGGTTCAGCCGCGCATCTCGTCGCGCTCCGCCGGACACGGGCCGGAAGGTTCGGCATCGGATCGGCGCTGACGATCGGGCAGCTCGAACGCGTCGCCGCATCGGGCGAGTTGGGCGAACGCCTGATCGCGATGAGTGATGCCGTTTCGCATCTCGCCGCCGTCGTGCTCGACGACGAACGGATCGAGAAGACCAAGAACGGTCTCGCCTCGAACGCCGAGTCGGAAACTGCGTCCGACGGCGATGAGGTCCGGATCGTCGACAGGTGCGGCGGACTCATCGCGATCGGCACATTTGACGCCGCCGCCAAACGTGTTCAACCGCGACTAGTTTTGGTGTAAGATTTGAAGTCGTATGAAGAAGAAACACATCGCGCTCGGCATCGGCGGAGCGATCGGCGGGATCATCGCCTGGAAATTGGTTTCGCGACCGTCGACGGTGCATTTTGAAGATGTCGCGGACCGCATCGCGCACGCTGATCATTCACATTTCGTCGAGGTCGATGGTGCCGAGATCCACTATCAGGAATTCGGCGATCGTTCGAAACCGACGCTGATTCTGGTCCACGGCTTCACGGCCTCGGTCTATGTCTGGAAAACGGTCGCTCCGCGTCTCGCGGATGCCGGGTTTCACGTCATCGCGATCGACCTCGTAGGTTTCGGATATTCGGAAAAACCGGCGTGGTTCGATTACTCGATCCAGTCGCAGGCGCGAATGATCTCGCGGTTCATGGACCGGCTGGGGATCGGCACGGCGACGCTCGTCGGGAGTTCATACGGCGGCGCCGTCGTTCTGACGGTCGCGCTCGATTATCCCGAACGCGTCGAAAAGCTCGTTCTGGCCAATTCGGTCATCAACGACGAACCGAGGCGGCATCCGATTCTTCAGCTTGCATCGGTTCCGGGGATTGGCGAGGTCGTGACCCCGTTCCTGATCGATTCGAAGATCTTCATACGCTTGCGGATGCACAACACGCTCGCGCCGATAAATCATCATTTGATCACCGACGATCGGGTTGAATCGATCATCCGTCCGCTGGCGGCAGCCGACGGGCATCGCTCGGTGCTCAGCACAGGCCGCAACTGGAAGGCCGACCGGATCGAGCACGATCTCGAACAGATCAACCAGCCGACGCTGATCGTCTGGGGCGAAGAGGACACGGTCGTCCCGATCCGACACGCCGAAACGCTGTACGATTCGATCGTCCATTCGAGGCTCGTGGTCCTCAAGGACTGCGGCCACGTCCCGATGGAAGAACGGCCCGATGTTTTTACGGCGCTCGTCAGCGAATTCGCGCACGACCCGAAAGGACGGATCACCGCCCACGAAGATACGGCCGATATCAAGAACTGACCGGACGGTTACTATTTTGGATTTTCGATTTTGGATTTTGGATTGGCGGTATCGAAGAGCGTGGTGTCCGCCGAAAGCTGGAATCTGGAATCTTGAATGGCCGCCAGTCCTTTGAAGAAGAGTTCCGGATTCTTTTGCAGAAGAACAAGGTAGAATTCGACGATCGTTGGCTGGTTTGAGCACGCTGCGCCCCTTCGGGGCTGACGTGTTACGTGGAGGACGTGCGAGGCTGTCAGAAAAGTCCGATCTCCAGCGCGATGGCGAAAGGACGATCTTCGATGCGCGAAGCCCGCTCGGCAAGGATCGCCACGACACCGACCCAACGAGATCCGAAGTCGCAATCCGCGATCGTGCTCCCAGTCGCGTAGCGAAAAACCGAACTTAGCCGTGGGTTTCAACCCACGGAAATCGGGGATGACGGGGGCGTCGCGTCAGCGACGATTGAATCAGGCGTCGCTCGCGCGACGCGGAATCGAATCGCACCGAACCGTGGGTTGAAACCCACGGCTAAATTCGACCGACCGCTACGCGGCCGGAATCGGACTCTTCAGACAGCCTCTTACCGCTCCTGCGCCCCTTCGGGGCTGAAAAAAGCAAAATCTAGAGTCCCAAATCCGGAATCCCGGAATCGCAACTTGGATTCTTGGAATCTTGAAATCTGGAATGCTGGAATACCTGGAACCTGGAATCCTGGAATCTTGAACCTGAAATCCGGAACCCAACATCCGAATCCCGCCCAATCGCAAATTGAAAATCGCAAATCGCAAATCAAAACTTGAGGTCCTTCTTCGCTTCCTTCGGATTCGTCGGTTTGACGAAGATCGAATCGGGCACGTTCTTGTTGAATTCGACCGTGATGTAGTTGATCCGCGACGTGTGGACATTGTTCGAGAAGTGATCGACGATATATGGCGCCTTGATGCCGTCGGTTTCGACGAATTGCGCGTATCGGTCCTCTTCCTTTGACTCCTCGCCGTCGGGATTCACGCGTTTGTAGATCGCCTTGACCGGCGCTCCTTCGCCGGAGAATTCGTACTCGACCTCGAGCCCGTCATCGTAAGCGAGTTTGACGACGTCGTTGCGAGTTCCGAGGCTCGCTTCGCGGCGGCCGACATACGACAAGGTCGCGCTTCCGCGCCAATGCCCGCGCAGAAGGCCGTCGATGCTCACCTTCATTCCGCGTTTGAAATCCTTGATCTGCTGTTCGTTCTGCTGGTTGATAACGCCCGCGGCTCCGTCGAAGATCCATCCGGTCTCTCCTGCGTTCGTCTGTATGTTCTTGACTCCGTTGAACTTGAAGTCGGTTCGCTCCTTGTCGGGATAGACGATGACATCGGTGAACGTCTGGAAGGAAACAATCATGTCGTCGCGGATGATGCTGAATTTCCCGGTCGCGTAGAGCGTCTTGACATTCAAGTACCGGTCGCCGCCGAGAAACACAACGGCCTTCGCGATAACGGCTTCCGCCTTTACGTCCTTCGCGGCCTGAGCGTTGGCCGCGCCGAACACCGCCAAAATGAAAAGCACAGTTACTAGAGTTCGTCTGGTCATATCGCCAAAATCGTTGGAAATCTTAGCATCGAAGGGCTAGGATGACGAAATTGCCGGTTTGGTTTGCGATCACGCATAATTCCGATGCGGAGTGAGCCGGACCGGCGACGGATATTGCGATTTAGGTATTATGAGAAGTTCAGTTTTCAAAATCGCGATTCTTGCACTGTCCCTGATCTCTTCTGTTTCGGCGATCGCCCAGGATCTTGGGGGGCAGAATCCTCCCCCGATCGAACGTCAACGCCCGTTCGTTGGCGTTTGGGAAGGGAGGATGGAGAGCGATGGAAAGACGGCTGTCTTCGAGATCGCGGTCTCATTCGTCCAGAACAGCGGCAAACTCGAAGGCGAGCTGACCGTCAAACCGAATACGAGGGCGATCGGTCTTACCAAGATCGCCATTTACACGAGCGGCAATTTCAACTTTTCGTTGCCGGGCGCCGGCGGCGTTGAGACGCGGTTCGAGGGCCAACTCACCGGCGATGCGATCAACGGGACCTGGCGGCGGCGTATGAGCGACGAGGTCAGTATCACCGGAAAATGGTCGGTGAAGAAGGCGGCGGCGACCAATACGCCGACAAACGCGCCGACGAAACCCGACGGCGATAGCGAAAAACTCGTCCAGCTCATTCTCTCGCAGATTGCTTCAAACCGGTTCGCGGACGCGACGACGACGGCGACGAACTGCATCGCGCAGTACGCGTCGGCGGTCCGGTGTTACGCTATCCGAGCTAGTTTGTATTTTCGCGACTACAAGTCGAAGCCGATCGACTTATCAAAACGGAAGATCAATGGAAAGCAGGACCAGGATCCGGACTGGGAGAAGGCGGTCGCCGATATGTCAAAAGCCGTTTCGCTCGCCCCGACGGTTGCTGAATACTACTACCAGCGCGGACGGATCTACGTTGAAGGCTACAACTCCGATCCGTTCTTCCTTGCGATCGCGGATGCAAAGAAGGCGATCGAGCTCGATCCTTCGAACGCTGCCGCAAAGAAGCTGCTTGAAAGCGCAACTTCCGGTTATGCGAGCTCGCTGTCGAAAGAGGCGAGCGACAAATGGGTCCTTGCGACGGGCCGACGCGCCGAAGGCGACAAGGCGGGATCGGACAAACTCCTGACGGATGCGATCGCCGAGATGACGACCGTGCTCGCCGTCGGCCCGGACTACTTGAAGTACAGCAATTACCTGATGCGCGGGCGGATGCAGCGCGATCTCGGAAAATACGAGCTTGCGATCGCGGATTTCTCGAAGTCCATCGAGTTCAAGAAGAACTATGGCGATGCATACATCGAGCGCGCCGAAATCTATCGGGAGCTTCGGAGGTTCGCGCTTGCGTTCGCAGATTACGACGCACTCGCCGCGCTCCCCGAGGATCCTGACACGAAATATCCGAAACAGCGTGTGCCGCTCGGTCGGGCAGACGTCTTTCGCGAATCGGGAGACCTGCCGCGGGCGATCGCCGAATATACGAAGATACTGGCGGCAAAGCCGAACGACAACGGCGCGCTTTATGGCCGGGGCCTTGCTCATTACTACAACAAAAACCGGACCGCCGCCGCCGCCGACTTCGAAAAGCTGGTTGCGATCTCCTGGGACAAGGAAGGGATGAAGAAAGAGCTCGGGCGGCTCGACATCGCGCCGTACAACGCGCAATATCCGCCGATCCCGGCCGGACGCGGCCAGGCCGAGGCACTCGCGCGCGGCATCGACCCGATAATCGCCGAGGTTGGCGGGTTGGCCCAGAAGGGCGATCTAAAGGCGGCGGAGGCGAAGATCGCGTCCGCGCTCGCGATAGCGGAGAAGGCCGTGGCGGCCGACCGCACATCGGTCAAAGCGCAAGTGGCGAAAGGCGGCGTTTTGGTTGTGATGAGCCTTGTCCTGCCGGCGCGCGCGTCCGAAGCGCTTCGCGACGCGCTCGCTTCGTACGAAGCCGCGATCGCCGCTGATCCGAACTACTCGCCGGCGTATTTCGGGCGCGGGATCGTTTACGAGCGGATGGGCGACAAGGCAAAGGCCCGGGCGGATCAACAAAAGGCGCTTCAGCTCGATCCCAAGAACAAGGACGCGGAGACGGCGCTGAAAAGGTTGAGCAGTTAGCAGTAAGCGGTAAGCAGTGAGCGGTAAGCGGCGACTGCTCACTGCTTACCGCTCACCGCAATCTTAGTTCAGGCTGAACGCCTCGAGCGATTTGACGACGATCTCGCCGTCCTCGGCATCGACCGTGAAGCGCGTTCCGAGCTTCCATTGATTCGTCAGCGGGAGTTTCACCTTCTGATCGATGAACCGCTTTAGAAAACGCGCGCCATAGGTCGGGCTGAAACCTTTTTCGGTCATCAGATCGAGCGCCGCTTCGGTCACCTCGACAAGTTTGCCCTGGCGCTCCATCCGTCGCTTAAGTTTGCCGAGATAGATGTTCGCGATCTCTTTGACCTCGTCCATCGTCAACGGCGAGAAGATAACGATCTCGTCGATCCGGTTGCGAAATTCCGGCGAAAAGCGTTCTTCAGCGGCCTTTAACACGTCCTGCTTGATGGCCTTGATCTCGCCGACCGACTTCATTCCAAACCCAAGCGGCTTCTCGTATTTCTTGAAGCTGTTCGAACCCAGATTCGAGGTCATAATGACGATCGCGTCAGAAAGATAGACCTTCTTGCCGCGGCCGTCGGTCATCCAACCTTCGTCGAAAGCCTGCAGGAACAGGTTCATCAGATAGGGATTGGCCTTCTCGACCTCGTCGAGCAACAGGACCGTGTAAGGATTCTCGCGGAGTTGTTCGGTCAGGATCCCGCCGCGTTCCGAACCGACGATGCCGCGGGGCATCCCGATCAGTTTCTCGATGCCGACCGTGCCGTCGCCGTACTCGCTCATATCGATGCGGATCATCTTGTGCTCGTCACCGAACATAAATTCCGCAACCGCCTTCGCGAGTTCGGTCTTGCCGACGCCGGTCGGGCCAAGGAACAGCAGGACGCCGTCCGGCGCGTAATGGTTCTCTTTGAGCGGGCCTTTGTTGAGGCGGAGCCTTTCGGCGACCGCGCGGACCGCATCGCGTTGTCCGATGACGCGGTCGGCGAGCGCCTCTTCCATCGACGAGAAACGGTCCGACGTATCGCGATAGATCATATCCTTCGGGATTCGCGATTCCTGCGAAATGACCTCGATGATATGTTCCGATTTAACGACCATCGACGACGGTTCGTTGATCTCGACCTTGACCGACGCCGTGTCGAGCCAACCGATCGCCTTGTCCGGCAGATGCAGGCTACGGATGTACTTCGGGGACATTTCGAGCGCGGTGTTGATCGCCTCGTCCGAGATCGTCACCGAATAGTTCTTCTCAAGCCGCGGGCGAAGCCCGAGCAGTATCTCGCGCGTTTCGTCGATCGTCGGTTCATCGACCTTGACCAGTCGGAACCGCCGCGAAAGCGCCTCGTCCTCGCCGATGTACTCTTTGTATTCGGTCAAGGTCGTCGCGCCGATGATCCGGAGTTCGCCGCGCGCGAGCGCCGACTTGAACATATTGCCCGCGTCGGACGAAGTACCCATCGCCGCGCCCGCGCCGATGATCGTGTGCGCCTCGTCGATGAAAAGGATGATGTTCTCCTTCTCTTTGACCTCGTCGATGATTCCCTTGATGCGCTCCTCGAACATGCCGCGGAGCATAGTTCCGGCGACCAGGCCGCCCATCTGAAGCTGGACGATGTGCGCGTCGCGAAGCCGGGACGGAACCTTGTCGGGCTCGAGTTCGATGAGCCGCGCCAGGCCCTCGACGACGGCCGTCTTGCCTACTCCCGGCTCGCCGACGAGCATCGGCGAATTCGAGCGCTCGCGATGGCAAAGGATCTCGATCATCTGCCGGATCTCTTTCTCGCGGCCGATCGTCGGCGGGATCTTGTCCTGCCGCGCAAGTTTGTTCATCGAGACGCCGAAATGGCGGAGATACGACGGCAGCTCGTACTTCTGCCGGACGCGCTCTTCTTCCTTTTCGCGCTTATGGATGCGGGTCCGCGCCGTCTGCGCGACCTCTTCGGCGGGAACGCCGAGGTTTTGCAATACCTCGTTCAGGATCGAACGCTCGTCGTTCGAAAGAACATAGAAAATGTCGCTTGCATCGATCACCCGCCGTCCCTGTGAACGCGCACGGTCCATCGATCGTTTGAACAGGTCCGTCGTTTCGGGCGCGATCCGAAATCCCTTGCCCGTATGCTGGCGACCGTTCTCCATCCGTTTCTCGATCAGCAACCGGACCGAACGCGGGTCGACGGCGAGATCGCGCATCGTCGAGTTGAAGAGATCGCTTTCCTCAAGCGCGATAGCCTGAAGAATATGCTCGATCGAAACATAGTTCTGATCGCGGCGTTTGGATTCTTCCAATGCCGTCTCGAGTATTCTCCGACCGCTTTCGCTGAATTTATCCTTATATGCGTCGATGTCTGCCATATTCACTCCAACCCTTTGATGCCTCGAGACTCCCGATTTATGCCAAAAACAATGGTAGCATTTCGGGAAACGAAGATTCTATAAATTTGCGATCTGCGATCGGCCGGGATTCCGACTTTCGGATTCCACGATTCCAGATTCCAGGAATCCAAATTCCAGCTTCGAGCTTTGGGATTCCGGATTCCAGCTTCCGCCTTTGCGAGTCCGGATTTCAGGTTTGGCGGACACCACGCTCTTCGATACCAAAAATCCAAAATCCAAAATCCAAAATCAAAAATCCAAAATCGAAATGGCCCAAGTCAGCTCGCCTTGCCGACCTGGACGCGCG
>CAZARD010000103.1:0-7772 GCA_964487505.1 uncultured Blastocatellaceae bacterium | reverse complement strand
AAAATCCAAAATCGAAATGGCCCAAGTCAGCTCGCCTTGCCGACCTGGACGCGCGCGGCGCGCAGCAGGCGGTCGCCGAACTTGTAGCCGCGCGAAAATTCGGCTGTGATCTTTCCGTCCTGTTCGACCGGGGCTTCGACCATTTCTACCGCCTCGTGCAATTCCGGATCGAAATCCGCACCGACCGCGACGATCGGTTCGACACCGAGCCCGAGCAGGGTTTGTTCGAACATTCGTGCCGTCCCTTTTACGCCGACGTGCAGGTTCTCGAACGAGGCGTCGGTCTCGCCCGCCTTCACGGCCAGATTCAGATTGTCGAGGATCGGCAGGAGCGTCGTCAGAAACTCGCTCTTTTCGATCTGCATCCGTTGTTCATTGTGTCGCTGCAGGCGCTGGCGCATCTCGGCCGTCTCGCGTTCCATCTGCGCGCGGAGCTCGTCGAACTTGGCCTGAACGCCGACCAGCTTGTGTTCCGCGGCCTCGCGCCGCTGACGCTCGACCGATACTTCTTCCTCGAGCTTCGCGACGATCGGCGGCACGTGATCGGGCTTGTCATCATCTTTCGCGACACGCTCGCCGTCGGCCTTGAACTTCCGCTTGTCGACGACCGGGATCGGTTCGCCGTCCTCTTCAAGCAATCCTTCGATCTCTTCTTTGCTCATTTCCTCTTCGTTCATCTTCTTTCTCTTGAACCAACTCATACAATTGCCTGATTAGTCTAACAGACGGCCGAGTTGTTTCGAAATTTCAACCGATCTAACGCGTGTCATTCGACGCGTCAGCGCGGGGCGTTCACCCCGCGCTGTATTCGAGCCGATCGTTTTCACGGTCAGGCTGTCGCCGTCGTCGCCTCGGGCGTGAACCTGATCTGGCCGTTCTCGGCCGTGACCCGGAGGCTTTGACCCGAGACCACCTCGCCGCTCAGCAGCTTCATCGCGAGCGGGTTCTGGATCATGGTCTGGATCGCGCGCTTCAAAGGCCGAGCGCCAAAGGTCGGATCGTAACCGGTTTCGACCAACAGATCCTTCGCCGAATTCTCGAGCGTGATCGTGATCCCGCGCTCGGCGAGGTTCTTTCGCAGCTTTTCGAGCTGGACCTCGATGATCTCGGTGATCTGATCGCGCGAAAGCTGCGTGAACACGACGATGTCGTCGATCCGGTTTAGGAATTCCGGTTTGAACGCCGATCTCAGGACATCGAAAACGATCTCCTTGACCGGCGTGTCGACGAGTGCCGCGTTCTGGATCTCCCGCGATCCAAGATTGCTCGTCATGATCAGCACCGTGTTCTTGAAATCGACGACGCGGCCTTTCGAATCCGTCAGGCGCCCGTCGTCGAGGATCTGCAGCAAGACATTGAAAACGTCCGGATGCGCCTTTTCGATCTCGTCGAAGAGCACGACCGAGTAGGGCCGGCGCCGCACGGCCTCGGTCAGCTGGCCGCCTTCATCGTATCCGATGTATCCCGGAGGCGCGCCGATCATCCGCGCGACGGCGTGCTTCTCCATATACTCCGACATATCGAGCCGGACGAGGGCGCGCTCGTCGTCGAACATGAACTCCGCCAGGGCCTTTGCGGTCTCCGTCTTTCCAACGCCCGTCGGGCCGAGAAAGATGAACGAACCGATCGGCCGGTTCGGGTCCTGCAGGCCGGCGCGCGCGCGCCGCACGGCGTTCGCTACCGCTTCGAGCGCGTCGTCCTGGCCGATGACCCGCTTGCGCAGATTCTCTTCCATCCGGACGAGCTTCTGCATCTCGCCTTCGAGCATCTTGCTGACCGGGACCCCCGTCCATTTCGCGACGACCTCGGCGACGTCTTCCTCGTCGACCTCTTCTTTGAGAAAAACGCCGTCCTTTTGAAGTTCGGCAAGCCGCTCCTGCTCTTCCGCCAGCTGCCGTTCGAGTCCCGGGATCGTTCCGTACTGAAGCTCGGCCGCGCGATTGAGATCGCCGCCCTGGCGGGCCTGGTCGAGCTCGAGCCGGGCGCGTTCGAGTTGTTCCTTCGCCTCGCGCATCTTCTCGATCTCGTCCTTCTCGGACTGCCATTTGGCCTTCATCCCGCCCGACTTTTCCTTGAGATCGGCCATTCGCTTCTCGATGTCGGCGAGGCGCTCTTTGGCTTTCGTGTCGGTTTCGCGCGACAACGCCTGGCGCTCGATCTCGAGCTGCAGGATCTCGCGCTCGAGAACGTCGATGTCCTGCGGCAGCGAATCGATCTCGATCCGAAGCCTCGACGCGGCCTCATCGATCAGATCGATCGCCTTGTCCGGCAGAAAGCGGTCGGTGATATATCGGTTCGAAAGCGTCGCCGCCGCGACGATCGCCGAATCCGTGATCCGGACGCCGTGATGCACCTCGTACTTTTCCTTCAGCCCGCGCAGGATCGCGATCGTGTCCTCGACATCGGGTTCGCCGACGTAAACCTGCTGGAAACGGCGTTCGAGGGCTTTGTCCTTTTCGATGTACTTCTGATACTCGTTGAGCGTCGTGGCTCCGACGCAGCGCAGCATTCCGCGTGCCAGCGCCGGTTTCAGCATGTTCGACGCGTCGATCGCGCCCTCGGACGCGCCGGCGCCGACGAGCGTGTGAAGCTCGTCGATGAACAGGATTATCTGTCCGTCGGATTTTTCGATCTCTTTGAGAACCGCTTTCAGGCGATCTTCGAATTCGCCGCGGTATTTGGCACCGGCCAGCATCGAGCCCAGATCGAGCCCGACAAGCCGTTTGTTCTTGAGCGTCTCCGGGACGTCGCCCGAGACGATCCGTTGCGCGAGGCCCTCGACTATCGCGGTCTTGCCGACACCGGGTTCGCCGATCAGGACGGGGTTGTTTTTCGTCCGGCGCGAAAGCACCTGGATCGTGCGGCGGATCTCGTCGTCACGCCCGATGACCGGATCGAGCTTGCCTTTGCGCGCCCGTTCGGTCAGGTCCATCGCGTACTTCTCGAGCGCCTGGAAGTTCTCTTCGGCGTTCTGGTCCGTGATCCGCGAACCACCGCGCATCTCGGCGACGGCCTTGGCCGCGTCCTCGCGCGTCACGCCGTTCGATCTCAGAATGCGCCCGGCGTCGCCGGCCTTTTCATCGGCGATCGCGAGCAGGAGATGCTCGGTCGAGATATACTCGTCCTGCATCGCCTCGGCCGCTTTCTGGGCCTCCTGAAAGATGGTGTTGATTCGCGAGCTGAAATATTGCTGACCGCCCGAGACTTGCGGAAACCGCGCGATCGCGGCGAGCGTGTCGGCAAGGATCGTCGCCGAATTGGCCCCGATCTTGCCGAGGATCGGCCGCAGCGTGCCTTCCTTTTGCTCGAGCATCGACACGAGCAGATGTTCCGGCTCGACCTGCTGGTTCTTGTTCTTTTCGGCCGCGCCGATCGCTTCCTGAACGGCTTCCTGTCCGCGGATTGTAAATCTGTCGAGTCTCATCTCAAATCATTCCAAGGGCCGGATCGGCCATCAATCAATAGGTCATTACAAAATTCCAAATTCCAGCCGGTGGCTTCGTTCGACAAAGACGTCTCGCAGAGCCGCGAACTGGAATCTGGAATCTGGAATCATTGAATCGATATCCTACGCCTTCGCTTCGATCGTTTTGGGCGCCTCGCCGACCTTGATCTCGATACGGCGCGGTTTCGCCTCTTCGCGCTTCGCAAGCGTCAGCTTGAGTACGCCGTTTTCGAACTCGGCGTTCACATTTTCGCTGGAAACCGTCGGCGGCAACGTGAACGAGCGCGTAAAACTTCCGTAGGACCGTTCGACGCGATGGAAGTTGTCGCCCTCATCTTTCTTCTCGAATCTCCGCTCGCCGTGGAGCGTCAGAACGTTGTTCTCGATCGAGACATTCACGTCCGACGGCTTCATTCCGGGCAACTCGGCCTCGATCACAAGATTGTCCTTGTTCTCGAAGATATCGACGCTCGGCGTCCAGGCGCCGCGCGCGAGTTCGCGGTCGTCGCCACGCGTGAAATTCGAAAGGAACAAGCGGTTCATTTCGTCCTGCAGACTCCTAAGTTCGCGAAAAGGATCATATTTCGTAATGCTCATAATCATTTCCTCCAACTTTTGATTCAACTAAGCCTGTTAAACTTACTTAGTCTAAAAGCATAATAAAATCTGAGTGTAATGTTGTCAAGTCTGGTTCGCGGCAAAAATTCGGGTCGTCGCGCGTGGTTTGGAATCCTCTAAGGATGACACCCGAAGCGGTTGTCGGTTATAGTCACGTTGCGATTCAACAAAACTCAAAAGCGGGGGACAAACTCGATGGAAAACTTCACCGCCGTTCGCGGAACGACGGGGACGGAAAGCAGGGGATTCCGATCGCGCAATCTGCTCATTGGCATCGGCGTCGTGTCGATGGCCTTGGTATTGCTGCAGTTGGGGGGAATTCTTCGGTTCGAACTCGGCGAATTCCGGATCGTCGGCAAGCAGAATCTGAAAGCCGGCGTACAGCGTGCGGTCGGCGCCGACAGCGTCCAGTCGACGACACGCAACGCCACGTCGGAAATGAAGCGCGAGGATTCGTTCGGGACCTTCGGATCCGGGTTGGCCGGTGTCAGCGCGCTTGGACTGGCTGAACGCATCAAGAGCAGGTTCGAGCAGGACGCATTGCTTCGAAACGCCGGAATTACGGTGAACGTTGAGCTGCTCGAGTTTTCAGGGCTCGGGATGCCGCTCTTCAAAAACGGGACCGCGAAATACAAGCTCGCAGTGACGGCCAGCGGTTCGCAGGCGTACCGAGCCGATATTGACGGCAGTTTCGAGATCAGCGCGACCGGTCTGTCGCAGTCGGCACGGCTTGAATCGGCCGTCGCCGACGAGATCGCGGCTCAGGTTTACAGAGACGTCAGGGACGACTTCAAGAAATGAGAATTCTTCGTGAGATCTTTTCGCCGTTCGTCGCGATCGTCGCGGCGTTCGTCGTCGGCGGGATCATCGTATTGCTGATCAAAGACGATCCGATCCATACGTTTTCGCTGCTGATCGGGAATTCGTTCGGATCGTTGCGAGATGTCGGATACACGCTGTTCATCGCGACGCCTTTGATCTTCACGGGCCTCGCGGTCGCCGTCGCGTTCCGCTGCGGACTGTTGAACATCGGCGCCGAGGGCCAGCTCTATGTGGCCGCCTTCGCGACCGCCTGGGTCGGAATCAAGTTCGGCGGAACGGTGGTGAACGTTTTCGGCAAGGACGTCGATTATTCGTGGGTCTCGCTGCCGGGCTTTCTGCTGATTCCGATGTGCGTCATCGCAGCCGTCGTAGCCGGCGGGCTCTGGGGCGCACTTCCCGGATATCTCAAGGCGCGGTTCGGTTCGCACGAGGTGATCAACACGATCATGCTCAATTTCATCGCGATCGCGCTCGTCAGCTATCTGACGCAATACCATTACAAACAGTCCGGCGATCCGATCCTGCAAACCGTCCCGATCGGCGCCGCCGCCCACGTTCCGCGCATTAGCCAGTTCATTCCGGGAATGCCCGATTTCGTGCCGCTGAGCGTCGCGTTTCTGCTCGCGATCCTGATGTGTGTTTTGGTCTACATCTTTTTGTGGAAGACGAAATGGGGGTATGAGCTACGTGCCACGGGCGAGAATCCGTCGGCGGCCGAGTACGGCGGCATCTCGCCGAAACGGCAGATCATCGTCGCGATGACAATCTCCGGCGGGCTTGCCGGAATGGTCGCGATCGGCGAGGTTCTCGGATACCGCTATCGCTATTACGACGGCTTTTCAGACGGTTGGGGATTTCTTGGCATCGCCGTCGCGCTGCTCGGCCGCAACCACCCGCTCGGGGTCTTTCTGGCGGCGATCTTTTTCGCCGTTCTCAAGCGCGGCGACATCTTCGTCGATGCGTTCACCGAACACGTTTCAAAGGACCTGGTAGAAGTCCTGCAGGCGATCGTCATCATTTTCGTCGCGTCAATGCAGAAATTCTCGAAGAAATAAGATGAGCGAACTGTTTTCCGCAACCTTCATCGCAATTCTCGTTTTCGCGACGATCCGCAACGCGACGCCGCTGATATTCGCGGCGCTCGGCGGGATGTTCTCGGAGCGTTCGGGCGTGATCAACATCGCGCTCGAGGGCTTGATGCTCGCGGGCGCCTTCACGGCCGCCGTCGCGACGTACGAACTCGGGAATCCGTATCTCGGCTTCGTCTGCGGGATGGCCGCCGGCGCGCTGCTGGCGTTCGTCTATGCCGTCGCCGTCATCAAGTTCGAAGCCGATCAGGTCGTCACCGGGACAGCGGTCTGGATGATGATGCTCGGACTGCCGCCGGTGATCAGCGCCGCCGTGTACGACTCGGCCGGTTCGACGCCGCAGATCGCGATCGAGCACAAGATCCCGGAGCTTTACAACGCGGTCTCGATCGCCTCGCTGCTCGCGTTCGCGCTCGTGCCGGTCTGCTGGTACGTGCTTTACAAGACGCCGTTCGGACTTCGGCTGCGCGCGACAGGCGAAAACCCGGCGGCGGCCGATGCGGCCGGCGTCAACGTCATTCGACTGCGTTACTTTGCGGTCGTCCTTTCCGGAATCCTGGCGGCCGCCGGCGGGGCTTACCTTTCGATCGGGCAAAGTTCGCTCTTCACGCGCGGAATGAGCGCGGGCCGCGGGTTCATCGCGCTCGCGGCGCTCATCCTCGCGAAATGGAAGCCGGTCCCGGTGCTTTTCGCGTGCCTGTTCTTCGGATTTACCGAGGCGCTATCGGTCCTTCTCCAGGGCCTGATCAAGCTGCCGTCCGGCGAGGACATTCCGGTGCAGTTCATACAGATCATTCCGTATGTACTGACGATCATCGTGCTTGCCGGGTTCATCGGACTTTCGCGGGCCCCGAAGGCGCTCGGAATTCCGTACAACAAGGAGAAATGACCGGCGCGATCCGGGCGGCAACCCGCGATCGCCTGAGGACAACCAATCACCAAACCGGATGAGTATTTCCGATTTGAACATCTCAGATATCAGGTCGTTCGCCGCGGGATTGATACGCAAGATCTTCCTTGAGGATTGGACGATGAAACTGATCGCGCTCGTGATCACGCTCGCGCTTTGGTTCGGAGTGTCCGGATTGCGCGAGCCGAAGACAGAGCGCCTGCGGAGCGTATCGCTCAACCTCCGCGTTTCGAACGAGGTCGAGATCACGAACTCGCCGGTCAAGGAGATCGATATCGTCGTCACCGGCGACGACCGGAAGATCGCCCAGATCAACAAGGAGAACCTGATCGTCTCGCTCGACCTGACCGATTCGCCGGCCGGCGACCGAAGCGTGCAGATCACGCCCGAGAATCTGAGCGTCGATCTTCCGACCGGCGTCAAGGTCGTCGATATCCAGCCTGACCGCATCGCCGTCAAACTCGAAAAGGTCGACGAGCGAGAAATTCCTGTGAAGGTCGAGACCGAAGGCTCGGTCGGCACTGATCTTGAGGTCTACCAAGCGACCGCGCTGCCGGCCAAGGTCCGCGTCAGGGCGCCCGAAAGCTATATCAAGACGCTCGACCAGATCTCGACCGAGAAGATCGACCTTGCCGGGAAAACATCGGATTTCACGACGCGGCAGGTTTCACTGGTGGTTCTCAGCCCGAAAGTGAAACTGATCGACACGATCGTCGACGTCGTCGTCAGAATCGGCGAAAAGCGGATCGAGCGGATGTTTATGATCCCGGTCTTCGGCGACGAATCGGGCCGTTCGGCAAAGGTCGTCTTGTACGGACCGCGTTCGGCGTTCGAAGATTTGACGAACGACAAGATCCGCGTCGAGGTCGTCAAAAGCGACTCCGGCGAG
>CAZARD010000102.1:0-16021 GCA_964487505.1 uncultured Blastocatellaceae bacterium | reverse complement strand
ATGTCGGTTGCGAGGCCGAGTTTTTCCATCACCTTGATCTGTATCCAGTTGAAATCGAACTCTTTCCAGGTCAGGCCGTGGCGAGCCGAGCGCGGATACGCGTGATGGTTGTTGTGCCAGCCTTCGCCGAACGTGACGGCGGCGATCAAACCGCTGTTGGTCGAGGTGTCGCGGGTTTCGAACCGCCGCGAGCCCCAGGTGTGCGTCCACGAATTGACGAGCCACGTCGTGTGCCATCCGAAAACCGTCCGCAGACCGACCGCCCAAAAGACCATCGTCCAGCCGCCGATCGCAAAACACGCGGCCGCGGCGACCACGGTCGAGAGCCAATAGTAATCGTTCATCACGCGAAGGACGCGTTCTTTCATCAGGTCCGGCGAATAGCGCGTCATCGTCGCTTCCGACTGGATCTGCGCCGTGCCCTTGAATATCCAGCCGATATGCGACCACCACAAGCCGCCGACCGGCGAGTGCGGGTCCTTGTCGGTTTCGGTGAATGCGTGGTGCAGGCGATGCGTCGTGACCCACGAGATCGGCCCCGATTGGAGCGCGAGCGTTCCGAAAAAGGCGAGCGTGAACTCAAGCCATTTCGGCGTCTTGAAGCCGCGGTGCGTCAGCAGTCGATGATAACCGAGCCCGATCCCGAGACTGTTCGCGACCCACCACAAAAGTGTGAAAGCGACCAGATTCTGCCAACTGAAAGTAAAAAACGCCGCGACCGCCGCAACGTGGAAAAGAACGACCGCAACGATCGTGTTCCAGTGGATTTTCTGTGATTTCGCGCTCGAAATCTTGACTACATTTTGCATAAATTCCTCGACTAAAATGGCGTTGGTATTGCGCTAATTGCAATCCTAACAGGAATTTGCGGCCGCGATTGTAAGACTTTTGTAATCGCTGCTTCCGAGCCCAAACAAAAGGCGAAGTCAGAACCGGGAGCGGTAGCGACCGGCAAACGAAGGGTGAAAGAGTGAAACGGTCAGTACCGCCTGCGGCAGAGGCTGAGTCAAAACTCCGATACGGGAATTTTCGGAGTAATCGCAAGCGTTGTCCGATGAATTGCCGTCCGCTTTAGCTGACGGTATCAGATAACTTTACTCTTTACAGGGCTTTAGCCCAAGATTCGGCTAAAGCCGAGGTCATCGCGGTTCACCCCGATCCGTTCGTTAAAACGAACGGCAATTCGTGTAACCCAATTTCCAAGTGCCTTTTGACACATCCTCGGCAGCGACCGGCAAACAAAAGGTAAGAGATCGCAAGATCGTTGGACCGGATGACGTTTGGTATTCAAAACGACCATCCATACAATGAAGCCGGATGGAAATATGATCGAAACAATCGCCTTGATAGTTGCTCTTGAGAACGTGCCGAACGTGATCATTCCGATGATCCGGGAAGTGCCGGCTGACATTCTGAAGCGCCGTCCGGGCCTCGGAAAATGGTCGGCGTATGAACATGCGTGCCATCTTTCGCAATCCGATGTCGCGTTCCGCGCGAGGCTCGATCTGATCCTGTCGACGCCGAATCCGGTCATCAAGACGATCGAGAATTCAGCCGAAGACGAAGCCGGAGCGCTGCTCGAGGTCGATCTCGACGAGTCCCTCGAACGGTATCAAAAAGAACGCGCAAGCCTCGTCGCTTGTCTCCGCGGACTTTCGCCCGAAGACTGGCAGCGTCCCGCGGTCCACGAAGCGTTCCGCGAATATTCGGTCTTGATCATGTTTCGCCATGTCCTCAATCACGAAATGCTGCATGCCTACCGGATCGAGGAGTTGCTGTTGAAGAAGGATTGGGATTAGTGGCTGTTGAACGACTCGTGCATCGATGAACTGCCATCATCAACCCTGCGATCTCTCGATCATCCACAATCGCCGGCGCAAATGGGGGAAAAACGAGGATTGGGACATTGCGGATTGCGCAGGTTCGCTAGACAGACGAACTAAAGAAGCGATTTCAGCTTCTTCAGAACCTCGGTTATCACGCTTTCCGGCAAGGCCGCGATGAAGTCAGCCTTCCGCGCGCGCCAGTCGAGGCTTCGTGTCTGGTCGGACAACACAACTCCAGTGACGCCGCTGCCCGGCGGAATCAAAACTTCGAACGGATAGCCTTTGATCTGATTTGTGATCGGGCAAAGCAAACAGAGTCCGACTTTGCCATTATATTTTTGCGGCGACAGGACGATTGCCGGCCGTCTGCCGGTCTGCTCGTGTCCAGCCTGCGGATTGAAGTCGATCCAAATTGCGTCTCCGCGATCCGGTACGTACAGCATTACCAAGCCTCCCGTCCGACGCTGCCGCCGTCATCGATCTCACCGTGAATATTCTCAGGTGTTACCTGCGCCAATAGGTCTTCTAACTGATCATCGGGTTCCGCAACCGGGAAAACAATTATCCTGCCGTTTTCGACTGAGACTTCGACCGTCGATCCTTGACCGATTTTTGACTCGATCGCAAATGACTTTGGTATCCGAAGCGCCAAACTATTGCCCCATTTTTGAACCTGAACTTTCATTCGTTTTACTCCACGCGTCTCTACAATGAAGATACATCGTTGCCTGCTACGTTTCAAGGATTTTGATGTTGTATTGAGAATCGTTGCACACGCACCTGCAACAATGGAGGCAGATGGTATTTTTTGGGGAAGCGGGACGGAAAGTCGCCGCCAGTAACCATCAAAGCCCTCCGATTGTAACGAATGAACGCGTAACTCCTACGGGATCGCCCACGTCGCGAAACTACAACGGTCGACTCCCTACGTGGTCCATCTTAGCTAATCCGCGAACGCGACGCTGAGTTCCTTGAGCTTCATCGATTCGCGCTTGTCGAGTTCGGTGACTTCTTCGCGGTCGATGTAGTTGTAGAGAATATCGCGCTGGCGCGGGATGAAACCGGCTTCGCTGATCTGATATCGCAGTTCCTTTTCGGTGGCTTCGTTATGCGCGCCGGCGGCCGAAACGACGTTTTCTTCGATCATCGTCGAACCCATATCGTCAGCGCCCATCCGCAGCGCGACCTGTCCGAGCCGCAGCCCTTGAGTCAGCCATGAAGCCTGAATGTGATCGAAGTTGTCGAGGAACAGCCTCGACACCGACAGCATCTTGATGTAATCCATTCCGGTCGGCTCTTCGGTGATCCTCCGCCCGAGCGCCGTGTTCTCACGCTGGAACGTCCACGGAATGAACGCCGTGAATCCGCCTGTTTCGTCCTGCACGTCGCGGACGCGCTGGAGATGCCGGACGCGATGCTCGATGCGGTCGCCGATACCGAACATCATCGAGGCCGTCGTTCGCAGCCCGACCTTGTGCGCCGCACGCATCACGTCGAGCCATTGCTGCGTATTGCATTTCGTCGAGACGCGCTTGCGGACCTCGTCATCGAGGACCTCGCCGCCGCCGCCGGGCATCGAGTTGAGTCCCGCCGCCTTGAGCCGCGCCATGATCGTTTCGTAATCGAGCCCGCTGATGAGATGGATGTTGTGAATCTCGGGCGGCGAAAAGCAGTGAAGCTGGAATTTTGGATAGCGTTCGTGAAGCCGCGACAGAAGGTCTTCGTACCATTCGATGCCGAAATCGGGATGAAGTCCGCCCTGCATCAGGACGCCGGTGCCGCCGAGTTCGATCGTTTCGTCGATCCGTTTGCAGATCTCGTCGAACGAATGAACGTACGTGTCGGGTTTTCCCGGCCGGCGGTAAAACGCGCAGAACGTGCAAACGACATTGCAGACGTTGGTGTAATTGATGTTGCGGTCGATGATGTAGGTGACGACGTTGTCCGGGTGCTTGCGCTTGCGGACCTCGTCCGCGGCCGCGCCGATGCGCGCGATGTCGTAGCTTTCAAGAAGCGCCGTGCAGTCTTCGGAGGTCATGCGTCCACCGTCGAGAACCTTGTCAAGAATCGGTTGAATATGGCTCATAAATCCGTCGGATTCTTTGCAAAGTGAATCCGGGTCTTTTGCAAATCGCGAAAATTCGCTTCAAGAAACGGCAAAAATCTTGATTCCGCCGTCTTTTCATTTAACACGCTGGTGGAAATCAAATTTTGTGCCAGTCGTTGATACTTTTGGCGACCGATTTTCGCATTAGCAAGTGAGAGATTTTACAAGAGGTGAGATGCAAATGAGAAACGATGAAACACAGTTGGGCGCGAACGACGTCTTCTTGCTGATATTCGTCATCGTCGCCGGATGGCTTCTGCTTTTCCAGTCGAACCTTTTCTAAGTCCCCAAGCCACCCCCCGACCACCCCCGAAAGGATCTGGTGCGGAGACGCGGACGAACTTCGATCGCGCTCCGCGCCAGAATCTCCGCAAAAAGAGGAAAAGCAGGTTCGATGGTCAGGAGTATGACCGACGAACCGGCGGCCGATGTGGGCCGTCTTTTTTTGTCGATGAAGCCGATTTATCGGGATCGCTATCACATCCGCTTCCCGAGAGTGGTCGGACGCAATCTCACTTAAGGCCCGATCAACCGAACTTCTTGTCAAGCAGTTTGCCGATGCCGAGAAAGACCAGGCCGAGCACGAGGAACACCACGCCCGCGGCAGGATCTGCCGGGACCTCGGCCCCCTTGAGCCCCAAATGGAGTCCGAACGCCCAGTTCAGGAGCGCAAGAACGAATCCGATAATGAACGCGATGCCGCAAACGTGTATGATCGCAATGATAATTCCCATTTCTTTCTCCGTGATCGATGAAATTGACGATGATAGAACGTCCGCGATCGGCGGACTTGCATCACGATGAACGATCCGATCGGCGAACTCCAACACGAATACAACGAATTGCTCCAGCGCGCAAGACCGCACGCCGGCGCTTATCGGTTTCAGACCGTGCGATCCGACGACGGATCGCCGCATGTCGAGATCAATGACGGCCGATTCGAACTCGTAACGACCGAGCGCGGGTTGGAACTTGCGCGAACGTCGTTCGATTCGAAAGAAGATCTGCTATTTTCACTGATCTCGCTCGTCACTTTTTGGGACGGCGTCGCGTTCGAGTTCCGCAACCGGGACGAGAATCGGGATTGCCGCCGGATGATCTTTGCGAAACAGCTGGAATTGCTGGGATCGATCGATCCGGCATGGGCCGCTCGGCGGGCCGGCGAGATCGAAAAGACGCTCCGGGAAAATCCTTACAACGATTGATTCATTCGTACTGTGGAGGGCAATCGCGCAGGTCAGAAAAAATGAGCCGATTTTCGACAGATAACTGCGATTATCACTGTCAGGTCAGTTCGCCGACGGGATCGCTTTCGAGAATCGCGGTCGTAAAGAACTGTTTGCCACCCCCGTGATGTGAAGTCGTCGCTTTTCCAACCTGCGCGCGGCTTCACTTTTTGTTTGCCCTGAAGCCCGCCGACCGGCGTCCTGATGGGCCAACGCGTTCAGAGGTGCCTAATCGACGAAAACAAGGGGGCGCGGGGAATCGATCAGTTTCTGGCGCCGGGCAAGATCGAAGAAAAGCTCGAGACCGGCGCGCATCGAATCATCGACCGAGTACGCGATATTCGACGTCAGATAACGGCGGAACTCTTCCGTTCCTAGCGGTATCTCGGACTCGTAATTGGCGATGATCTCCTCGACGTGGCGAAGCCCCTCGTCACGCGCGCCCGCGAAATCGACGCCGACCGTCATTTCGGATGTCATCCACATCGCAAAAACGAATCCGAGCCCCGTGAATTCACGCCAGAGTTCGACGAGATCGAATGAGGTTATTCGGGACCGGGAAGCCTTCAAATCCGAGATCCCGGATCTCAAGTCCGAGATCACAAGCGCCGGATCGCCGATCAGCAACGCGCAGTCATTTTCCGCGAGCATCTTCGGGAGGTCGGGCTCCGATGGCCTGAATACCGGGTCGATCCCGAGAAATTCGCGGAACAAGATCTTCGTCAGCGCGACCGACGTGCGCGACGAAACGTCAAGTGCGACACTCTTGACGTCTTTGAGATCGAGGCCGTTCGTGACGAGGCAAACGCTTCGCACACGCTCGCGGGCGCCGACGCATACGTCGGGCACGAGTCGCACGTCCGGGATGGTTTGATACGCGATGACCGGCACGAGCGCCGCGTTCACGCGTCCGCCCGCCAGAAGTTCGGCGGAACGCGCGGGCGCCGTGTCGAGGATCAGTTCGACCGAGCCGCGACGCGATCCGAACTGGAACGACCAAACGAGCGGAGCGGTGTTCGAGTAGCTCGACGCTGAGATGCGGGGCTGGCTCATCGGTCGAGGACGTCGGCGTATTCGTCGGCGTTTTTTTCCATCACGGCCTTCGCGAACGGACACAGCGGCACGATGCGGATCCCGTTCGCGCGCGCGTGCGCCGCGCCGGCGGAGACAAGCTTCTTGCCGGCGCCGGTTCCGCGGAGTTTGTCACTGACCTCGGTATGGTCGATGATGATCCTTTTTTCGCCGGCGATCGAATATGTCATCAGCGCGAGACGCTCGCCATCAACCTCTATGAAGAACTCGCCGCGGCCGTCGGATTGTCGATGTTGAATCTCCATAATCGTTAGAATACTCTCAATTTGATAACGGAGAGCCGATAAGCGTCAAATCGGCAACGCGGCGATTGGGTTGGCAGCGGCAGATGGCGTCGGAACCATTGGGATTTTGGATTGGGGATTTGGGATTTGGGATTTTGGAATGGGGATTCTGGATTTTGGATTTCGCATCAGCCCTCGTAGAGTTCGAAATCCCCAATCCCAAATCCGCAATCCCAAATGCTCCCAAATCCGCAATCCAAAATCCAAAATCGAAAATCCTGCCCCGCTTTCTGATATCCTAAACTCATGAAGATCTACGACGTTACGGTCGCGGTCAGCGAGCTTGTCCCGACCTTTCCGGGCGATCCGACGGTGAAATTCGATGTATGCGCGGCGCTCGCCAACGGCGATGCCGCGAACGTCTCTCAGGTCTGTTTCGGTGTCCACACGGCGACGCACGTCGATGCGCCGAACCATTTCATCGAGAACACCCGGCGAGTAGAGGGGCTCGATCTTTACAAGCTCGTCGGGCCGTGCCGAGTCGTTGAAATGCCGGACGATGTGACGGCGATTACATCCGCCCACATCAAGGCGATAGATAATGTAGAAAGAGTTCTTTTCAAGACCCGGAATTCGGCTTTCTGGAACGAGCCCGAAAATGGCTTTCGCGAGGATTTCACGTACATCGAGCCGGACGCCGCGCGGACGCTTGTCGCGCGCGGCGCGAAACTCGTCGGCATCGATTATTTATCGGTCGAGAAGTTCGGCGCCCGATCGTTCGACACGCATATCGCGCTTCTCGAAGCCGAGGTCGTGATCATCGAAGGTCTCGACCTGCGCGGAGTTCCGGCCGGCGACTACAAACTGTTTTGCCTGCCGCTCAAGATCGTGGGCGGTGCCGGCGACGGCGCTCCGGCAAGGACGATCCTGGTCGCCGAGTGAACCAAAACCGCAATCGGATTTTGGCGCGGTCCATTCGAGGTTATTTATGCGATTGACTCTTGTTGTTTTTCTAGTTGCGCTGTTTTTTTTCGTCGATTTCACATACGCACAGACGATAAGGCTCGCCGTTGATGGCGGTCGGACCGTTGAATTGACCGCGAAAGACCTTGCAACGTTCGAGCGGCGCGAGTTGAATGCGACCGGTCACGATGGACGGGTCTCGAACTACGCAGGTTTTGCGCTCCGCGACCTGTTGATTTCTGCCGGGGCGAGAATACTTCAGGACCAGTTGCGGGGCAAAGAAATTGCCGCGTACGTGGTCGTCGAGGGCACGGACGGATATAAGGCGGTTTTCTCGATCACGGAATTTTCGGCCGAGTTCACGGATCGCGTCGTCTTGATCGCGGACCAACGTGACGGCGCGGCGCTCTCAAAAAACGAGGGGCCGTTTCAAATCATAGTACCCGATGACAAGAAACACGGACGTTGGGTAAGGAACGTGAAATCGATCATGCTCCGGAAGGTCGATTGAAATGGGCTCGAAGGAATCATAATCCCAAAGTAGAAAAGGTGAATCATATGCAATCAGATCTGGCCATCGCCCAAGCGGCGAAACTTAGACCGCTCAATGAAATCGCCGAGCAGATGGATCTCTCGACCGACGATTTCGACATCTACGGAAGTCCGCACATTGCCAAACTGCGGCTCAGCGTCCTCGACAAGGTTAAAGACCGGCCGACAGCGAAGTACATCGACGTTTCGGCGATCACCCCGACGCCGCTCGGCGAAGGGAAATCGACAACGCTGATCGGTATCGGCGAGGCGATGAAGCATATCGGCAAACGCGCCGTCATCACGCTCCGGCAACCTTCGCAGGGACCGACTTTCGGGATCAAGGGCGGCGCGGCCGGCGGCGGGTATGCTCAGGTTGTCCCGATGGAAACCTTCAACCTTCACCTGACGGGCGACATCCACGCCGTCAGCGCCGCCAACAACCTGCTGGCGGCGATGATCGACAACGACCTGATGCGCGGCAATCCGCTAAATATCGACCCGTATTCGATCACTTGGAAACGGGTTCTCGATACGAACGACCGCGCGCTGCGGCACATCGTCATCGGGCTCGGCGGAAAACTCGAAGGCGGCGTTCCGCGCGAGACCGGATTCGACATCACGGTCGCGTCAGAGGTGATGGCGATCCTCGCGCTGACGACATCGCTTCAGGATATGCGCGAACGATTCGGTCGCATCGTCGTCGGGCTCAAGAACGACAAGACCCCGGTCACCGCCGAGGAGATCGGCGCCGCGGGCGCGATGACCGTGCTGATGCGCGACGCGATCCGTCCGACGCTGATGCAGACGCTTGAGAACACTCCGGCGCTGGTCCACGCCGGACCGTTCGCGAACGTCGCGCACGGCAACAGTTCGATCCTCGCCGATCTTATCGGCGCGAAGTGCGGAGATTATCTGCTGACGGAATCCGGCTTTGGGGCCGATATCGGCGCCGAGAAGTTCTTCAACATCAAATGCCGTTACAGCGGTCTCGTTCCCGACGCCTGTGTGCTGGTGGCGACGGTCCGCGCGCTCAAAGCTCACAGCGGCAAATACAAGATCGTTGCCGGCAAGGCGTTGCCTAAGGAACTTCTCGAACTGAACGTCGCGGACGTCGAGGCGGGCGCCGCGAATCTGATCAAGCAGATCGAGAATATCAAGATCCACGGCGTTACTCCGGTCGTCGCGATCAATGCGTTCGAAACCGATCATCCGGACGAGATCGCGGCGATCAAGCGGATTTCGGTTGAAGCCGGAGCGCTCGGCGCGGCCGTCTCGACGCACTGGGCCGAAGGCGGCAAGGGCGCGATAGAATTGGCGGAAATGACTGTCGCCGCGGCCGAAGAGCCGAGCGAGTTCAAGTTCCTGTACGATCTCGACCAGCCGATCGCGAAAAAGATCGAGGCAATCGCAACGAAGATCTACGGCGCGCAGGAAGTGAGCTTTTCGACGCAGGCCGCGAGCCAGATCAAATCGTATGAAGAGAACGGCTTCGGAAAGCTGCCGATCTGCATGGCGAAAACGCATCTCAGTCTGAGCCACGATCCGACCTTGCGCGGCGCTCCGAGTGGTTTTACGTTTCCGGTCCGCGAGGTCCGTGCGAGCGTCGGCGCCGGATTCATCTATCCGATCTGCGGCGATATGCGAACGATGCCGGCACTCCCGGAGCATCCGGCGGCTGAGCGCATCGATATCGACGAGAACGGAAACGTGGTGGGACTGTTCTGACGCCGAAGGCCTCAGATTCCAAATTTCAGATTCCAAATATTCCGAATTCCAGATTCCAGTTCGAGATATTCTGGAATCTTGGAATCTGAAATCATGGAATGGGTTTATGAAATGCTCGTCGATGAACAATCTTATCGCGAAAAGGTCTACGCGCTCGTGCGGTCGATCCCGCGCGGGCGCGTAATGACGTATGGCCAGATAGCGGCGATCCTCGGCGAAGGCTATACGGCCAGAACTGTCGGGTACGTGATGCATTCGGCATCGGCGGACAACGTACCGTGGCAGCGCGTCGTCAACGCTTCGGGCGGGTGCTCGACGGCGAAATTCACGGTCCCGTTCGATCTCCAGCAGAAACTCCTCGAACAAGAAGGCGTCGTTTTTGATTCGAAAGGGAGGTGCGATCTTTCTCTTTGTCTATGGACGCCGGAAATTTCCGACGAGGACGAGGATTCATTTGACCTGTTTCCGGCCGATTAGATCTTCGATCCAAGCTGTCAGCCAAAAGCTATCAGCTGACAGCCGGCAATATCAGAGCCTCGAAAAGAAAGATCCCTGAATTCCAACGTTGAAACTCGTAACAGTCTCATCGTCGCGGTCTATGCGACGGGATCTAATCATCTGACCCGTTCGGCAGCTTGCTCTCAAGATTCGCCGTTCGCCCGCACAACTCCCTGAAATTGCAGAACTTGCAGATCGCGAGATTGTGGGTCATCTCGAACTCCTCCTTTGCCTTCGGGAAGTTCTCCTCGGCGTCGCGGCAGTAGGCGTACATCTGCTCTGTTTCTTCGCGGATCGTGTCGGCGAAGTCCTCGATATCAAACTCGTTTCCCGAATACGAGCGTTCCCGGTAATCGGGCAGAAGATACGCGACGTATGGCTTGATCTTCGCCACGTCGTGCTCGAACTGGAAATGGGCCCAGGCGACATAGCCGCGCATCTGTCGGCCGTGTTTGTCGAGATGCTCGGATGCCGCCATACGCGACTCCTTGCCCGTTTTCCAATCGAGAATCACGAGTTCATCGCCGACCGGGAAAAGAAAATCGACCTTGCAATAGGCCTTCATCCCGTCGATCCGGCATTCGCCGTAGCCCTCGGGATCGACGATCCACTCGTCGCGCCGCGCCTGCGCGTCGGAAAGCAACCATAGAAACCGCTCGCTTTCGAGCAGGTTGCGCGACGCTTTGAGAACCGACGGCAGGATCTCTTCCTCGGCGTTTATGTCTTCGAGCTCTCGGTAATAGATCTCGCTGAATCGTTTGCCGGCGGCCGTCTCGAGCGTTTTCCGGCGGACGAAGTCGAGAAAACGGTCGCTGTCGATCGGAACCGGCGTCTTTTTGACACGGTCGAGGAGCGTCTTGATAACCTTGTGCGTGATGTTTCCGATCTCGAGCGGGATCGACGTCAAGTTCTTCAACGAATTGATCGCACGCAGATCGAACTCGAGATCGCACGCGGCATAATAGCTGTACCAATACTTCCGCCGGCACGTCGCGAAGGTGTCGTAGCGGCTGACGGACCAGCCAAGGATCGGCGTGTATTCGAACTTCCTGATCATATTCCGCGATAAGTATAGTCGCACTGCAACGGATTCGTAACCGGTGCGCAAGGGTTCACGTCCCAGGCGGAGAAGATTAAGAATTTCATTTGAATACCTAATGAGCTAAAATCGGATTTATGAACAAGGTTGCGGAAAGAATCACGATCGACGAGAGGATCTGCAACGGAAAACCGACAATACGCGGAACGCGAATTACGGTTCAAACCATATTGGAATTTCTTAGTGCGGGCGAGTCTTTTGACGAAGTTCTTCGGCAGTTTCCGTCACTGGAACGCGAGGACCTGACCGCTTGTTTGGAATTTGCTTCTGGGATCGTCGGACGTAGTTTCGTTATCGTCCCGACGCGCGAATATGCCTAAGTTTCTGATAGATGTGAACCTTCCCTACAGGTTCGCGCGTTGGAGCGGCGAACAGTTCGTTCACCAGATTGAAATCAACCCGACCGCGACGGATGAAGCGATCTGGGAGTTCGCGTGCGAATCTGAACTCACCGCCGTTACGAAAGATAGCGACTTTTCACATCGCATGATGCTTTCTGAACCTCCTCCGAAAGTGATCCACGTCAGGCTCGGAAACATGAAAATGAAGGATTTCTTTGCCGCCGTCAATGCCGCGTGGGACGATGTGGTCTCGCTGAGTGAGGATCATAAACTCGTGAATCTGTTCCAAGATCGGATCGAAGCAATCGAATAAAGGCAAAATGTACGAATCAATCCATTTCCAATCGCACGGCCGCGCGACCACGACCGCGTCGAGGCCCGAAGTACTGGACAAACTTCGCGCGATCGTCGGAGCCGTAAACGTGCTCGTTGATCCGGACAAGGTCGAGCCCTACGGCGCAGACGCGGTCAAAGAGAAATTTCCGCCCGAAGCGGTCGTGCTTCCGGCGACGACGGCCGAGATGGTCGCCATCATCAAACTGGCGAACGAATATCTTTTCCCGATCACGGCGCGCGGCGGCGGCGTCGGCTACACCGGCGGGGCGGTCCCGATCGACGGCGGCATCGTCGTCGGCACGGACCGGATGAACAAGATTCTCGAGATCAACGCCGACGATCTATACTGCGTGTGCCAGCCGGGCATCACGACGTTCGCGCTCCAGCAGGAGGTCGAAAAGCGCGGCGTGTTCTTTCCGCCCGACCCGGCCTCGTACAAAGATTCGTATATCGGCGGCAACATCGCCGAGAACGCCGGCGGAATGCGGACTCCTAAATACGGCAATACAAAGCGTTATGTGCTCGGGCTTGAGGTCGTGACGGCAACCGGCGAGGTCATCCGGACGGGCGGCAAGACCGAAAAGAACGTCGTCGGATTCGATCTTACGGGTCTTATGTGCGGTTCCGAGGGAATGCTCGGGATCATCACCGAGGCGACGTTGAAGCTGCTTCCGATGACCGAAACGACCTCAACGGTGCGCGCCTCGTTCCGTTCGATGGAGGCGGCGTGCCGCGTGCTCACCAAATTCACGCCCGAAGGAATTCTACCGATGGCGATGGAGGTCATCGACAAGTACTGCATCGAAGCGATCGAGCAGAATTACGCGTTCGGGCTGTCGACGGACGCGGCCGCGATCCTGCTTGTCGCCGTGGACGGTTCGCGCGCCGAAGTCGAAAAGCACTCCGCCCGGATCGAACAGATCCTGTCCGAGAACGGCGGGTTCGACGTGATCCGGGCCGAATCGGGCGAAGACGAGGACCGGCTGTGGGACGTGCGGCGCGCGATCAGTCCGAGCCTGATGAAATTCGGCAATCTGAAGATCAATGAAGATGTCGTCGTGCCGCGCTCTAAAGTGCCAGAACTCGTCGCGCGGATCGAAGAGATCGGAAAAAAACACGCCACTTTCGTCGCGAACTTCGGCCACGCCGGCGACGGCAACATCCACGTCAATTTTGTCCTCGACCGGAACAACCCGGACGAGATCGCACGCGCCCGCGAGTGCGTCAAAGAGACATTTCAACTGTCGGTCGATCTCGGCGGCACGATCAGCGGCGAACACGGTATCGGCTACGTCAAGGCACCCTATATGGACTACGCGGTCGACGGCCCGACGCTTGAGGTAATGAAGGCGATCAAAAAGGTCTTCGACCCGAACGGAATCCTGAATCCGGGGAAAATGTTCGTCTAGGCATTTGGGAGTTGGGATTTCGGAATTCGGATTTGGGCGCGGCTGAAGGGGAGAAAAGCGATCAATTTCATTGTATGAGGAATATCCTAACAGTCACATTTACCCTCTTCGTTCTGCTTTTCATTGGAAGCGGCGTTCAGGCTCAGCATCGGAAGTTGACGGTGATCCTGCTTCGTCACGCGGAGAAGGACGTTTCGGCGACCGCCGACAAGGTCGATCCGGTGCTCACGCCGGAAGGCAGGCGGCGGGCCGAAAGTCTGATTCGAGCGGTCAGGAAGTATAAGATCGACGCGATCTTTTCTTCGGACTTCATCCGCACGCGCGAGACGGTCGCGCCGCTCGCGGCAAAGCGCCGACTTACAGTCCAGATCTATAACCATCGCGATCTGAAGCAGATGGCCGAGATGATAATGACCGGCAAGATCAAGCGGCTGCTGATAGTCGGGCATAACTCGACCACGCCGGCGCTGACGAACCTACTCGTCGGGGCCGAGAAGTACAAGCCCCTGGCCGAGACCGAATACGACAAGATCTTCATTGTAAAGATCAGGAAATACAAGCGAAAACCAACTCGGGTGCGAGATCGGGTTCTGACGTATTAGATTCCAGATTCCAGGATTCCAGGATTTCAGATTCCGGGATTTCAGCTTTCAGATTCTGGGAGCCTGTCGAATTAACCCGTCAGAGTGAGCGCCGTTTCGGTAGCACCAGGTGAAGCCGAAGCCGAACCTGGTGCGGGGTCGTCCATATGAACCACGGAACGTGTGAAACACGCGACGCCGAGCGGAGGAAACGAACAGAGACGCGTGTTTCACACGCTTTTCGCCGTGTTCGCCTCCGACACCACGTTTCGCTCCGCTCCACGTGGTGCTACCGATTCGACGCGTGCTATGCACGCTGAAACCTTACCAAATCGGAATTTGCTGATTATTCCGACAGCCTCCCAGGATTTCAGATTCCGGGATTTCAGATTCCACGGATTCTTGGATCTTGAATCTTGAACGGGTGCTGTCTCGATCGCAACTCACGATCGCTCCGCCGTTTCCCGCATCAGTTTAGAGACGAAAAAGACATAGTGCAGGCCCGAGGCGAAGGCGAAAAGGACGACGATGAAATAGGTTGTCGGAAGGTAAAAACTGTAGCCGAAGACGGCGGCGATAAGGATCAGCGTGACGGCGGCGACCTGGACAGTCGTCGAAGCCTTGCCGAGCCAACTCGGTTTGAAGCCGCGGAAACCGGTCATAATATTGATCGCGCCGGCGACCGTCACTATCAGAACGTCGCGTCCGATGACGGCCGCGGTCACCCAGAAGGGAACCGGCAGGTGTTTCGCGGGCTGCAGAACGTTCGGCATCGAAAGAACGATGAAAGCGACCGTCATCAGCAGTTTGTCTGCGATCGGATCAATTATCGTCCCGAGCTCGGATTGCTGATTGAAGCGGCGCGCGACAAATCCGTCAACGCCGTCCGAAACCCCGGCGACGACGAAGACGATCAGCGCCCAACCGCTGTACCCGTAAAACAAAAGGCTCGCAAACACGGGAATCAGCGCCATGCGCATGAAAGTCAAGAGGTTTGGGATCGTCGCAATTCCACGCATATCGATTTTAGATTTTGGATTTCGGATCTTGGATCTCAGGTTGCGACGTCATTCAGTTTCCTCGCGTTCGACCGTGAATCCAGGATGCAAATCCCGAAATCGCTTCAAGTCGCCCGCAATTCTATCAAAGAAATCTCGGGCGGGCATTGGTAGCGGACCGGTACGACGACAGTGCCGATGCCGCGGGTGATATAGATCTGCGTTTCCTTTCTGCGGTGCAGTCCGGCGGTCAGGCGTCTTTTCGGCAGAATCCTCTTTTCGTCGTCACGCAATTTGACCTGTCCGCCGTGAGTGTGGCCACTGAGCACTAGGTCGACGCCACGACGCGCAGCCTGCCGGACGAGCACCGGATTGTGCGCCAGGAGGAGTTTCATCTCGTCCGGGAATGATCCGCGGAGCGCCGCACCGAGATCCGTTTTTCCGACCATATAATCGTCGACGCCGCAAAGCCAGAACGCGGCGTCGCGCGCCTGAAAACGGAGGCCTTCATTGATCAGCACGTTGATGCCGGCTGTCCGAAAGCGATTCGTCACCATCGCGGCATCGGTCCAATGATCGTGGTTTCCCAAGCACGCGAAAGATCCGAACTCGGCACGCAGCTTCGCGAGCGCCTCGGCGACCGGAGCGATGAACTCACTGTCGTGGGAAACATAATCGCCGGTCAACACGACAAGGTCGGGCCTCAAGCGGTTGGCGACCTTGACGGCGCGGACGATATGGTCGAGCGACGTGAACGGGCTGTGATGGATGTCCGAGAGGTGAATGATCCGGAATCCGTCGAGCCGCTTGGGCAGTTTTCCGAGTTTGATCTCGACCTTCTCGATCGAAAGGCTGTTGGCCTCGGCGAGGGCGGATTTCGCGAAGTAGGAAAGGTTGCCCGCGAGTTCGCGCAACGGCCGCTCGGCGCTGATCGCAGCCGATATCTTGTGGGACAGTTTTGTCCGCTTGCCTGCCGGGCCGGTCGTCATCTGTTCATCTATACGCTGAAACGTCGGAAAAGTCCCACGATTATAACGTTCACGATTTTCAAAGTCCAGAAAT
>CAZARD010000101.1:0-16044 GCA_964487505.1 uncultured Blastocatellaceae bacterium | reverse complement strand
GGGGCAACGGGACGACCGGCATTAGCGGTGTGGTATCGAGCGCAAATTCGCTCGTAGGGTCGACGGCAGGCGATGCGATCGGGAGTGCTGGAGTTTTCGCTTTGACGAACGGCAATTATGTAGTTGCCAGTGCCAGCTGGAACAACGGAGCGAGCTTCTCTGCCGGGGCGGTCACGTGGGGCAGCGGGACGACGGGCATCAGCGGAGCGGTATCGAGCGTAAATTCGCTCGTCGGCTCGACGGCAAATGATTTCGTCGGCAACGGCGGAGTAGCCGCTTTGAGGAACGGCAATTACGTGGTTCGCAGTACCTTGTGGGACAACGGAGCCATCGTCAATGCCGGTGCCGTCACGTGGGGCAGCGGGACGACGGGCATCAGCGGGGCGGTGTCGAGCGCAAATTCGCTCGTCGGCTCAACAGCAGATGATAACGTCGGCCTCAACGGAGTAACTGCTTTGGCGAACGGCAATTACGTGGTTAGCAGTGCCGGTTGGCAAAACGGAGCGATCCCCGATGCCGGAGCGGTCACGTGGGGCAGCGGGACGACCGGCATCAGCGGGGCGGTATCGAGCGCAAATTCGCTCGTCGGCTCGACGGCAGGCGATCAGGTCGGCGTCAACGGAGTAACCGCTTTGAGGAACGGCAACTACGTGGTTCGCAGCACCCTTTGGAACAACGGAGCAATCGTCGATGCCGGAGCGGTCACGTGGGGCAGCGGGACGACCGGTATTAGCGGGGCGGTATCGAGCGCAAATTCGCTCGTCGGCTCGACGGTATCTGATGCAGTCGGCAACGGTGGATTAACCGCCTTGACGAACGGCAATTACTTGGTTCAGAGCATCTCTTGGGACAACGGAGCGATCACCGGTGCCGGAGCGGTCACGTGGGGCGACGGGAAGACCGGTATTAGCGGGGCGGTATCGAGCACAAATTCGCTTGTAGGCTCGACGGCAATTGATGGGGTCGGCAACTTCCCAGCGACCGCTTTCTCGAACGGTAATTACGTGGTTCAGAGCGCCGCTTGGGACAACGGAGCGATCGTCAATGCCGGAGCATTTAGCTTCGGGAGTGGTGCGGGAGGAACAACGGGCGCGATCACGAGTGGCGTGGGCGGAGGCAACAGTATCGTCGGCACGGTGACGGGTGGTGTGAACACGTTCGCATTCGACGCCACACGCAACCGTCTTGTCGTCGGGCGAAGCGCCAGCAATACTGTCAGCATCTTGTCATTTTCAACAACAGCGATCGCGGATGGAGATATTACCAATGCGGCGAACTGGTCGGCGGGCGTGCCAGATGGCCTTGTCACGGGGATCATTCCGAGCGGACGCACAATGTCGATCAGCACAAAGGTTAATGCCGGTATGATCCACGTTCAGTGCGGCGGAGTTCTTACGAATACTTCGTCGTCGGCTTACGTCATTGGCAGTATTCGGCGGGATTTTTGCTCCGCGGTTAACGAAGATGTTCTGTTTCCCGTCGGTGACCCGACAAATTATTCTCCGATGAGATCCTCGGGTGTGAATGGTTCTGGTTCGATCACCGTATCGGCGATCGACGGCTTTATGCCCGGGATCAACGCGACCGCGTCTTCGCTTTCGCGATACTGGTCGGTTTCGGGCAGTGGCGTTATTGCGGATCTGACATTCCATTACGTCGATGCGGATGTCAATGGAACCGAGGCGAACTATCGTGTATTCCGCCGTCCGATCAGTTCCGATTCGCTGATAACCGAACACGCTCTTTTTTCGCTCAATGCTGCTGCGAATACGATCACGGCCAATGATGTTTCGCAATTCTCCGATTGGAGTGCAAGCGGTCAGAGTCTGGCTCCGCCGACGGCTGCCGGAGCATCTATCAGCGGGCGCGTAACGACAAATGGAGGAAACGGTTTAAGAAATGCACTTGTTCAAGTCACCTTGGCGAACGGAGAGATCATCACCGGTCGAACCGGCAGCTTTGGGCACTTCAGGTTTGACGATATTGAAGTGGGCCAGACAGTGGTGCTTTCGGTCGCCTCAAAGCGATACACTTTTGCCCCACAAATGATCAACCTGCTCGATTCCGTTACCGATGTTGAATTTGTCCCGGCCCAAGAATAAAAGGGTGGTTACGTCAAATGGGACCTTCACGTCCGCGTTCGTGCCAGACGGAAACGCGTACTACGAACGGTCTCCTTAGCGCTATTTGAACCCCTTTCCGCTCGAGGGCCGCCTGACTGACCGCACGTTTGCGAGAAATTCGGTCGCGATCGCCTTAAGCGCCGGGCTTTCCGTGAAAACCGCAACCTTCTTCCGGACGCTTTCGGTTGCGTCCGGGTGATCAGCACTGTCCGACATCGCGATCAGCTTGAAAACGGCAATGCGCGTCGATTTGGGCTCCTTCGCAAGGTATGTCAGAAACGTCTCCGTCGCCGTTTCCGCTTCGTCGGCAAAGAAGTACACCAATCCCTCTGCGACGTGGCCGTCAGCGCCCGGCGCTTCCTCGAACAGGATCGGCAAGAACTCCTTGCGACCGTCGCCGACCCGCGCCGCGATGAAATCGACCGCATCGATCCGGACCGCTGGATCTTTCGATTTCGACATTCGGAGCAGGAACTCATCATTCCCCGCCGGGTCGTCGCCGAGCTTTGCCAGGAAATAGGCCGCCTTGATGCGCAGGCGCTCATCGGCGAACGGCAGTCCAAAATTCGCATCGCCTTCGCGGATACCCTTTTCCTTGATCCCGCGAACGACGCGGACCACTCGGTCGCGTTCGATCCGGTTCAATTCGGCAAGCGATTCGTCTCCCTCGCCAAGGCCGCTTTCGACGAACAGTTCGCGGATCATCCCGTCGGACGGCTCGGCCTGTTGTTCGAGGTTGTCCATCGAAGCGTTCTCGATCTGGCGGCCGATGCTGCCGCATCCAACCGACATAAAACAAACGAAGAGCGCAAAAGCGGCCGTTCGAATCACGGTTGTCGATCTGTTTGGTCTCATCTTGGATACTCGAAAACGTCACGGAAGTTAGCGATCAAACGGTCCTCGACCTCGCCAAGGTCCAACTCTCGGTCGAGAAGACGTTCCATCGACGTGACCGGTTCGCCCTCGCAGGCGATGATCCAATTGAAATAACTCAGGTCCGTGTTGACGTTGAGCGCGAATCCGTGGGTCGTGACCCAGCGCTTGATGTGGACGCCGATCGCCGCGACCTTTCCCTCTTTCGTATGCACGCCGGTCAGGCCCTCGATCCGGAAGCTCCCGATCCCGAAATCCCCAAGCGTCTTGATCAGCACTTCCTCAAGATCTCGGACGTACAAGTGAACGTCCTCGCGGTACGAACTGAGGTTGACAATCGGGTAGCCGACGATCTGCCCGAGCCCGTGGTACGTCACCTTGCCGCCGCGGTTGATCTCAAAGACCTCCGCGCCAATCGCCTTCAGGATATCGGGACCGGCAAGCACCCCGTTCTCTTTCGCGCGCCGGCCGATCGTAAAAACGTGCGGATGTTCGAGCAACAGAAAATAGTCGCGCGAACGTTCCGCGATGACCTCGCGTTCCAACTCGAGCTGAAGCGCAAGCGCCTCCGCATAAGGAACACGACCAAGACGGCGAACCTCCAAAACCCTTTCCGGCATCTTTCATATGATAGAATTTCGGCATCGAAAACTCTATCGGACCAGAACTTATGAATATCAGATCCATCGTCACCGTCGTACTCGTCGTCGTCGCCACCGCGCTTTCAGTATCAGCGCAGAAGAAAAAGCCGGCCCCGGCACCGAAAAAGCCGACCGTCGCGGCGACGAACGCGCTCGAGATAAAACAGAGCGCGGAGAAGGTCGCGACCCAACTCAAGAATGTGACCAGTTTCATCTATACGCTCGGCGGCGTGGCGACCGGGATCGAGGATGCCGACAAGGAAGCGAGGGCCGGCCGCCTGTCGCGCGCCGGGGTCGACAAGAACAATCAGTTCAAACAGGCTGTGATCCAGAGCATTCGGAATCTTAAGGCCGGTCTTGCGGCGCTCGAAATCGAATTCCGCACCAAGGCTTCGATCAAGCCTTATCTTGCGCAGATAAACGGCGTCACCGACCTCGCGACACAGGCTGAGGACCTTGCGTCTGGCGGCCAGTTCACGAATTCGGGAAAGAGCCTGATCTTGGTGGTCGAGAAACTGGCCGATACTCTCGTGGCAATGCCGTAGCGTTTGGGATTTGGGGTTTCGGATTCGGGATTTTGCGGCCCGAGCGCGAGAGGCGCGGTTGCAACCACCGTCCGACGCGAACTGGTCCGCTTCTCACACCTACGGTTTCTTGAGAACGGTTCCGTTCGGATCGCAGACTTCAGAAGTCTTCTTCCCGGTCGTCGCGGGTTTCGCTTCTTCGCTTGTTAAGCCGAGTTTCTCCCGGATGAACTTCTCGGCGTCGGCCTCGATCAACTCGCCTGCGGCAACGCTCATTCTTCGGGCGATGACGTCACCGTCCTTGATAATGTTCTCAGGAGTCAGAAAAATGTTGAACGGCGATCCCCATTTGCGCGAATCGCCGACCTTGGAACGATAAGCGAAATGTGTCGTGGTCAGCCGATCATCGCGCGATTCGGATTCGTAAACGATCGGAAATGTCAGTTTCTTGGACGCGATGTCCGAGCGCATCGCGTCGGTCGTGTCGTATTCGCCGACGCCTATCACATCGAAGCCCTTGTCCTTGTATTTCTCATAGAACCGTTGGATGATCGGCGCCTCGAAACGCCAGTTGCCGCACCACGGAGCAAAATAAACGACGAGCACGAGTTTTTTGCCGGCCGTGAACTTGCGAAGATCGACTTTCCCCTCGCCGTCGATCCGTTTGAACTCCCAGTTCTTGTATTCGAATTCCTTTTCGAGGATCGGCGCCTGCTCGTTCTGAGCCTGCGCGAACATCGAACCGATCATGATCAGTGCCGCAGTTAATAGAATTCTCATCGATCAAGTTGACTCCGCTAAAAGACTAATGGCTAAGATGCCGAAAAACAAGCATTCTCTGTCCCCGAATTCGGTTTGTGCGGTATTTGATCTGCGTTCCGCTCGGGCCGAAGCCGCCACTCGCGACTGTGAGGCGCTTGATGTTGAACTCGAAAGAAACCCGCCGCCGAAATCGACGCTTGATCCGGAGGAAACAGTCCACCGTCGGCGACGGGGCTTCTCCCGGTTTCACCGACCGCGGTTTTGTTCTATAATTTCTTGGTCACCGTTATGAGCAACCAATTCAATGTCTCCGATATCTTCCGGCGCGCGCTCGAGATCAGGCAGTCGAATCCGAACGCCACGATGAACGACATCAAAGCACGTATCGTCAGCGAATACAGCGGAAAGCCGTTTCCGTCGGCGGCGTTCCTCACGATCCCGGAACTCGACAACATCGCACCCGAGGAAGACTGGACGGCCGGACTGCCGGTGATCCTGCGCGGCATTCAGACCGAAGATTGGAACGAGCTCGCGCACGGCATCATCATCAGCCTCGAACAGGTCGAGAATTATCCGAAGATGTCGGGCCGCGAGGACGATCCGTCAAAAGATTGGCGAAACCGCCAGAAAGGCATCGAAGAAGCGAACGCGAAGAACATGTCGAAATGGATGCCGGAGGATCTGATGAACCTGGCGAAGCGTTCGGCCAAACAATAACAAGCCCGCAAATCGGTTCGGTTTCGTTCGGCCGCTGTCCGCTCCCGCACCGCGATCGTTAAGCGCCACAATGAAAGCCGTTTATATCGAACAATTCGGCGGAGCCGAGAACATCTCTGTCCGCGATGTCGATGATCCGTCCGACCCGATCGGGACCGAGGTCGTCGTTCTTGTTCGCGCCGCCGGACTGAACCGG
Organism: uncultured Blastocatellaceae bacterium; assembly: GCA_964487505.1. GTDB lineage: Bacteria > Acidobacteriota > Blastocatellia > Pyrinomonadales > Pyrinomonadaceae > JAFDVJ01. The sequence goes on along the minus strand of CAZARD010000101.1, from coordinate 10,208 downwards.
GCCGATCTGCTTCAACGGCAGGGATTCTATCCGGCGCCGAAGGGATATCCGGAACGCGTTCCGGGACTCGAGTTCGCCGGCAAGATCGTGGGCGTGGGCGCGAAAGCTTCGCGTTTTCGGCTCGGGGACCGGGTCTTCGGAATCACCGCCGGAGGCGCGCAGGCCGAGTTCATTAAGATCGACGAATCCCTATTGGCCGCTGTTCCCGATCGACTCGATCTGACCGAAGCCGCAGCCGTTCCCGAAGCATTCATCACCGCGCACGACGCGATCATCGCGCAGTGCGAACTTGGGGCCGGCGAAACTCTGCTTATCCACGCCGTCGGGTCCGGAGTCGGGCTCGCCGCGCTCCAGATCGCGAAAGCACGCGGTGCACGCGTTCTCGGAACGTCGCGGACACCCGGCAAGCTCGTCCGATGCGCGGAATTCGGACTGGACCTCGCGATCTCGTCAAACGATTTCGCGGCCGAGGTGAAAAGCGCGACGAACGGCCACGGCGTGAACGTCATTCTTGACCTCGTCGGCGCCAAGGCTTTTTCCGGAAACCTCGCGAGCCTCGCGGTCAAAGGCCGGATGATCCTTGTCGGGCTGGTCGGTGGACGGACCGCCGAATTCGATCTCGGCCAGGCGCTTTCGAAGCGCTTGACGATCATCGGGACCGTACTTCGGTCGCGTTCGGCCAAGGAAAAGGCGGACGCGACGGCGCGATTCGTCGCAGACGTCATCCCGCTCTTCGAACGCGGAGACGTGCGTCCGAACGTCGATCGGGTCTTTGACGTCGCGGAAGTGCGCGACGCGCACCGTTATCTTGAATCGAATGAGAGTTTCGGGAAGGTTGTCCTGCAGTTCTAGCGCGCCGGCAGCCGGTCGGCGACCGAGTTCGGAACAATGCAAAGTCCGGCGACCTTGGCCGCCAGCAACTCGGCGATCTTCCGCTCGGCCTCTTCGTAGGTCAGATCGCGCGCGGCGCACCGATCGAACGTGACGACCGCCCAGATCGGCTCTCGAAGTTCATTGACGTCCGGCCCAAGCTCGGCCTCGTTTTTTGTCTTCATCTTGGTCTTCATAGCACACTTGTTGAAAAAACGACCAATTCTCGCCGGAATCCGCGAACGATCATCTTTGTTTGATTGAGTTGGCGCGGAAAACGTTGCCGCGTCGATTTAAGAATGAATCACCATTCATTCTCGCTTCAAAATGAATGGTGATTCAGTTATACTCGGACTATGAAATACTCCGAGACGATCTTTCTAACGGGCTTTCCGGGTTTCATCGCCGGCCGTTTGGTCGAGCGTCTCGCGACGCCCGGCACGCAGTTCTTCTTGCTGGTCCAGCCGGCATTCGTTGCGAAGGCAAAAGCCGACGTCGAACGGATCGCCGCCGAGTCGAACATCCCGCTCGAGAACTTTGTTCTTTTCGAGGGCGACATCACGTCCGACAACCTCGGTCTGAACGAGGACGATCGCGACCTGGTCTGTGAGGAAACGACGGACATCTTTCACCTCGCTGCGATCTACGATCTGGCCGTCAAAAAGGAGCCGGCGTTTCGGGTGAACGTCGACGGCACGAAGAACGTCAACGACCTTGCGCGCAGCGTCAAGAACCTGCGTCGTTACAACTACATCTCGACGTGCTACGTGGCGGGCAAGCGGACCGGCGCGATCCTTGAGACAGAACTCGCGCACGACGCCGGCTTCCGCAACTTCTATGAGGAAACGAAGTATCTGGCCGAGCTCGAGGCGGAGAAGATAAAGGAAGAGGTGCCGACGACGATCTTTCGCCCGTCGGTCGTGATCGGCGATTCGAAAACCGGCGAGACGGCAAAGTACGACGGCATCTACTACGTCATTTTCTATTACAAGCGCTTCCCGTCTCTGCTTAGACTGATAAACGTCGGGAACAAATCGGTAAAATTGAACCTCGTTCCGGTCGATTTCGTCGTTGAGGGGATCGCCGCGCTCTCAAAGGATCCAAAGGCGGTCGGCAAGACAATCGCGTTGGCCGATCCGGATCCGCTCTCGACCGCCGCGATCTGCGACGTGATCGCCGAAGCCCTGAGCGGAAAGCGATCGGTGTTGACGCCGCCGGCGAAGCTCATCGAGTGGTCGCTGAACCTTCCGTTCTCGCCGGCGCTGACGGGTCTGCCGCACTACGGCGTGCCGTATTTCTTTATCGAACAAACCTACGATACTGCGCAAGCCGACGGACTTCTCGCCGCCCACGGGGTCAAGTGTCCGAGGTTCGGCGATTATGCGCCCAACCTTGTGAAGTTCGTCAACGAGCATCCCAAACTCGACTGACCGTCGGCCGCAAAGCAAATTTTCGCGCCCTCGACGCATCATACGGAAAGAATTGATAGAATTCGTTCGACAATGATGCGTCCAAAATTGTTCATAATCTGCCTTTTCTCGGCTCTCTTGCTCGGCTCCGGATTCGCCGCCGCGCAATCGGGGCGCAATACCGTCCGCCCGACGCCGACGCCGACTCCGGCCGCTTCGGACGACAGCGTGCGGGTCGTGACCGAGGAGATCAAGGTGAACATCTCCGCCTTCGATGAAAGGGGAAAGTTCTTCCCGGGCGTAGGGGCGAGCGATCTCGTGATCAACGAGGACAATGTGCTGCATCAGGCCTCGAGCGTGCGGCGAACGCCGGCGAACGTTTTGATCGTGCTCGACACCGGCGGCGAAGATCGGGTCGCGAAGGACTACAAGACTACCCGCAAGATAGCGAAACAGCTGATCGAAGAACTCGCGCCCGATGATTCGGTGGCGCTGCTCGAATTCAACGATACCGCCCGGATCCTCGCCGAATGGTCGAGCGACAAGGAGCAGTTGATCCGCGTCCTCGACACGGGCCTGAAGTTCGGCAAGCGTTCGAGGTTCGTCGAAGCGCTCGGATTGGCGGTCGATTTCTTCAGCAAGTCCGGAACCGAAAACCGGCATATCGTGCTCATTACCGACGGTCTTGACAGCGGATCGAAAGACGCCGAACGCGAGGCGGCGATGATGCGTCTGCTGACGACCGATATCAACGTCCACGTCTTCAGCTACACGAAGCTCGAACTTCAGGTCGTCGAAGAGCGGAAGAAATCAATGGTCCGGCGCGGCGGCGCGCAACGGCAGCAGCTTCCGCCGGGGGCCAACATTCCGGTCCAGGGACAAACGCAGACCTATCCGACGGTGACGATCAATACCGACCGCGAGATGATGAAACGCAACAAACAGCGCGGCGAATCGCTCGAGAAAAGCGAGAAGGCGCTCTCGGAGCTTTCCGAGAACACGAACGGCATCATTTTTCTTCCGACCTCGATCGACGAAATGTTGTCAAAAACTGCTTTTCTGGCACGCAACATCGACGCGCAATACGTTGTTACATATGTCCCGCGCCGTTCGCTCGCATCCGCCGCCACCGGCGAGATACGCAATATCGCCATCACATCGAAGCGCGACGGGCTTGAGATAATCGGCAAACGAAAACTTGCGGTTCCGCGCTGACCAGGTACTTTCCCGTTATCCAAAATCCGAAATGCCCTACCCAAACGGGTGGTGAAAGATCTCGGATTTGCGGTTACGATGATCGACATTGCTAAGCAATCGATCAATTACCGAAGGAGATTCATTAATGAGATCAATCGTAAAACTTATGTTCGTGAGCGTTTTCGCGATCGCGCTTGCGTTGGGCTTTTCGGCCTGCGGCGGCACTGTGGCACCGGAGAAAAAGGCTGACAACAAGGCCGCGGACACCAAACCGGCCGACAACAAGACGGCGACCGACACGAAACCGGCGGATGTCTCGGCGACCGATTCTGTCGGAGTTCCCGAGTGCGACGAGTACATCAAGAAGTATGAAATGTGCCTGAACAACAAGGTTCCCGAAGCCGCGCGCGCGAGCCTTAGGACGGCTTTTGACCAGACCCGCAAGTCTTGGAAAGAGGCTGCGGCGAGCCCCGCCGGCAAGAGCGCGCTCGCGACCGGATGCAAGACCGCGCTCGAGACAGCGAAAAGTTCGATGACCGCCTACGGTTGCGAATGGTAGAACCGCAGGACACGTTCATCCACTGCCAAGACAAGCGCGGGCTCCAATGCCCGCGCTTGTTTTTTTGCGGCACTCCTCCGATTCAACTTCCCGCGTTCCGCTTCCACGCTTGACAAAGATTAGAATTAGAATTATTCTAAATCTAACTTGAGGCAGAGATGACGATTTTGGAAGAGATACGAGAGTTAGGATTGACGAAGCAGCGCGAAGTTGTTTTGCAGGTGATCCGCCGTGCGGACGATCACTTGACCGCGAACGAGGTCTTTGAGCGTTCGAAGGGGCTTTTGCCGACCATCAGCTTTGCGACCGTTTACAATTCGCTGCGTTTTCTGAAAGACGCGGGTCACATCGCGGAGATCCAGTTTGGGAACGGCGCGAGCCGTTTCGACAAAAAGGTCACCCGGCACGATCATGCGATCTGCAACAAATGCGGCAGATTGGTCGATCTTGAGCTCGATTTTCCTTCGGAGCTCATTCAGACGGCGGCCAGCGTTTCGCAGTTCAAGCCGGAATCGTTGGAGTTCACGCTCCGCGGCGTTTGCCCGGACTGCACCGCCGACGTCTGATCTCGTCAGTTCAGCCTCGGGAATTTCTAAATTCAGAGATAAACAAACAAGGGAGTTAACAAGAAACTATGTCAACAGCTACTGGAACCGCTATCGAAAACAAGAATGAAGTTACCTTTGCCAAGGTCGGCAAACCGGCGCCGGATTTCGATCTGCCGTCGACGAAGAACATCGAAACGCTGAAGGAAAACGTCAAGCTTTCCGATTACAAAGGAAAATGGCTGATCCTGCTTTTCTATCCGCTCGATTTCACGTTCGTCTGCCCGACCGAACTGACGGCTTTCTCGGATCGCCTCGATGAGATCAACGGCGTCGGTGCCGAGGTCATCGGCATCTCGACCGATTCGGTCCATTCGCACCGCGCCTGGATCAAGACGCCGCGCGAACAGAACGGCATCGAAGGTCTCCGTTATCCGCTCGTTTCGGACGTCGCCGGCCGACTCGCCGCGAAATACAACATTCTCGTCGAGGAAGCGAACATCGCGCTCCGCGGCCTGTTCATCATCAATCCGGAAGGCGTTCTGCAGTACGCGGTCGTCCACGATCTGAACATCGGACGCTCGGTCGACGAAACGCTGCGCGTTCTTCAGGGTCTCCAGACCGGTGGTCTTTGCGCCGCCAACTGGACGCCGGGACAGTCCAATCTGACGGTCTGATCTTTGAGGTGATTTGGGATTGGGGATTTGGGATCGTGGATTGTTGTCGACAAGAGGAATCCCAAATCCCAAATCCCAAATCCGAATTACAAAAGTTATGCCAATGAGAATCGGAGATTCAATGCCGTCGTTCGACGGCGCGACTGAGTGGATCGGCGGAACGCAAGACGCTGCCGTGACACTCGTAAGCGGACAGCCGACGCTCGTCTACTTTTGGGCGACGAGCTGCGGGATCTGCAAGGACAACATGCCGAAGCTCAAGGAACTGAAGGCCAAGTACGCCGATCGCGGATTGCGGACGGTGGCGGTCCATATGCCGCGGTACGAGGCCGACACGAACATGGAAACGGTCAAAGCGACCATCGCCGAGCACTCGATCGACGATATCTGTGCGGTCGACAATCTGCACAAGCTGAAGGACGCGTTTCTGAACGAGCAAGGGTGGGTTCCGGTCTACTACCTTTTCGATGCTGAAGGAAAACTCAAGACCCGCGCCGCGGGCGAGTTCGGTGTCGGAGTCCTGACGACCGCGCTGGAGAAGATGTTCCCGAGCGCGCAGGAAGCCGGAGCGTAAGAAAGCCAGATTCCAGAATTCCAGAATTCCAGTAACCCAGATTCCGGAGTCCAGAACGCGATTTCGCCTGGAATCTGGAATTTTGGAATTTGGAATCGGGAATCAGGATTCCAACGAAATCCACAAATCGTGGCCTGAAGTGTTCCTCGTGTCACCTTGGCGCTGCTTCGTGGATGTCAGCGTTTTTCATCCACGAAGCAGCACGAAACGGACACAACCGGCCGGTGGCTCGGGTTTTTCAAAAGACCTGATTCCAGATTCCAGAACGCGATTCCGCCTGGAATATGGAATTTTGGAATTTGGAATTTGTGAATCACTAGTGTCCAATCATAAGTCGCATAGAGTCAACTGTTTAGGGGAACCGTGATGGATATTTCCGAGCGCGGATTCGCCAAATAGTTGAAACAAGGGGGTTTTCCCAACGCTGAGATTGATGGGATCCGTAGAATTTCGCACGGAAACCTGTAACTGCGCTTGTGATGGCAACGCATTTCTTTCGCGATGTAATCGCAAATGGCGTTGGGATTCTTGAATTGGATCAGCCCTCGTAGAGGGCGTGAGCGTGTAGCGCGCAGCGCCAGCTGCGGGGGGAAGCGCGGGATTGCCGGATTGAGCCCTCGTAGAGGGCGAAAGGGGCGGGACCGTGATCAGCAAACGATTGTTCAGCCGCGCCCGACTTCGAGGTTCGCATTCTGCCGCCCTCTACGAGGGCTCGGCGCACCGTTGTTACCCGGCGTTTACCCGCAGCTGGCGCTGCGCGCTACACGCTTTCGCCCTCTACGAGGGCTGACACGAAAGCTACATCCGGGGCTGAAATCGAAAAATTGAAAACAATCCGTAAGTCGCCTATCGCTGGCTACTTATGGCTGTAGAGCAAACATTAATTGGACACCGGTGATTTGGAATTTGGAATTTGTGAATCAGATGATCGCGGCGGCGGCGGCTTCGCCGGTTTCGATCGCGCCTTCCATAAATCCCTGCCAGTCGGCGAGGTGCTCGCCGGCGAAAAGCACCTTTCCGTGCGGACGCTGAAGTATCGGCCGCAGTCCGAACCATTGCCCGGGACGATAGAGCGCGTAAGCTCCGTCGGTGATCTCGTCGCGCTGCCACGCGAATGATGCGATCGAACGCGCGAGCCGCGGCGCGTCACGGTCAAAATCTGTGAGATCCCGAGTGATGATTCCCATCCGGCGCTCGTCTGATTGAGAAGCCAAAACGTCGGCCTTCTCGCCGATCGCGTACGCCGTCAGAATTCCTTCCTTGCCCGTTTGGTTCTGCGTGCTGTGAAAATAGTAGTGCGACGACGTGTCAGACACCATCGAGAAGTTGTCGGCGCCCCAGAAGCGCTTGTCGTAGAGAACCGAGTTCTTCGCGATGCGCGCGTAAACCAATTGTTCCGCGGCGCGCTTTTGCGCTGAAGGCATCGGCGGATCGAACTCAATTTTCAGCAATGAATTCGTCGGCGCGGTGCAGATCACGGCATCCGCTTTCAGGACATCGCCGTCGATCGCGATCGCGACCGATCCGGCGCGCTGCGTGATCCGCCGAACGTAAGTTCCGGTCCTGATGTTCTGCGTTCCGACGCGCTTCGCGAACTCCTCGACGAGCCGCGAATTCCCGCCCGTCATCTTGTAGTCCATCTCGTTCTTCGGACTCGATTCGGCGTATTCGGCGAGCGCGGCAAAGGCCGACACGTGACGGATCGACTCCCCGAAATCAGTGCTGTCCATCAGATCGCGGAGCCTGAGATCATCGGCCGAAAAGCCGATCTTCTCGAGGAAATTCCACCAATCGAGCGCGTCGATGCTTCGCTTCTGCGGCTCGGTCAACTTCTCGTAGCCAGCGATCGTCTTTTCAAACGCGGATTTGGCCGCAACGGAAAAGCCCCACTCGCCCGGCCGAAAGACGCGTCCGTCGCGCAGCAGGAAATCGTCGAACTGATGTTTCTGGAGCGGAATCCCGAAATCGCGGCACAATGACTTGATCCGCTCGTGACTCTCGCCGACCCATTCGGCACCGAGCTCACAGACGAGGCCGTTCATCCGATGCGAGAAGACACGCCCGCCGACGCGGTCACGGGCCTCGAGGACGGTCACGTTCCAACCTGCGGTCTTCAGCTTGTACGCCGCCGCGAGCCCAGCGAGTCCGGCGCCGACGACGACGCAACTGCCGCGTTTGCGCTGCGCGAACGCGCTCGTCGGCGCCAGCGCCAGTCCGACCGCAGCGACGGCTGCCGATTTCAGAAATTGTCGACGATCGCTCATTGTGTTGCCAGTATCGCCCAAAATGCCGAAACAACAAACGCGATGAGATAGATGCTGACCAGAACCGATCCGACAAGCAGTCCGATGAGCAACGCGATCATCCCGAAGACGAACGCGTAGTCGTGCCAGGTTCCGACGTTCTTGCCGGTCGCGCGTTCGCGGATCAGGTCCATATTCCGTTTGTTCGACTTCCAGAAAAAATCGAAAGCGTCGCCGATGAACGGGATCATCCCGACGACGTAATCGAGGCCGATGTTGAACGCCATCCGAAGCAGCGTGATCTTTGGAACGCCGTACCGGGCGCCGGCGATCAGAATATAGAACGAGAGCAGCGCCGTCAGCGAATCGCCGGCGTTCGGGATCAGCCCGATCAGCGCGTCGAGCCCGAAGCGCCAGCCGGTTCCGGGAACGCGAAACAACCCGTCAAGATAGCGGGAAAGGTTCTCGAGACCTTCCTCGAGTTCGACCCGCTTGCGTTCTTCGCGCGACATTAGAAGTGTTCCACGCCGATCGACAAACTCAACTTCTTCAACAACTTCCATCGTGTTTTTCCCTCAACCGGCGGATCGCTTTCAGAACTTCGTCGCGATTCCTGGCCGATTTGATCCATTGGGGCAGCTTGCTGAAAAACGAATTTCTCCCTTTCTTTGTTCGCTCGCGGAGTTTTGCGGAGACATAATCTTCGATCATTTGAAGATGTTCGAGATTATACGCCCAAAGAAGATCGCCGCAGCATTCGATCTCGAGCCACAATTTGAATCCGAAATACCAGTCGCGGTTGCTTCCCGTGACGATCTGCGACCCGGACCATTTTTCACGATGGACGCACATCGTGCAGACGAACTTTCGCGGCCCGAAAAACCGGTTGCGGGCTTCATCAATCTTTTTCTTTGAAAGATTTTCGAACTCCATGTCGTCGATCACGACCTTACCGCGCGCACCGCACCGCGGGCAAACGACCAGAAATTCATCGCAGAATTCGTAGATCTTCGTTCCCGTGTCGAGATGTCGGGTCATATCGTCAGGTGAACTCCACAGATAGGATTACGACAAACGCTTGCGCTCGTCTCAGTGGACTATGGGTCTATGTCGTGATTACCTCGGGAATCGATACCGAGCAAAACAGATCGAATCATCGCCCGACGATCTTCACACTTAAGATCTTGTCGCCCCGAACGATCGAGTCGACGACCTTCATATCCGATTCCGGCACCCGGCCAAAGACCGTGTAGCCGCCGTCGAGATGCGGCTGCGGACTGTGCGTCACGAACCATTGCGATCCGCCCGTGTCCTTGCCCGAAAGCGCCATTCCGACGGCGCCGCGCTCGTACGGCAGAGTGTTGACCTCGCATCGGATCGACCAGCCCGGACCGCCGTTGCCGTCGCCTCGATTGTCACCGTCCTGCATCACGAAGTTCGGAACGACCCGATGCACGGCCAGCCCGTTGAAATATCCAGAGCGAGCGAGGCGTATGAAATTGTCGACCGTAAGCGGAGCTTCCTCGGGATTGAAAACGATCGTGAACGCGCCTTTCTCGGTCGTCAGGACCGCCTTGACGGATCCGTTCTTCCGCGTAACGGCGCGGACGTAATCTGCATCCGTCGAGTTGACGGTCCCGAGTTTCGACCCGGCCGAATAGCGTGAGACCTGGTTCGCCTTCCGCGCGATCGCGTTTTCGATCGACGTCGGAATTCCGGGCATCGCCTTTTGCAGCTCTTCGTCGCGCAGCAGTTCGAACGCCTTCTTCCGGACCAGATAGTCTCCGGAACCGAGCGCCACCAGAAGCGAACCTGTTGCTTCTGATTTGTCGAGCTTGAACAGTGCGTCCATTATCGAGAGCGTCGCGTCATTGTATTTCGTGTCGCCGACAAAGGATTTCGAAAACGCGGTCTTCAGCGCCTGTATATTCTCCGGACTCGGCTTTTGATCGGCAAGAATGTCCGCCGCGGTCGCGCGGACGATCGGATCGGGTTCAGAGTCGAGAAAGGGACGCATGATCGCCGAAGTGTTATCGGACTTGAATGCCGCGAACGCGCGCAACAGGTCGGGGACCGCCATTGCCGATCCGTCATCCTGTTTGGCCTGCGAGTTCGATTCGATCCAGCCGCTGAG
>CAZARD010000100.1:0-16057 GCA_964487505.1 uncultured Blastocatellaceae bacterium | reverse complement strand
AGGCTCGGCTGCGCCTTCGCTTGGTGCTATCGACACGACGCGCGCTCCGTACGCTCAGCAGGTGAAATCTAAGCTCAGACGGGTTACTCCGACAGGTTCCTGGAATCTGGAATCCTGGAATCTGGAATCTGGAATCTGGAATCTTGGAACTTGGAATCTTGGAATCTGGAATCTACACCGAAACGAACTCGAAGCTTGCGATCACCTCATCGATGCGGTTCTTGATCTCTTTCGGCAACAGCAACTGATTGCACATCTTTTCGAGCCACGGCACGACGCGGTCATCGCCGGCCAGTTCGACGACCTTCAGAAAGGCGTAGCGGACATTGTCGTCGCGGTGTTTCTCGACGGCGTCGAAGATCTTCTCGGTCTCTCCGGTCCTCAACATCAAGGCCAGAAGCGTGAACGCCTCATAGGCGATCTTGTGATCTTCGTGCACCAGTCGGTCGAGAGACCTGAGCACGAGGTCCGCTTCCATCGCGGCGCGCGCCGCCTGTCGCATCCTGAACTCGTCGTTGGTTTCCGCGATCCTGGTCCAGGCGTCTGACCGGTCGAAGCTCAGCCTGAACAAACCGCGGGCCGCCGCGGCGCGCACTTCGCGGGTCGGATCGGCGCAGCACAGCAGGATCGTTTCAAAAACCGATTCGTGATCGAAGTCGGCGAGGACCGAAACGGCTTTCGACCGAAGATTCGAGGAAAGATCGTACAACGCGACCGCCGAAAGTGATTCGACGGAGTTGCGCGTGCGGAAACGCGCCAGAATCCGCACGGCCAGATCGCGCACGACCTCGTCTTCCTCGTATTCGTCCTGGACCTGCTCGATCGCGCTCATCAGCGCCTCGTCGTTCGAGATCGGCAGCATCGAGAACGGTCGGGCCAACTCAAGTTTGTTGAATTTCGAGATCGGGAGTTGGCCGAATTGCAGACTTTGGAGCTTTTCCTTTATCTCGCGTTCCGTGAACGATTTGCGTTCAGGCTTTTCGGGGCGGTTCTTTAGGACCTTTGATGTTTGCGGCAAACCGTTCGCAAGGTTCTTCTTTTTCGCGTTCGATGCCTTCTTGGCTTTGCGATACCATTCAAGTTCCCGGTCGGCATCGAGCGCGCCTGATTCCCAGGCGGTTGCCTCGGCCTTCAGTTTCGCCGTCTTCTCTTCCCTCTTCACGTATTCGACCTTTTCCTTCCGGCTCTTCAGCATCCAAACGACCGCTCCGGCCAATGCCGCAACCAGCAACGCCAGCGATACATACCACCAAGTAAAATCCTCGGCCTGCGGCGGCGGGGTCTTGAGCTGCGCGGATGCCGTCGAAACGAACGTCGATAAGGACAGACAGATGAATTTGGCGCGCCTTGTCCGCGACCGGAGGATAGCGCTGAAGTCGTTCTTTTTCATCAACTTAAATATGAAATCAGGAGAATACGAGGAGCGAATTGTTCTTAGTCCGGTGACGGGGTACCTTCGGCGATGAGCGATTCGCCGGAACTATTATAACTTTTTTTTGGCGATTGTCATTATTTTTTTATCATTGTTGAAATAAGTTGATCATTTCACAGCAGAAGCATCTATGAGTTTCATATGGTTTGGGCACTCGATCGCATTGATCCGTGTTTCCTCAAAACAACCCTGGCCCTGATCAGATCCGGAATTTGAGAATCCTTTACATCCGCTCCGATTCCGAATAAAGTTATCTCGTTCCAATCAATCAAGCGAGCGTCTGGCAATGTCGGCACCAAAAACCGTTTCCGAAACGAATATCGAGTCCGTCCATCTTGTTCATCGCGGCAAGGTCCGCGACGTCTATGCGGTCGACGCGGAGCGCTATCTCCTGGTCGCGACCGATCGGATTTCGGCTTTTGATTGCATTATGCCGACGCCGGTGCCGGACAAGGGCGCGATACTGACGGCGCTTTCGCGCTTTTGGTTCGGATTTTTGGGCGTCGAGCACCACCTGATCACTGCCGAACTCGATGAAATGCCCGAATCGGTCCGAAGCCACGAAGAGCTGCGCGGACGCTCGATGCTGGTCCGCAAGACCAAGGTCTTCCCCGTCGAATGCGTCGTCCGCGGATATCTCGAAGGATCGGGCTGGAAGGATTACCTTGCCACGGGCGCCGTTTGCGGGCACGAGCTTCCGGCAGGATTGACGCAGTGCTCGAAACTTCCGGAACCGCTTTTCACTCCGGCAACGAAAGCCGCGGCGGGCCACGACGAGAACATCGATGAGTCCGAATTCCGACGCATCGTCGGAGACGAGGCCGGGGACCGGCTCAAGGAACTCTCGCTCACGATCTACGGTCGGGCCAGCGCCTACGCCGCCGAACGCGGCATTATCATCGCCGATACGAAGTTCGAGTTCGGAATCGATTCGGTCGGCCGGATACTTCTGATCGACGAGGTCCTGACGCCCGATTCGTCCCGCTTTTGGGCAGCGGACACATATCGGCCCGGACGCGCGCAACCCTCATTCGACAAGCAATTCCTGCGCGAGTATCTCGAATCGCTCGATTGGAACAAACAACCACCGGCTCCCGCTTTGCCGCCGGAAATCATAGCCGCGACACGCGAAAGGTATCTTGAGGCGTATCGCAGACTTACAGGAACGGCGCTTTTTTGAGATTAGATCCAAGAGATTCTTGCCATCTATTGCTTTTCGGCACGGGCTCTTAGCCAAATTATGCAAATCAGATCGAAGATGGAGTCGCTGATCGCCGAAATGCTCGCCGGCAAAATCCTTCTTGGCGAAGCGATCACGGAGTTTGAAAAGATTTACATCGAGAAGGCGTTGGCGATGAACAACGGTCACCTGTCGAACACCGCCGGCGCGCTCGGCATTCACCGCAACACGCTTTCAAAACGCGTCGCGTCATTCGAGCCGCCGTCAACTCCCAAGCCCCTGATCTTGCGGCGCGGGAAACGGTGAGGAGGAATTGCGATCTTCGGATCGGGTCGAATTCGGGTCCAAGACTCCAAGGAGATTCCAATCTGAATCCCGGAATGGCGGCTTAGCCAGCGCGGCTTCAACGGTTTGGATTCTGTTCCGTTCGGACTTGCACCGGCTTCAGAGGCCGTGTCTAAACGCGTACCCGAGAGGATTTTCCTGAATTACCGTTCGTTTCATCGAACGGACAGCGGTCAGAGCGAAGATCGCCGCTTTAGCCGAAATTTACGCTAAGGCCCTGCAGTGCTTTGGTTTAGCGCATTCGGGCGTAGCCCGGATGACTACGTTCGATCGTTCAACGGCTGGGCAGGAGCCCAGCCCTGAACGATTGCCGAAAGATCAACGGGCGGCCTTTGGCACCGACTCTGAAGCTCGAGACAAGTCATAAAGCCAGATGCTCAAGATAGGTCTGGAATCTGAAATTTTGGAATTTGAAATCTGGAATCTCTGGAATCCTGGAATCCGGAACCTTGAATCTGAAATCTGCAATCTGTAGTCCTGAAGAAGATGAACCTGTCTGAGATCACCATCTATCCCGTCAAATCCCTGAGGGGTTCGAGTGTCGCCGAGGCGAGGATTGAACGGCGAGGGCTTGAGTTCGATCGCCGCTGGCTCGTCGTCGATGCCTACGGCCAGTTTCTCACCCAACGCGAGCATCCTATGATGGCGACCGTTTCGACCGCGATCGCGAACGGCCGGCTCGTGCTGCGAAACGGCGAGAAAAGCATAGAGGTTTCAGAGCCTTCCGACCGGCGCGCTACGGTCGCGGTCTGGAACGATGTCTGCCAGGCTGCTGTATGTTCGGACGACGTCGGCGACTGGCTTTCGGACGTGCTCAAAGTTGAGTGCCGGCTGGTCGCGATGCCCGAATCGACGCATCGGCCAGTCGATCGCGACTATGCCGTTCGGCCCGACGACCACGTTTCCTTCGCTGACGCGTTCCCGTTCTTGCTGATCGGCCGGGCATCGCTCGACGATCTGAACCGTCGGCTTGAAAATCCGGTCCCGATGGATCGATTCCGGCCGAACCTGGTCATCGGAGGGGCCGAAGCCTTTGCCGAGGACGGATGGAAACGCATCCGCGTCGGCGAAGCGGAATTCGAGGTCGTGAAACCTTGCTCACGCTGCGTGATGACGACCATCGATCAGCGGACCGGTGAAAAGACGGGCGTCGAACCTCTGCGGACGCTCGCCTCATACCGGACCGTCGAACGAAACGGCGCGCAAAAGATACTCTTCGGCCAGAACCTCATTTCCGGAAGCGCGGGATCGACCGTCCGCGTCGGCGACACTGTCGAGATCCTCGACTGAATTCTCCGCGATGATTAGCGGACCTTTTTCATTGTCAACTGCCCATTGTCCACTGTCCATTGAATTCCATTGTCCGCATCAAACTTGATAACATCATTGTCAAGTTTCCTGCACCCCGACAGATCACACTTGACAGGTTAAACTCTGTTTGCGTAAACTAGCACTTTCGATGGACGAGTGCTAAAAATGGCGATTCCGGCCGTCGAAGTCATCTATTAAACTTATATTTCAACGTCAAACAAGGAGTACGAATATGGCAACCAGTATCAAACCTTTGCACGACAGGGTCATCGTCAAACGGATCGATGAGAACGCGGACCGCACCGCGGGCGGACTTTATATCCCGGACTCGGCGAAAGAAAAGCCGCAAGAGGGCGAAGTCATCGCCGCCGGCGCCGGAAAATACAAGGATAACGGCGAGCGCCAGCCGCTCGACGTCAAGGCCGGCGACCGCATCCTCTTCGGAAAATACAGCGGTTCCGAGATCAAGATCGATGGCGAAGAGTTTTTGATCATGCGCGAAGACGAGATCCTCGGGATCATCGAACGCGCCGGAGCTTCGGCCAACTAATTTGGGATTTCGGATTTGGGATTTCGGATTTGATTTTGCGAACGCACGATTCCGATCTAACGATCGCAAACGGCAAATTGCAGATCACAGATCCGTGAAGGAAGGAGAAAAAAATCATGGCAAAGCAAGTAGTTCACGGAGAAGAATCACGTTCGGCGATCCTGCGCGGTGTAAACCAGCTGGCGGACGCCGTTAAGGTAACGCTCGGTCCGAAGGGCCGCAACGTCGTCATCGACAAGAAATTCGGTTCGCCGACGATCACCAAGGACGGCGTGACCGTCGCGAAGGAGATCGAACTCAAGGATTCGCTTGAGAATATGGGCGCGCAGATGGTCCGCGAGGTCGCCTCGAAGACGTCGGACGTTGCCGGTGACGGCACGACGACGGCGACGGTCCTCGCACAGGCGATCTTCAAGGAAGGCGTCCGCACCGTCGCCGCCGGGGCCAACCCGATGGCGCTCAAGCGCGGGATCGAACAGGCCGTCGCTGCGGTCGTCGAAGAGATCCATCGCCTTTCGAAGCCGGTTTCCGGAGAATCGATCGGACAGGTCGGTACGGTTTCGGCCAACGGCGACACGAAGATCGGCGAGATCATCGCCGAAGCGATGGCGAAGGTCGGAAAGGACGGCGTCATCACCGTCGAGGAGTCGCGCACGATGGACACGACGCTCGAAGTCGTCGATGGAATGCAGTTTGACCGCGGCTATCTCTCGCCGTACTTCGTCACCGATGCGGATCGGATGGAAGTCGTTCTCGACGAGCCGATGATCCTGATCAACGAGAAGAAGATCTCGAACATGCGCGATCTGCTTCCGATCCTCGAGAAGGTTGCCCAGATGGGCCGCCCGCTGCTGATCATCGCCGAGGATGTCGAAGGCGAAGCTCTGGCGACGCTCGTCGTCAACAAACTCCGCGGCACGCTCAACGTCGCGGCCGTCAAGGCTCCGGGATTCGGCGATCGCCGCAAAGCGATGCTCGAAGACATTGCGACGCTTACGGGCGGCAAGGTCATCTCGGAAGATCTCGGCATCAAGCTCGAATCGATCACGCTTGAAGATCTCGGCCGCGCGAAGCGCGTTACGATCGACAAGGACAACACGACGATCGTCGATGGCCAGGGTTCGGCCGATGCGGTCGAAGGCCGCGTCAAGACGATCCGCAACCAGATCGAGGAAACGACGTCGGACTACGATCGTGAGAAACTTCAGGAGCGCCTCGCCAAGCTCGTCGGCGGCGTCGCCGTCATCAAGGTCGGCGCGGCAACCGAGACCGAGATGAAGGAAAAGAAGGCCCGTGTCGAGGATGCGATGCACGCGACCCGCGCGGCGGTCGAAGAAGGCATCGTCGCCGGCGGCGGCGTGACGCTCGTCCGCGCGGCGAAGGTCCTTGATTCGATCACCGTTACTGGCGACAGCGACGAACTGATCGGCGTCAACATCATCAAGCGCGCCGTTGAGGAACCGCTCCGCCAGATCGTCGGCAACGCCGGCAAGGAAGGCGCGGTGATCGTCGAGAAGATCCGTAACGAGGACAGCGAGACGTTCGGTTTCAACGCGGCGACCGAGAAGTTCGAAGACCTCGTCGCGGCGGGCGTCATCGATCCGGCGAAGGTCACCCGCACGGCTCTCCAGAACGCCGCCTCGATCGCGGGCCTGATGCTCACGACCGAAGCGATGATCTCGGAGATCCCGGAAGACAAGCCTGAAATGGGCGGTATGCCGGGCGGCGGAATGGGAATGGGAATGTAAGCCCATTTGGGAATTCGGATTTGGGATTGCGGATTTTGCTTTCCCAAACAAGAAAGGCCTCGCACGGCGACGTGCGGGGCCTTTAGCATTTGTGGTTCGTCAGCACTCGGGCCGGCTTGAATGAAGACTCGATAGATGCCAACGGGTTCTTGAAATTCGAATAGTCCTCCATTATTCTGGCTTTGAAAAGAACCAGACTTGAGGTATTCGATATGCGTTCTCACCGAGTCAATGCGCTCATGCTCCTTTCTCTTTTTTTGGGAACTTCTCATTTTGCGGGCCCAGTCGCGCTTGACACGACCTTCAATAACACAGGATATCGTGTTCAGTTTCTTATCAGCGATGGATCCGTGGGCGAAAGCGTCGCGTTTCAATCAGATGGAAAGATCGTCCTTGGCGGGTGGACACGGTCGATCGCGCTGTGGGGCAGTTTCGCCGTCATGAGATTGAACACGAACGGATTGCTTGACACAAGCTTCGATGGTGACGGTATTGCCGTGACGACGGTTGCAAATTTCAATCGTGGAGATACCGTTCGGATCCAGCCAGACGGAAAAATTCTTCTCGCGGGTAACCGTTATTTTGGGAGCACGAACAACGATTTCACGATGCTGCGGTACAACGCCGACGGAACCCTCGACAACAGTTTCGACGGCAACGGAATCGCCGCGCCGAACACCAGCGCCTTCTGGGATGACTATGCGTATGATATGGCATTGCAGACGGACGGGAAGCTTGTCCTTGTTGGAACAACGTCTCCGACCACGACGGTCGGTGAAACCCTGCCGACTGATATCGCGATCATGCGGGTAACCACCGCGGGCGGTCTTGACCCGACTTTCAACGCGTCGGGGATCGTGATTATTCGTTTCAATGGTGTCAGTGAGTCGGCGGACGCTGTCGCGATCCAGCAGGACGGAAAGATAGTAATCGGCGGATTCCTCAACAACACTATTAAGGACGAGTTTCTATTGATCCGTCTCCAGTCGAATGGTCTGCTAGATGCGTCGTTTGGAACCGGCGGAATCACCTTCAATTCCGTCAGCGGCGGAAATGACCGGATCAACAGCTTGTTGATTCAATCGGACGGCAAGATTCTCGCGGGCGGGGGTTCATTCGTCGCACGATATACAAGCGACGGGGCGCTGGACCAAACCTTTGGGCAGAATGGAGTTGTCACCGCCCCGCATTCGGTACGGCAACTCCTTTTGAGACCGGACGATCGTTTCCTCGCCGTCGGCGGCGGGGTCAGCGTCTCACGATTCAACGCGAACGGTTCGCCGGACACCTCGTTCAACGGTACAGGAACGGTGTCAGCGGGTGTCCCAGGCTCGTCGTGCGTCGGAAAATCTGTTGCGCAAAAGGACAATTCGATCGCAGTCGGAGGAGATTGCACGTCTGGAGTACAGAGCCAATTCAGTGTTTTCAAGTTTCTTGAGCGCGAAGGCGCGAAGAGGTCGATCGACTTCGACGGTGACGGCAAATCCGACATTTCGATCTTCAGGCCGACGAATGGGCAATGGTGGCTGAACCGGTCGACGGCGGGGGTCATCGCGCACACGTTCGGGAATTCGGACGACAAGATCACGCCGGGAGATTTCACCGGCGACGGGAAGACCGATGTCGCGATCTTCAGGCCTTCGGACGGCAGTTGGTATGTCCTCAGATCAGAGGATTCGACGTTCTACTCGTTCCCGTTCGGAGCGTCCGGCGATTCGCCGGTTCCGGGCGATTACGACGCCGACGGCAAGACCGACGCCGCCGTTTTCAGGCCGTCCGATTCGACTTGGTACATTCAGAGATCGGGCGGCGGAACGACGATCCAAGGCTTTGGTTCGACTGGCGACTTCCCGGTTCCCGCCGATTACGACGGCGACGGCAAGACCGACATCGCGATCTTCCGTCCATCCAACGGCCAATGGTGGCTGAACCGTTCGACGGCCGGCCTGATCGTTCACACCTTCGGCAATTCGGGCGACAAGAACGTCCAGGGCGACTACACCGGCGACGGCAAGGCAGACATCGCGATCTGGCGGCCATCCGACGGCAACTGGTTCATCCTTCGGAGCGAGGATGCGTCGTTTTACTCGTTCCCGTTCGGAGCGACGGGCGACCTTCCGGTTCCGGGCGACTATGATGGCGACGGCCGTTTCGACTCGGCCGTGTTTCGTCCGTCGGGCGCGACTTGGTACATCCAGCGTTCAACGGCGGGACTGCTGATCCAGAGCTTCGGCGCCGCGACCGACCTGCCGGTTCCGAACTACAGCGTCCGGCCATAACTCCGGTGCGATTCAAACAGGGCCTAGTCGGAAACGGCGAGGCCCTTTCGATTTGGGATCTGGGATCGGGGATCTGGGATTGGGGCACACACGTCCTTGCGTGGCCTGGCAGAGCCCGGACGGGGGATTCGGCGGAGATTGTTGTTTCACGTCCAGGCTTGGTGCGGCGGCGCACGAAAGCCCTCGCATTCCGACTCGCTTGCAGATTCGCGTCCGAGAAACTACCATTTTCTGAAGATATGACCGCGCCCGCGGTCTGCAGGAAGCCGAATTTGTTTAGGAGTTGCAGATGAAAAGACTTGCCTTTGCGCTGGGATTCGCCGGAATCGCCGCAGTGACCTTTGTTTTTTGGACACCGTTGACGCGGACGCTTGCGGAGATGCTGATCGAGGACGAGCCCGATATGCCGGCATTGCTCCGCGAACGCCGGAATTCGGCGATCGATCCGGGAATCGCAAAGGAAGAATACCTCGAGAACCGGGCGAAAGCGGCAGCGCTCCGTCGCGGGATCGAGGACGGCAAACCGGTCGACCCGCGCCTGCGGCAGGATGCAGTCGAGAAGATCGAGAAACAGGAAGAGTCTCTTCGATCGCGTCCGGAATCTCCGGACAAGCTATCACTGACGGCGGCGTGGACGGCGATCGGGCCGGCGCCGATCGTTTCCGGATCGGCGAGGTATTCGGGCCGGACGATCGCCATCGCCGTCCATCCGACGAACGAGAACATCGTCTACGTCGGAACCGCGCAGGGCGGACTTTACCGATCGACCGACGGCGGAACGAACTGGACGCCGCTGATGGACGGCGCGCAGAGCCTCGCGATCGGCGCCGTCGCGATTTCACCTTCAAATCCCGAGGTCGTCTATGTCGGAACGGGCGAACCGAACTTCTCGACGGACAGTTTTTTTGGCGTCGGCATATACCGTATCGACAACGCCTCGACGACGGCAAACCTCACCGGGCCACTGAACAAGGATGCCGGCAATGCCGACGTGTTCACGGGCCGCGCGATCAGCGAGATCGTCGTTCATCCGACGGACCCGGCCACGATCTTCGTGTCGACAACCTCCGGGCTCGGCGGTATCGGAGGTGCCGCGAACCCGGTCCTTCCTTCGCGAGGCGTTTACCGCTCGACGAACGCCACGAGCGGCGTTCCGACGTTCACGAAGCTGACGGGCCTCGCGGCAAACACCAACTCGAGCGTCCGTGACATCGCGATCGATCCTTCAAACCCGAACATCCTGGTCGCCGGTCTTGTCGCCAGCGGGCCGACGGGCGGGATCTACCGCTCGACCGACGCCCTCGCCGCGACGCCGACATTCAACCAGACATTTTCCTACTCCGGCACTTCGACGAGCGAACTGAACACCGAGTTGACCTCGATCCATCCGGTCGGTGATGCGAACGCGACCTTCTACGCGGCATCCGGGAACCTCGGCGGCAGGGTGCTGATCTCGACCGACGGCGGAGCGTCGTGGACCGAGCGCATCGACAACAATTTCTGCACCCCGCAGTGTTTCTATGACATCGCGATCGCCGTCGACCCGACGAACGTCAACAAGCTCTATCTCGGAGGCTCTCCGGCCGTGGTCGCGGCGTTTTCGACGACCGGCGGGACGGCGTTCACCGAAGGCGGCGCGGGCGTCCACGTCGACACTCACGCGCTCACGGTCGCGCCGTCGAACCCGAACGTCGTTTATCTTGGGACGGACGGCGGCATTTACAAATCGACCAATGGCGGCGCCGGCTACACGCATCTCAACAGTTCTCAGTTTTTCGCGACGCAGTTCATGAGCATCGCCGTGCATCCGACGAGTTCGAATTTCACGATCGGCGGCACGCAGGACAACGGCACACTTTATCTTGATCCGCCGGCAAGCGGATGGAACCGCGTCGACGGCGGCGACGGCGGCTACACGGTCATCGACCAGAATGCGGCAGACACGACCAATGTCCGGATGTATCACACGTACTTCAGCCAGCTGAACAACGTCGTCGGATACGCAACGCGCGCCACGACGTCCGCCGGCTGGAGTTTCCGCGGGTGCAACGGAACGACCCCGGCCAACGGCATCAACTGCGCCGACACCGCGGTGCTGTTCTACGCCCCGCTCGAAAGCGGGCCCGGAAATCCGAACACGGTCTACTACGGCACCGACCGTCTCTACCGCTCGGCCGACAACGGCACCAGCCACACCGTGGTCAGCCAGGCGCCGATCTCGAGCGGCATCGCGGTCAGCGCGATCGGCATCTCGGCGCAGAACGACAATATCAGGATCGTCGGACTACGCGACGGCGGCCTGTGGGGCGTGAGGGATGGCAGCACGACCTTGACCGATCTCGACCCGACGAACCAGGTCACGAACGGCTTCATCGCCCGTGCCGTGATCGATCCGAACAACTCCTCGACGGCGTATGTCACCGTCGCGAACTTCGGCGTCGCGAACGTGTTCAAAACGACGAACTGGACCGCCGGCGCGCCGACCTGGACGAACATCTCCGGAACTATTCCGGCAGTTCCGGTGAGTGCTTTCGTCGTCGATCCGTTGAACTCGAACATCCTTTACGCCGGAACCGACATCGGCGTTTATGCATCGACCGACGGGGGCTCGACGTGGTCGCCGTTCGGCACCGGTCTGCCGCGCGCGGCCGTGTTCGATATGGCAATTTCGGCCGCGCCCCGCAAGCTTCGGATCGCGACGCACGGCAAGGGAATGTTCGAAATCCCGGTGATCGAACCGACCGTCCGGCGGCATCTAGACTTCGACGGCGACGCCAGGACCGACATTTCGATCTTCCGGCCCTCGAGCGGACAATGGTGGCTGAACCGTTCGACCGCGGGTCTGATCGTCCACACCTTCGGGAATTCGGCCGACAATCTCGCCCCGGCCGATTTCACCGGCGACGGCAAGACGGACGTCGCGATCTTCAGGCCGTCCGACGGCAGTTGGTATGTCCTCAGATCGGAGGATTCGACGTTCTACTCTTTCCCGTTCGGAACGTCGGGCGACATTCCCGTCCCGGCCGATTATGACGGCGACGCAAAAGCCGACGCGGCCGTGTTCCGGCCCTCTTCGGCGACCTGGTTCATTCAACGCTCGAGCGGCGGGACAACGATCGCCGGGTTCGGTTCGTCGACCGATTTCCCCGTCCCGGCCGATTACGACGGCGACGGCAAGGCGGACATCGCGATCTACCGGCCGAGCCTCGGGCAATGGTGGCTGAACCGCTCGACCGCGGGGCTGATCGTCCACACTTTCGGGACATCTACCGATAAGAACGTGCAGGGCGACTACACAGGCGACGGCAAGGCGGACGTCGCGATCTGGCGGCCTTCGACCGGCGAATGGTTCATTCTGCGCAGCGAGGATTCGTCGTTCTTCTCGTTCCCGTTCGGCGCGAGCGGCGATCTTCCGTCGCCCGGCGATTATGACGGCGACGGAAAGTTCGACGCCGCCGTGTTCCGCCCGTCGGGCGCGACCTGGTACGTCCAGCGCTCGACCGCCGGACTGCTGATCCAGGGCTTCGGCGCCGCGACCGATCTTCCGGTCCCGAACTACGGCGTCAGGCCGTGATTCGGATTTTGGATTTTCGATTTTGGATTGCGTCAATCCGTAAAAGATACGCGTTCACGCGTGACGTGCCATTTTTGGATTTCCGATTCAGATCGAGAGTCCAAAATCGAAAATCCGAAATCCGAAATCTCCCCGACGGCTATTTTGACTTTTCCGCCCCCCGCATCTTAGTATGGTTTCCAAACAAAGTTTGTTTAGGGGAATCCGGGATGAAAACAATTCGACTGGCAGCAATCGTGATCGCAGTCGCGGTCACTTTCTCGGCGGCGCGGGCGGCGTCGCAGGACAACAACGTCGAATGGAACGGGCTCGAGCATAATTCGTTTGCCGATTTCTACCGCGCCCCGTTCGGCGCGGTCACGACGGGGACGCCGGTCAATCTCCGGTTCCGCGCCTTTCGAAACGACCTTACCGCCGTGTTCTTGAGGACCTACGTCTACGATCCGCCGACCAACACGACCGCCGGCCCGATCGACACGGCGCTTTCCATAACCTCGTTCGACGCGACCTACGATTATTGGAGCCTGAACTATCAAACGCCGGCGACGCGGAAGATTGTTTACTACAAATTCCGGGTTGTCGACGGAACCGACGAGGATTTTTACAGCGACCAATACCTTGACGATCACGACAACCTCGGTCAGGGCGGCGTCGGAAGCCCGTTCGACGTCGAACCATTCCCGTCGTATCAGTTGACCGTTTACGATCCGAGTTTCTCGACACCGTCCTGGATCCAGAATGCCTCGGTCTATCACATTTTCCCCGACCGCTTCCGCAACGGCGACGTCACCAACGACTGGTGCCGCGCCGGCAACACTACCGGTTGCCCGTCACTCTACGGAGCGCCCATCGCCTCAAACATCATCCAGACGACCTGGAACACACGGATGGTCGACCCGCGCGCGACCGGCAACAACAGCGCCTACGGATCGCAGTTCTACGGCGGCGATCTCAAGGGCATCGAGAACAAGCTCGACTACATCAAGGGGCTCGGGTTCGACGCGATCTACCTGAATCCGATCTTCAAGGCGCGATCGAATCATCGCTACGACACCGACGATTACCTCGCGATCGCGCCCGAACTCGGCGGCGACGCCGCTTTCCTATCGCTTGTGGCCGCCGCAAACCAGCGCGGTATGCGGATCATTCTCGACGGCGTCTGGAACCATATGTCGCAGGACAGCGAGTACTTCGACTATTTCCGGCGTTCGCCGGTCGTCGGCGCCTGCGAAAGCCTGGCTTCGCCGTATCGCTCTTGGTTCAACTTCTACAACAGCAACGCGCCCTGCACGTTCAGCGACTACGAGGGCTGGTTCGGATTCGGCGGGCTTCCGGCGCTGAACGAGAACGCCGCGGTCAAGGACTTCTTCTACCGCACTCCGACGACGAACGTCACCCAATACTGGTACGACCGCGGCGCCGCGGGCTGGAGGTTCGACGTCGCGCCGGACATTTCGCACCAGTGGTGGAACGAGTACCGCGGGTTCGCAAAATCGTTCAAGGCGGACGGCCCTTTGATCGGCGAGATCTTCCAGGATGCGAGCCAGTATCTGGCCGGCGACCAGCTTGATTCGGTGATGAATTATCGATTCCGCAAGAACGTCATCGGCTTCGCGCGCGGCCTCGATTGGGCCGACAACGATAACAGCGGATCGAACAGGATACTCGGGCTGACGCCTTCGCAGTTCGATTTTTCGCTACGTTCGATCCGCGAAGATTATCCCGTCCCGGCGCAGAGGGCGATGCTCAACCTGCTCGATTCCCACGACACGAACCGCGCGCTTTACTCTTTCACGGTGCTCGGCGACACCGGGCTCGTACAGGCCAAAGAGCGGCTCAAGCTCGCAGCGTTGGTCCAGTTCACTTACATCGGAGCGCCGATGGTCTATTACGGCGACGAGGCGGGGATCAATTCGCCGTCTGTCGGGAACAGCCCGGGAGGGCTTCCCGAGGACGATCCGTACAACCGCGCGCCGTACCCTTGGGCGGACGAGGCCGGCGATCAGAACATATACGGACCGGCCGACAATTCGCTGATCGGTTACTATTCGAAACTCGGCGCCGTCCGCAAGCGTTTCAAGGCACTTCGAACGGGAGAATTCTCGACCGTCCTGACCGGCGATACGACCGCATCCTCGACCGATGACAACACTTTCGCGTATGCGCGCACGGAAGGATCCGAGAAACTCGTCGTCGCGATGAACAACGGCGCGGCGGCGAACACCGCTTCGCTCCCGGTCGCTTCCCTTTTCGCCGATGGAACGATCCTCGCGGACCAACTCGGATCCGGAAACTACGCCGTCGCCGGCGGCACGGTCAACGTCACGATCCCCGCGCGCGGCGGAATGATCCTCGCGCCGCGCGCCGGAACGCCTTTCGATTTCGACGGGGACGGCAAGACGGATCTTTCGATCTTCCGGCCGTCGAACGGGCAATGGTGGCTCGGGCGCAGCGCCGACGGTCTGATCGTCCATACGTTCGGCAATTCGTCCGACATCCTGACGCCGGCCGATTTCACCGGCGACGGCAAGACGGACGTCGCGATCTACCGGCCGTCCGCGGGCAGTTGGTTCGTACTCCGGAGCGAGGACTTCTCGTTCTATTCGTTCCCGTTCGGCGCAGCCGGCGACGTTCCCGTCCCGGGCGACTACGACGGCGACGGGAAGGCCGACGCGGCCGTCTTCCGGCCTTCAAGTTCGACGTGGTTCGTCCAGCGCTCGTCCGACGCCGGCACGACGATCCAGTCGTTCGGTGCCACGGGCGATCTTCCGGTGGCGGCCGACTATGACGGCGACGCCAAGACCGATATCGCGATCTATAGGCCAAGCCTCGGGCAATGGTGGCTGAACCGCTCGTCGGCGGGGACGATCGCGGTGACTTTCGGGACGGCGACGGACAAGACGGTCCAGGGAGACTACACCGGCGACGGCAAGACGGACGTCGCGATCTTCCGCCCGTCCACCGGCGAATGGTTCGTTCTGCGCTCGGAGGACTACACTTTCTACTCTTTCCCGTTCGGCGCCCCCGGCGACGTCCCTGCGCCCGGCGATTACGACGGCGACGGCCGATCCGACGCTGCAGTCTTCAGGCAATCGTCGGCGACCTGGTTCGTTCAGCGCTCGAACGCGGGAACGTTGATCCAGGGCTTCGGCCTCCCGACCGACCTCGCGGTTCCGGCGGCTTTCGTCAGATAGAGCTCACGCTCCGCTTGATGGCGAGATCCGGTCGCTCTCGATTTCGGGATCAGAACTTCAGAAACACCCTGAAAATGACCAGAAGCAGCACGGCGCCGGCGATCGAAACGATCCAGCCGGCGCGGTAGTTCTGGTCTTTCCAGATGACGCGGCCGGCGAACGTGCCGATCAGCGATCCGGCGACGCCGATCCCCATCGTGATCAAGAGGCCGCGCAAAGACCAGCCTCCGGGATCGTTGCCGATCAGCAGAAGCTGCGCGATCGCGCCGACGATCAGTCCCGTAATGAGCTGTCCGATGATATGGAACATAGCGTTTCTCCTTGAACTATTTGGTCGGGGCTACGCTACGTTTTTACTACAACTCCCGCCGCCGCGCAATGGTTTTTCGCTTTCGCGGCATTTGACTGGCGCCCGAGCCGCCGCGGCAATCCCAAATCCCAAAT
>CAZARD010000099.1:0-16061 GCA_964487505.1 uncultured Blastocatellaceae bacterium | reverse complement strand
TGAAATGATCGGCAGGATGCAGCGCGAGGCGGCGGAAATGGGGCGCGCCGGCGAGCAACTGCTCCGCACCGTTGCACCCGACTATGTCAAGGGCGAGGCCTCCCTTCCAGTTTTGGGTAAGGTTGAATTGACGTTTAGTCAGGACTACCGTCTTTTCTTCGGTTACGGAAAATCGCTTTTCAGTCCGAGTGAGTTCAGGGATTTCGTTTCGCAGGCCAGTAAGTTTGACTTTCTCACAAGCGGAAAGGCGAAATTGGGATTCAAAGCTGGACTTGGGGCAAGCGCGGGATGGTTTACGGAACGTGGAATGGACAGCGACCGTCGCAGCGAAGCGATCGCAGGAGCAAACCTTAACATTGTAACGCCAGTAGGTTTCGGTTTCAGCCAATCTCTACCAGAAACCGGATCGATACGCGCCGCACCGAGAGCAATCGAATTTGGCACTCCGTCAAAATTCGGTGCAGGCATCTCAGGTGCGGGACAAGTATGTGATATTTTACGATTGTTGAAGGGAGGTGGTTGTTGATGAACGGATTTCCGGCAATTGACGATACTGCCGACGGGGCAGTCCTACGCGCCGGATCGAATCATTGTCGCAATTCGCGCCGGCTTGGCTTTGCAGCGGTGCTTGCTCTTTTATGCCTCTCCCTATTCGGTTGCGCCACCTCTGAGCAGCTTACAAGCGATGCGGAGCGCGCAATCGCCGCCTCGCCCCGACTGACTGAACTGGATCAGATATGCGATTCCATTCCGAAGCCTCCTGAATTCCGGCAAGTTCAGAAGCGAATCGGAAACACATATCCGCTGATCGTGAACGGTTTCGTCTCTGATCTCAAGCAGGATGACGCCGTCGGGTTCTTTCGGACGAGACTTGAAGGCGACGGCTGGGAATTCGAAAAGGACGGCGAAGGTCTAAATTCGAAGTGGATTCGGTTTCGCAAAGGTGATCGGACGGTGACCATTTCCTGGGGTTGGCTTGGCGATGCCAATTACGCGATTGGTTGCGCAATTCCTTGACCCGTTCGCCGCATCCCCTGAATATGCGATTCCTTTTCATACCACTTATGACGGCGAAGGAAAGCGTGTCAAGAAGATCACGTGGAACTCTCAGGGCGCATCCGAGACCACGATCTTTGGCCATTCTGCCGGAAAGCTTGTCGCCGAATACTCTGACACGCAGGTTCCTAAGCCTCGGAGTGCTTCACTGAATTAGCGATCGGGCAAAGGTGTCTGCGACGAGAACCAAGATGGAACCAGCTGCCGATTTCTCGATCCGGTGCTGTTGACGGTTCCCAAGTCCGGCGCTGTTGCCGGCGTTCACGGCCATTACCCAAACTTCCCGAACATTCCGGCGTATACGCATTGAATTCCGGCCCTTTTTTCGGGGTGTTTCGATTGTCATTAAAGGCAAAACTCATTGAATAAAAGGACTCCGGGTCGATTTGTCTTGAGCGAAACGGCGGTCGCTGGTGTTTTTGGAATAATGCGCTGTAGTGGGCGCTCGTTGGTCACTAAAGTCCAGGAAGGCAAGCCCGACGAGCGGCTGTCTGTCTCGGCGATCACCGAGGGCCTGAACGCGAAGCTTTCCGAGAAGGAAAGGCACAACCCAAAGTATATCGGCAAGATCCTGTCGAATATTGATCTCAAAGTCGCCGTGGTCGGCAGGCGCGGCTCCGCCATCCGCAACAAGCGGGCTTTGAAATTCAACCGGCGGAGGCTCGCTTCACTTTTTGAGGAGTACAGGCTAGCTGTCCCTCCGGATTCTGATGCAATCAATGCAATCAACGACGCAAACGGTTCTGATGCAGCAGTTAACGTGATTGCAAGAGATTCGGAAAACGACGGCGAAACGATTCGATGCAATCAGGCTAACCATAACAAAACAAGATACTTGGAGCAACGCTTGCATTGCTTGCAACAGAATCCGAAGGAAAAGGGAAACAAAAGATCGTTATGACCAACGGCGTAGCCCTCGACATCGAAGCCGAGGCCGTGGCACCGATTCTTGTTCACTTCGTTGCTTCGGCCAGAAGCCGTTCCAATAGCATCGGCTTGATCGTTCCGCCAAATTCGTCGCGGACGATTCGCAGCATCTCAAGATAGTCCCGGCCTTCCGCCTGAGCGAGTGTCGAGATCTGCGTGCGGAGCATTTCAACCCGGATTACGCATTTGGAGAACTCTGCCAAGGATTTCACGAATTTCCACGAACAAAACACAGAATAATACGTGAGAATTCGTGCAATCGGTGGCGAAACGCCGTTAAGTCATCCTATCGCTTAATCCCGGTTCAACGGCCTCCTCGTCGGACCGGCCCCGGAACCTGACGCCGACGTATCCCGCCAGTTTCGCGAGGGCGTCCATCTTTGAATACATCTCGATCGTGCGGTTGACGCCGAAACGGTTCCTCGAGGTCGATATTCGTTTGACCAGCCCGAGCGAACCGTTCCGGTGCGCTTCTACGAAGTCGACCGATACGACAGCCGGTACGACAACAACAACGGACGCTACGACGGCGACCGCTACAACCGGAGCAGGTATATCATCCAAAAGGCGTACCGCGCCGGAATGAGCCAGGGAATGGAAGATGCACGCGACGGGCGCCGGAACAATGCCAACAGAGCGGCCGGTCGGGCGATGGGATCGACGGCTCGGAAGCGCCTTCCCGAAAGTCTTGAGTGCCGTTGGGATCGACCGCTCGGAAGCGCCTTCCCGATCGGGTTGAGTGCCGTTGGGATCGACGGCGCGGGAGTGCCGTCCCGAACAGGTACGGGATCACAATTCGCGTAACCAAGGTGAATACAAGCGCATCTTTCGGGACGCATTCATTCGCGGCTATGACGAGGGATACAACCGATACGACAATCGCCGGAACGATCCTGGCGAAACGACCGCGATGGCCGTGACAACTATTGACCCTAACGGTCAAGATTCGAAACAAGCGCCGGTTTTTGTGACCGGCGCTTTTTTGTATTGGGCGTGATCGGGCGATTCCGGTCAATCCAAGGCTCATTTCTTTTCAAGCCGCGCGTTGTCGGACGTCGTTTTCCGCGGCCTTGATCTCACCTGGGAAATCGATTGCCCGTCTTTCTTCGCGCCGCGCGGAAACGATCAATCCTTCTTGCTTGATTCGTGTTCGTGGGCGCCCGATCACGGCAAATCAGGTCCAACCCGCGATTTCCGGGTAACCGGGAAACTTCGGAGCGCGAACGATAACGCCAAACAAGAAATCCGCGTCCGATCTATAACCGGACGCGGAATTTGCCTCAAGTACGAATTCGTGGAACGAGAATCGAGAGTCGAGCCTACTGCTTTCCTTCGAGGAACGCTTTCAGGCGGCGCGAGCGCGACGGGTGCCGCAATTTGCGCAACGCCTTCGCTTCGATCTGCCGGATGCGTTCGCGCGTCACCGCGAAATGTTGGCCGACCTCTTCGAGCGTGTGCTCGGAACCTGTATTTCCGAGGCCGAATCGCATCTTGATGACCTTTTCCTCGCTCGTCGGTTCGCGGCCGAGTTCCTGGACGAGCTGGCGCGAGGTCCGAATCAGCTTGTTGATCGTCTCGATCATATGGACAGGGATACGGATCGTTCGCGCCTGGTCGGCGATCGCGCGCGTGATCGCCTGCCGTATCCACCACGTCGCGTAGGTCGAGAACTTGTATCCGCGCCGCCATTCGAACTTGTCGACCGCCTTCATCAGGCCGATGTTTCCTTCCTGGATCAGGTCGAGGAACTGGAGTCCGCGGTTCGTGTATTTCTTGGCGATCGAAACGACGAGGCGGAGGTTCGCCTCGACCAGTTCGCGCTTCGCCTGGTTCGTCTGCTGCTCGCCGATGAGGATCGCCTGCAGCGAGCGCTTGATCTCGACGACCGGCAGATGGAACTGCTCTTCGACCGAATGCAGGCCCATTTTCGCGTCGTGGATCTTCGCCGTGAGTTCCTTCTTTGTTTCGCCCGGATGCTTGTCCTCGAGCTTTTCCTCGGCCTTTCGAATGTCCTTCTCGAATTTCCGGATATCGTCGGCGACCTTGCGGATCGCGCCGATCAGAACCTGCTTCGCATATTCGGTCAGGTTCAGGTTCTTGATCTCCTGCGAGATCTCAAGCCGCGCGCGCGCCGTTTGCCGTTTAAGGCTGAGCACCTTGCGCGTCGTCTTGCCCTTGGCCTTATGCTGCTCGGCACGCAGATCGGCAAGACAGCCGAGCGCCCGTTGGTAATTGGCGCCGATGTTCGAAATGCCTTCCAATGTCCAGCGGAGATATTCGTCGACCTTGTCCTCTTCGCCCGTGAGCTCCGCCTGTTCCGAAAAATTGACAACCTCGCGGATGCTCGCTTTTCCTCTCTCAAGCTCTTCGCCGAGTTTGATCAGCCGTTCGACCGCGATCGGCGAGCGCGAGATCGCCTTCTGGGTCTTGATCTGACCGCGCTCGATGCGTTGCGCGATCGCGACCTCGCCCTCGCGCGTGAGTAGCGGGACGATGCCCATTTCGCGCAGGTAGAGCCTCACCGGATCATTCGACTTGTCGAGCGTTCCAGCGGAAAGATCGAGGTCAAGCTCGTCCTCGTCGAGTTCGTTCTCGTCGTCGAGCGCGAGGTTCGCCGCCTGTTCGAGCAACGCCGAGTCGGAATCCGTGACAGAAATGTTGGCGCCTTCAAGCCGTTCGAGAACGTCCTCGATGTCTTCCGGCGACATCATCTTGTCGGGCATCTCGCGGTTCAGATCGTCAAAACTGAGGAATTTTTTCCCGCGGCCCATCGCCATCAGACGATCGACGAGATCTTCCTTTTCATCGTAATCAGTCATATCAAAATCACTTTCGATCAGCGCCAGCGGCGAACCGTTGTCGCAATTCTTGTAACGCGGTCGGGCGCCGTTTTGTTTCAGCCGGCGCTGATCCGCATCATAAAGTCCTGTTTCATCCGCGCCAGACCTATCTGCTCGTCGACCAGTTGCGCGAGCCGCGCCGGATCTCCCGATTGTTCGGCCGCGACCAACTCGCGACTGATCTCGAGGATCTTGTTCGAGATCGCCATCGAACGCAGTGAAAAGACACAATTTTCGGCCTCGCGCAGGACCTCGTCAATGGCGTCGCCCGGTTCGCGCGGCGGTTCGTTCACGAAAAGCATCGGAAGAACGTCGTCCCTGATATCGTCGGACTCGACCAACGCAAGCAAACTTTCAAGTTTAACCGCCTCACCGCGGTTTTGCAATTCAAGCAGCGCACGGAAGATCTCCGCGGTCGCCAGCATTTCGTAGTCCGTTTCTTCGAGCTGCGGCAGGATCAGCGCGCGCAGTTCGTCATCAAAGATCAGAAGTTCGAGAAGACGCTCTTCGGCGATCGTAGACTTTGCCGCCGCGATGCGCGAGACCTGTCGCCGAAGCGTTTCGGGCGCGAACTGCCCGCCGAGTTTGACGGTCTTCCATAGGTCGCGCCGCAATCCGTCATCGACGCGGAAGAAGTTCATCGACTGATCGAACGACTCGCGCTTTTGGATCGAATTGCGGATAGCCGAAATCACGGGCATCACATCCTCGATCGCTTCGGCCTTTTGCTTCGGCGTCCCGAGGTTGCGTCCCGCGGCCGCATTTTCCAGAACGAATTGGAGATAGGTGGTTGCGCGTCTCTCGTGTTGCTCTTTGTATGCCGCGTATCCGTTGGTCCGAATGAAGTCGTCAGGGTCCGAGCCGTCAGGTAAAACGAGAACTTTGATCTCGAAATCTTCGGCCAACAGGATCTCAATGGCGCGTCTTGCCGCTTTTACACCTGCCTTGTCACCATCATAGTTGACAACTACTTTCCGCGCAAATTTTCCGAGGAGCCGCGCCTGATGCTCGGTGAACGCCGTTCCGAGGCTCGCTGCCGCATTCGTCACGCCGGCCTGATACAACGCGAGAAAATCGAGGTAACCCTCGACGAGGATCGCGTATTTCTTACGCCTGATCTCGTCCTTCGTCTGATTGAGCCCGTAAAGATGGTCGCCCTTGACGTAGGCCGGAGTTTCCGGCGAGTTGAGATACTTCGGCTCACCGGTGCCGAGGGTGCGCGCGCCGAAAGCGACGGGGTTGCCGTCGACGCTGAAGACAGGAAATATCAGGCGCCCCCGGAAGCGGTCATAAACGCGGTCCTTTTCTTCGCTTTTGCTGACAAGACCCGATTGCTCGATCAGGCGGTCGTCGGCGCCGGTCGCTCGGAGGAGGGTCAGAAGGGCGTCCCAGCGGTCGGGCGCGAAGCCGATCTGGAACGTGCCGACGGTCTCAGAATCGAGTCCGCGGCGTTCGAGATATTCGCGCGCTTCGGCGGCCTGCTTCGAGCCGAGTTCGTTGCGCCAGAAGTCGAGCGCGATGCGGTTGAGATCGATGACCTGTTCGGCCAGCGCCTTCTTTTCCTGGCGGCGCTTCTTGTTCTCCTCGAAATTGCGGTCGTCGATCGGTTCGGGGAGCGGAACGCCGGAGATCTCGGCGAGCCTCTCGATCGCCTCCGGAAAGCTCAGGCCTTCCATTTCCATCAGGAACGTATACGCGTTGCCTCCCTTGCCGCACCCGAAACACTTGTAGAAACCCTTCGCCGGATTGACCGAGAAAGACGGCGTCTTCTCCTGGTGAAACGGGCAGCAGGCCATCCAGTTCGCGCCCTTTTTCTTGAGCGGCGCGTACGGTTCGATGACGCGCACCAGATCGGCTCGGTTGCGAAGGTCATCGATGAATATCTGGTCGTAGCGCATCAACTCGTTGGGTGCCGTGTAACTGGAAACGAATTATCCCCGATTACGCATTTGAAGAATTCTGCCACGGATTTCACGAATTTCGCGAACAATACGCGGAAAAATACGTGAGAATTCGTGCAATCCGTGTCGAAAAGCGGTTAGGTCATCTTATCGCGTAATTTCGGATTATTTGAATGTTCCAGGTCATTTTCGGTCTGGCGGCGAAACGGCACGATAATTACGGTTCTCCGCACGGGCCGGTTTCGTTCTAATTTCATTGTCTCAACTCCACGATCGTCGCGCCGTTGCCGCCTTGGTCCTGGGGCGCGAAACCGAATTTCGCGACGTGCGGATGTCCCTTCAGGAAATGATGGACGAAGTTCTTGAGCGCGCCGGTCCCGAAGCCGTGGATTATCCTCACGCGCGGCAGGGACGCGAGATACGATTCGTCGAGAAAACGGTCGACCTCGTATTCGGCGTCGGCCGTGGTCTTGCCGATCAAGTTGAGTTCGGCTGCAACGTCCCCGGCGTCGAGCCTGACGTTCGAATGCCTTGCCTGCGCTTGCAGCTTCTCGCCGAGCGACTGCGTAGGGGCCGGAGCTTCAACGGCGGCCAGTTTCGAGACCGGTTCGCGTAGACGCATCGAACCGACCAGCACTTCCGCGATCCCGCCGCTGATCTTTTCGACCTTGCCGATCCCGAATCCCGTCCTTACCGTCGCGCCGACCGCGACGGGCAGAGGATCTCTTCCAGCCGGCTCCGATTCATCGGTCGGAGTGCCGGCCGAGGTCGCCTGACGGCCGGCAACTGACGGCGCCCCCGTCCCGATCTTCGCCAAAACCGCCCGGTTAAGTTCGGCCTTTCGGGCGGTTCGCTCCTTCTCGAGCCTGTTCTTGAGGGCCTTGTCCTCGAGCGATTCGATGAACGCCTTCGATTGCCGTTCGAAATCGGCGATCGTCCGGGCAAGCTCGGCCTCGAATTCCTTGCGCCGCGCCTTTTCCTTTTGCCGGAAATCTATGTCGAGCCGCGCATACTTCGTCGCCGTCGCTTCGCGCTCTTCCTCGAGCGCGACGCGCAGGTCCTCGGCGAGACGGGTCTCGTTCGAAAGACGCCGCAGATATCCCTCGGCGTCGCGCGCCGATTCATCGAGGTTTGCGCGCGCCGCCGCGATCACCTCGTCGCTGATCCCGAACCGGCGCGCGATCTCGATCCCGCTCGATGCCCCGGCAAGCCCGACCAGGAGCCGGTACGTCGGCTGGAGGGTCTTCTCGTCGAACTCGACCGACGCGTTGACCACATCCTCGTCGTTCGCCGCGTACATCTTCAGGCCTCGGTAATGCGTCGAGGCGATGACCTGCGCGCCGACGCTCCGGCGAAACCGGTCGACGACGGCGACGCCGAGCGCCGAGCCTTCGTCGGGATCGGTGCCGGTGCCGATCTCATCGAGCAGCACGAGAGCCGGAGCGCGGCAGGCGCGGAGCATTTCGGCGATGTTCGAGATGTGCGACGAGAAGGTCGAGAGGTTCGCCGAAAGCGACTGATGATCGCCGATATCCGCAAGTACCGAACGATAGAACGGAACCGTCGCCGCGCGCGCCGGGACCGGCAGTCCCGAAAGCGCCATCAGGCTCAGCAATCCGGCGGTCTTCAGGACGACGGTCTTGCCCCCGGCGTTGGCGCCGGAAATGATCATCACGCTTTTCGTTTTGTCGAGACGGAACGAGACGGGAACGACTGGCGATTTTGGATTTTGGATTTTGGATTTTGGACTTTCGATCGCGGATGTCGACGTCCCTTGAATCTTGAATCGTGGATCTTGAATCTCGGGGTCGGCGCTTTTGCGAAGGTTCTCCTCGAGCAACGGGTGGCGCGCGTCCGCGAGGTCCAGGACGCCGTCGTTCGAGATCGCCGGCACGACCGCATTGAACGCACGTCCGAACTCGACCTTTGCCTTGACGAAGTCGAGTTCCGCGACGGCGCGTGCCGCAGCTTCGATCCCGGGGAGTTGATCCCGCAGTTCGTCCGTCAGAACGTGGATTATCCGCGCGACCTCGCGCTCCTCCTTGCCTTTCAGATTCTGGAGTTCGTTGTTGGCCTCGATCGCCTCGAGCGGCTCGACGAAAACGGTCGCGCCCGACGACGAATAGCCGTGGGCGACGCCCGAAACCTTGCCGCGAAAATCGGCCTTGATCGGGATTACGTAACGGTCGTTGCGCTGCGTCACGATCGAATCCTGGATCGCGTCCCCGAGCGAACGGATCGCGGATTCGAGCGATTTCTGAAGCCGGCCGCGCTGCTGGTTGAGCTCGCGCCGGATCCGGGCGAGTTCCGGCGATGCCGAATCGTCGATCTCTCCCGACGGCAGAAGGCGTTTGTTGATCGCCGCGACGGTCTGCAGAAGCGACGACGGGATCGCCTCGACAATCTCCCAAAGCCGCGGCGCGAACTCACGTTCGGGCGAGACCGCGGAGCGCGCGAAAAGCGCCTGATTGCAGACCCGCGTCACCGCGAGCATCCGCAACGGATCGAGCACCGAATCGCGGATCCGGAGCAGGGCGATCGATTCGGACGGATCGTCGAGCCCGCTGAAGGACCAGGAGACCTGCTTTTCCTCATTTATCCCGATCACCTCGCCGAGAAGTTCGAGGTCGCGCGCAAGGTCAGGCTGCGAAATGTGCGGCATCAACTCCTCGAAACGCGCGCGCCCCATCGCGGTCTGCGAATAGCGCGAAGCAAGTTCGCAGAGCCGGTCATATTCGAGGGCGACAAAGGTCGTTTCGTTCATAACAAATCGAATGGGCGTTCGCGCAAAACCGCTCGGCGGCGCGGTCGATGGATTTCTGTGATTTTAACCCAGTTCGGTCGATAGGGAAAATTTTCGGACATCCCGGAAGACGGGATTCATGCGGTCCGCGGTCGTTGGACCGGGGCGTATCTTCGAACCCGCTCGCGGCCGAACGTGGCTCAGCCGAGAAACTTTGCCCGGATCTCCGGTGTCGGGAGCATGCATTCGTCCTTCTTGCCGAAAAGACGGTAACGGTTCGCGGCAAAAGCGCGGTAAAAGAAGTCGCGGAGAAGTCGGGGGATGACGATCGCCGCATAGGCGAGGCTCCAGGGAAATCCGAGGCGGCGGGCGATGCGGAGCGCGGCCGTTGAATGCGTATGCGCCTGTCCGTCCTCGATGAGAATGATCGAGTCTATCGCCGAAAGGCCATATCTTTCGATCACGGACCTGCCGAACTCGGACTGCAGCGGCGCGAACCGGAATCGATCGTTTCGGTCGCGGGCGATGATGAAATTGACCGAGCTGTTGCAGAAATTGCAGACCCCGTCGAAGAGTATGAGCGAGCTCGTTTCGTGAATCGGAGATTCCTTCAGCATTTGAAAAATGTATCGAAAAAAAACGGATTGCGGTCTGAAACAAATTAAATTATCTTTCCGTAAAAGCAAAACCAATCGGTTAGAAGTTCTATTGAAAGGCTCCGCGGCGATCGGATTCCGGTCAAGGCGCCTTTCGCCATCCGATAAACATTATGAGAAAAAGAACTTACGTCGTCGCCCTCGTGGCGCTGTCGTTTATCTCTTCGATCATCTCCCTCGCGCAGGCGCGAGGGGAAACGATCGCGCTGACCAACGCGCGGATCGTTACCGTTTCCGGAGCGCCGATCGAGAAGGGGACGATCGTCATCCGTGACGGGATAATCGAGGCGGTCGGTGCCTCGGCGAAGGTCCCGGGCGACGCGCGCGTCATCGATGCGTCCGGTCTGACGGTCTATCCGGGGATCTTCGACGCCCTCTCGAATCTCGGGGTTGCCGCCGCCGCGGCACCGCAGCAACGCGGACCGGGACAGGGCGGAGGCCCGCAGGCCGCGCAACAGACCGCGCCGACGACAAATTCGAATTATCCGAACGGAATGCAGCCCGAAAAGGACGTTGTTGACGAGCTCCGCGGCGGCGACGCGCAGTTCGAAAGCGTTCGGAATGCCGGTTTCACGACCGCGCTGACCGTCGGCCGCGACGGCGTTTTCAACGGTCGCTCGGCGGTCATCAATCTTGCGGGCGACACGGTTTCGGGAATGGTCGTCAAGGACGGTTTCGCGCAGCATTTCACGTTTCGGACCCTCGGTACGGTGTACCCTTCGTCGCTGATGGGGACCTTTTCGTCGTTCCGCCAGATGCTTCTTGACGCAAAGCGCCTTCAGGAACTTCAGCGGTCTTACGCAGCCAACCCGCGGGGAATGCGTCGGCCTGAGAACGACCGCTCGCTCGAGGCGCTCTTTCCGGTCGTCAACGGCACGATGCCGATCGTGTTCAACGCGAATTCAGAGATCGAGATCATCCGCGCGTTGGGGCTGGCAAAGGAACTTGGATTGAAGGCGATCATCGGCGGCGGTATCGAGGCCTGGAGGGCGGCGGACCGGCTTAAGGCGCAGAACGTCCCGGTGCTGTTGTCGCTCAACTTCCCGAAACGCACGACGGCGGCCTCGCCCGATGCCGACCCCGAGAATCTCGAGACGCTCCGTCTGCGCGCCGACGCGCCGAAAGGTCCGGGCGCGCTGCTTCAGAAAGGGGTTCGTTTCGCGTTTCAGTCGGGCGGCGCGTCGCCGGCCGACTTCTTCGCCAATGCGCTGAAGGCGACAGAGAACGGTTTGCCGAGGGACGCGGCGGTCCGGGCGATGACGCTATCGGCGGCCGAGATTCTCGGTGTCGATGACCGCCTCGGCAGCGTCGAGGCCGGAAAGATCGCGAACCTGACCGTGACGCGCGGCGACATTCTCTCGAAGGACCGCGTCGTGACCCACGTGTTCGTCGACGGGCGGTTGTTCGAGCAGAAGGAACGGCCGCGCCCGCCGGTCGGTCAGACGGCGGTCTCGAATAACCCGCCGACCTTCACGTTCGTTGGAGGAACGTGGAAGATAACGATCGCGATCCCGGACCAGGCGATCGGCGGCACGCTGACGCTGAGCCAGCAGGGCCCGAACTTCACCGGCACGATGCAGACCGACGCGACGGGAACGTCGCCGGTCCGTGACGGCAAGATCTCCGCCGACGGGATGAGTTTTTCGTCGACGGTCGCATTCGGCGGAGCGTCGTTCGACATCACGGTCTCCGGCAAGATCAACGGCGACCAGATCAGCGGCACGATCAACTCGCCGCAGGGCGCGATACCTTTTTCCGGAACGAAGGTTCCGTGATGATCCCGAGGATTGATCTCATATGAGAAAAGCAATCGTATTCTTACTACTTCTTTCGATCGGGCTGGTCGCGCCGCGGCCGCTTCCGGCGCAGGCCTCCTCCGAGGTCCTGATTCGCAACGCGACGATCCTGACGGCCGCCAAAGGAACGCTCGAAGGTTCGGACATTCTTATCCAGAACGGGAAGATCGCGAAGATCGGCAAGAACCTGAAGGCCGGCGCGAACGCGCAGGTCATCGACGCGACGGGCAAATTCGTGTCGCCGGGGATCATCGACGCGCATTCGCATTCGATGCTCGACGCGATCAATGAAGGCGCGTTCTCGGTGACGTCAATGACGAACGTCCGCGACGTGCTGAACCCGACCGACATCGCGATCTACCGCGCGCTGGCGGGCGGGGTCACGACGGCCAATCTGCTGCACGGTTCGGCGAATGCGATCGGCGGTCAAAACATCGTCGTGAAGTTCAAATGGGGCCATCCGGTCGAAGACTTTCCGGTCACGGACGCGCCGCTCGGGATCAAGTTCGCGCTCGGCGAGAATCCGAAACGTACGCACGTCCAGCTGCTCCCCGGCCAGTCGCCGCGATACCCGCGGACGCGCATGGGCGTGATGGAGGTCATCCGCGACGCGTTCGTCCGGGCCCGCGACTACAAGAAGGCCTGGGAAGATTTCCGCGCCGGGAAGACCCGCACGCAGCCGCGCAAGGATCTCGAACTCGAACCGATCGTCGAGATCCTCGAAGGCAAACGGCTCGTGCACGCGCACGGCTACCGTTCGGACGAGCATCTCAACCTGCTCAAGATCGCCGACGAGTTCGGATTTCGCGTCGCGACGCTGCAGCACGGACTCGAAGCCTACAAGATCGCGCCGGAAATCGCGAAGCGCGGAACCGGAGTGTCGATCTTCACCGATTATTGGTCGTACAAATGGGAGGCGTACGACACGATCCCGTACAACGCGTACATCCTCTGGAAGGCCGGAGTCGTCGTTTCGATCAATTCGGATTCCGACGAGCGTATGCGCCGGCTGAACATCGACGCCGCGAAAGTGATGAAATACGGCGGCGTGCCTGAGGAGGAAGCGCTCAAGATGATCACGCTGAACCCGGCGAAGCAACTCGGGATCGACAAGCGGACCGGCTCGATCGAGGTCGGTAAGGACGCCGATCTCGTTATCTGGAACGCGCATCCGTTCAGCGTTTATTCGCGGCCGGAGATGACGTTCATCGAGGGCGCGGTGTATTTCGACCGCTCGAAGGACATCGCGAACCGCGCCACTCTGGAAAAGGAGCGCCAGGAACTCGAAAAACTCGACGTCAACAAGCCTTTGGGTGCAGCTACGACGCAACCGCGCATTCCGTCGGAACGCCGCCAGGCCGATCACGACGACGCTTGCGCCGACGGGGAGGACAATAAATGAGATTTCGGAGATGGGATTTGGGATTTCGGATTTTTTCGGTGGTTGCGGCTTTTGCGCTGACCGCGGTTCAGGGAATCGGGCAATCGGACGGTTCGCAGCAGAACGTGCTCGGCAAGGCCGGAACGTTCGCGATCACGGGGGCGCGGATCGTGACCGTCTCGGGTTCGGTGATCGAAAACGGAACGGTCGTAATCCAGAACGGAAAGATCGCCGCCGTCGGCTCCGGGTCGAACATCCCGTCGGGCGCGGAACGCATTGACGGCAAAGGTCTTACGGTCTATCCGGGAATGATCGACGCGGGCACGAATATGGGGCTCGCGGAAGTTCCGCTCGGCGGCCAAGCGACGGTCGACGTCGCCGAGGTCGGCGACATCAACTCGAACGCGAAGGCGATCATCGGGATCAATCCGCACAGTTCGCACATCAACGTCACCCGAGTCAACGGCGTGACGACGGTACTCTCGATGCCTTCCGGCGGCCTCGTCGCAGGACAGGCGGCGGTCATCAATCTTTGGGGCGCGACACAGGACGATATGGCGGTCGTTCCGACATTCGGGCTCGTCATCAATTTTCCGCGCGTCACAACATTCGGCGGATTCGGCCAGGCGCAAATCGATTTCGCGGAAGCCGTACGCCGCCGCGACCAGCGGCTCGAGGACCTAAAGAAACTCTTCCGCGACGCCGAGAGTTACGCGCGTTCGCGCGAGGCGGTTTCGAAGGACGCGACATTGCCGTCGGCCCCGACAGATCTCAAGATGGAGGCGATGATCCCTTACGTTCGCGGCGAAAAGCCGATCATATTCACGGCCGAACGCGACCGGGACATCCGGGCGGTCATCAAGTTCGTCGAGGAAACAAAGACGAAGGGCATCATCATGGGCGGGCAGGAAGCGTGGAAAGCCGCTGAAGGTCTCAAGAAGAACAAGATCGCGGTCGTATTCACCAACATCTACAGCCTTCCGGTCCGTGACGACGACGCCTACGACTATCTTTGGGAAGCGCCGTCGAAGATGGCCGCGGCCGGGATCCAGTTCGCGATCTCGACCGGCGAAGACGGAGGCAACGTCCGTGAGCTGCCGTATCAGGCTGGGATCGCCGGCGCCTATGGATTGGCGAAAGACGAGGCCGTCCGGTCGGTGACACTCTATCCGGCGCAGATCCTCGGGATCGCCGACCGCTTCGGTTCGATCGAAACGGGCAAGGTCGCAAACCTCGTCGTCACCGACGGCGACCTGCTCGAGGCCCGGACCAACGTCAGGTACCTGTTCATCAACGGCCGCCTGATTCCTCTGACAAGCCGGCATACGGAACTTTTCGAGCAGTTCAAAGACCGTACGAGGCCGTGATCGGAAGGAAATCGGATCAATCCCGTCCTGAACGCTGGAGATCGTTACGCAATGCGAACGAGACAGCGGCTTACAGCCCGACGATCGGATTACGGCTCTCTGAGCGCGCGGCGCGCGCGACGCATCGATAACACTTCGTGGAGCGGAGCGGAACGTTTCGGACCCGGTTCTGGCCGGAGCTTGTGCATCACGCGTCTCCGGTCCGATTGGGCGGGAGACGCGCGTTGCACCGCTCTTCGATCGTAAACGAAAGCCCGCACCAGGCTCGGTTGCGCTTTCGCCCGGTGCTGCCGACACGACGCGTGCTCCGAACGCTGACGGGGTCTTGTCGTATCGATCGGACGCGCCGCGGGAAATCGGGAGGTTCGTTTCGAAAACGCCGCCCCTCGGAAATTGGCAGGCGCTGAGGTCAGGGCTTCAAGATGCAGCCATCAAACTTCTAGAACGGCATTGATTTTGAATCGGCGTCTCCTTTTCCGTTCGTCAGGCTTCCTTTTCAAAAATGAGCGAAGCCGAGTTGAGGCAGTACCGGTATCCGGTCGGAGGCGGGCCGTCGGGGAAAACGTGGCCCTGATGGCCGTCGCAGCGGGCGCAGCGGATCTCGGTCCGCACCATTCCGAATTTCGTGTCGCGGTAATAAGTCAGATGATCCTTGTCGAACGGTGCGTAGAACGAAGCCCAGCCCGTTCCGGAATTGAACTTGTCGCTTGAACGGAAAAGCGGCAGTCCGCAAAGCCTGCATTTGTAGACCCCGTTTTCCTTGTTATCGGTAAGGTTTCCGCAGAACGCCGGCTCGGTGCCGTGGTCGATCAGGACTCGGTAGGCCTCGGGATCGAGATCGGCCGCAAGCCGCGCGATCTCATCCGCGCTCAGCCTTGTGATGTCATGGCCCGACGCCGAGACGGTCTTTTCATCTTCTTGTTCCATTTTCATTTCTCCTCGTTTCGGAATCAACCGAGTTACGCATTTGAAAAATTCTGCCACCGATTTCACGAAACCCACGAACAAAAACACCGAATAATACGTGAGAATTCGTGCAATCGGTGGCGAAAAGCGGTTAAATCATCCTATCGCTTAATTTGGGATCAACCGAGTTACGCATTTGAAAAATTCTGCCACCGATTTCACGAATTCCACGAACAAAACACCGAATAATACGTGAGAATTCGCGCAATCGGTGGCGAAAAGCGGTTAAATCATCCTATCGCTTAATTTGGGATCAACCGAGTTACGCATTTGAAAAATTCTGCCACGGATTTCACGAAATTCGCGATCAAAACACAGAATAATATGTGAGAATTCCTGCAATCGGTGGCGAAAAACCGTTAAGTCATCTTATCGCGTAATTTGGGAGTGCGCCGTACTCGGTGCGATTGACTAGTGGCGGAAGGAGC
>CAZARD010000098.1:0-16095 GCA_964487505.1 uncultured Blastocatellaceae bacterium | reverse complement strand
CGGTCAGAACCGGAGCGCCGGTCAGAACCGGGAGCGGTAGCGACCGGCAAGCCAAGATCAGCGAGCCGAATGCGTCAGAACCGCGACCGCCGACCTATCGGCGAGCGTTCAGGGCTGGGCTCCTGCCCAGCCGTTGAACGATCGAACGATTCGATCCGGGCTACGCCCGGACGCGCCAATCGGAAGCGGCGCAAAGCACGCGGAAGGACGGAAACATCGATCGCACCGCGTGGAGCGCGCGGCGCACGCGTCTCCGGTCCGTTTGGGCAGAAGACGCGCGCTCCGCACGCTCGTTGATCGAATCGTAAATCTTGCACCAGGCTCGGCCGCGCCGTCGCCTGGCGCTATCGAAACGACGCGCGCTCCGCACGCTGAAGGGGTTTGCCGAATCGACCGGACGTACCGCGAGAAATCGCGAGGTTCGTTTCGAAAACGCCGATTTCGGCACTTGTCGGGTGATGAGATCAAGGCTTCAAGACGCAGTCGACGAACGTTGAGGACAGCATTGATCCAAAATCGCCCTGCCGTCGCTCGCGCGACTCCGGGTCGTGTTTCGTGTTCTTGTCCGTGGGCTCACGCCGCACGGCTCTGCCGTCGCTCCGCGACTGGTAGACTTGACTTCTTCCGGGCGGCCAACCAAGCGCGGTAGTTCGGTGAAAAAAGAACGGAACCGGAACTGATCAGTTCCGGTTCCGTTCATTCGGTCCCAACCGGGTT
The DNA here is from genome assembly GCA_964487505.1 of uncultured Blastocatellaceae bacterium. Classification (GTDB taxonomy): domain Bacteria; phylum Acidobacteriota; class Blastocatellia; order Pyrinomonadales; family Pyrinomonadaceae; genus JAFDVJ01. The sequence goes on along the minus strand of CAZARD010000098.1, from coordinate 15,378 downwards.
CTACTGCTGTTTGAGCGCCGAGTGTGCCGCCGAAAGCCTCGCGATGGGCACACGGAACGGCGAACAGCTGACATAGTCGAGCCCGATCGCATTGAAGAACTCGATCGATCGCGGATCCCCGCCGTGCTCGCCGCAGATCCCGACCTTTAGTTTCGGGTTGACGCTTCGCCCGCGCGCGATCGCGATCTTGATGAGTTCGCCGACACCGACGGTGTCCAGTGTCTGGAACGGATCGTCCGGATAGATCTTTTTGTCGACGTAGAACGGCAGGAAGCGAGCGGAGTCGTCGCGGCTCAGGCCGAGCGTCGTCTGGGTCAGGTCGTTTGTACCGAACGAGAAAAAGTCCGCCTCGGCCGCGATCTGGTCGGCGACCAGGGCCGCCCGCGGGAGTTCGATCATCGTTCCGACAAGGAAACTGATCTCCATTCCGTGTTCGTCCATTACCTTTCGGGCGACCTCGCGGACGATCTCCGCCTGATTCTTGAACTCCTCCGGAGAGGAAACCAGCGGGATCATGATCTCCGGATGGACCTCGATGCCCTCGCCCGCAACTTCGCACGCCGCCTCGACGATCGCGCGAACCTGCATCCTGGTCACTTCGGGAACTACGATCCCGAGACGGCATCCGCGCAGCCCGAGCATCGGGTTGGCTTCCGAAAGCTGTTCGACGCGCCGCAACAGCTTGCGCTTCTCAGCGATCTCGTCGATCAGGAAATCCATCTGCTTCGGCCCGGACTGGCGGGCCTGGAACTTGAGTTCGGTAAGTTCCGCCAGCAGTTCGTGCTTGTTCGGCAGGAATTCGTGCAAAGGCGGATCGAGAAGTCGGATCGTCACCGGCAGGCCGGCCATCGACTTAAAGATCTCGACGAAGTCCTGCTTCTGGAAGGGAAGCAGTTTGTCGAGCGCCTTTTCGCGGTTGCCCGCGCCGGTCGCGAGGATCATCTCGCGCATCACTTCGAGCCGGCTCTCGCCGAAGAACATATGTTCGGTGCGGCACAGGCCAATCCCTTGGGCGCCGTAGCCGCGCGCGACCGTCGAATCGTGGCCGGTATCGGCGTTGGCCCGCACCTTGAGACGGCGGACGTCGTCGGCCCAGGTCATCAACAGATCAAAATCCTCGTCCAGGTGCGGCTGGATTGTGTTGATCTTGCCCCGGTAAATGTCGCCGTGCGTGCCGTCCACGGTGATCCATTCGCCTTTCGTGACGGTGATATCGCCGACGCTGAACTCGTTGTGGCTGTAGTTGATGTTCAGATCGCTCGCGCCCGCGACGCAGGGTTTGCCCATACCGCGCGCCACGACCGCCGCGTGCGACGTCATGCCGCCGTGCTGGGTCAGGATCGCCTGCGCCAGGACCATGCCGTGGAAGTCGTCGGGACTTGTCTCGCGACGCACGAGGATGACCTTTTCGCCTTCCTTCGCCAGTTCCTCGGCCTCGTCGGGCGAGAAGATGACGATTCCCTGGGCCGCGCCCGGACTGGCCGGCAGGCCCGTCGCAAGAACCTCGGTTTGATCATCGGGATCGATCATCGGGTGAAGGAGCTGATCGAGCTGTTCGGCTGAGACGCGCTGGAGCCCCGTCGTCTGATCGATCAAACCCTCGCGGACCATCGCGACGGCGATCTTGACAGCGGACGCGCCGGTTCGCTTTCCGGTCCTCGTCTGCAGAATGAAGAGCTTGCCGCGTTCGATCGTGAACTCGATGTCCTGCATTTCGTGGTAATGCATTTCGAGCTGCCCGCAGATATCGAGAAGTTTCTGATAGATGTCCGGCATTGCGGACTGCAGGACCGAGATCGGATTGGGCGTGCGGATGCCCGCCACGACGTCTTCTCCCTGGGCGTTGAGAAGATACTCGCCGTAGAGCGCGCGCTCGCCGGTCGATGGGTTGCGGGTGAAGCACACGCCGGTACCGCTGGTGTCGCCGAGATTTCCGAAGACCATCGACTGAACATTGACGGCGGTCCCGAGATCGCCCGGAATCCGGTGCACGCGCCGATAGTCGACCGCGCGTTTTCCCATCCAGGAGTCGAAAACGGCGGCGATCGCCATCTTCAGCTGTTCTTCGACATCGTCGGGAAACTCCTTGTAATACTCGGCATAGACGATCTTCTTGTATGTCGTCAGAATTTCCTTCAGTTCCTCAACGGTCAGCTCCGAGTCCGACCGGACGCCGGCTTTGTAACGGTCCAGAACGCGCTCGAACTTTTCGTGCTCGATGCCGAGCACGATCTGGCTGAACAGGGAAACGAAGCGCCGGTAAGCATCCCAAGCGAAACGTTCGTCGTTCGTATGGCGCGCGAGACCGACAACCGTATCATCATTGAGGCCGAGATTCAGAATCGTGTCCATCATTCCGGGCATCGAAACAGGCGAGCCCGATCGCACCGAGATCAAGAGCGGATCCGAAGCATTGCCGAATCCCCGACCGAGCTTGGCTTCGAGCGCGCTCATATTGGCCTTAACCTGATTCCAAAGGCCTTCGGGAAAGATCTTCTCGTTGGCGTGATATGCGTTGCAGCATTCCGTCGTGATAATGAATCCCGGAGGTATCGGCAAGCCGAGCTTCGTCATGTTCGCGAGCGCGGCGCCCTTGCCGCCGAGAACGTTCTTGCCGTTCTGTGTGTTCGGATTCTCGAATTCCTCGAAAAGATAAGACCACTTCTTGGTCGTGCTTTGTGCGTTTGCATCCATAGTATTTTCCTCTGATTGGGGAATAAGTGCTGAAAAACTCCATTGATCCCGATTCCCATCATCCCGTGTCCGCGTCGGTATCGAGTCCGGGCAATTGGTCGACGGTCGAATCTCGGAAGGTCGGGCCTCCGGACCCGGACAGGGTCGTACGTTCAACCTTGCGGACGATCAAGATGAAACGGGAATTCAAATCAACGAATCAATAATTAACGTCCTTTGAAACCATAACATCAAAACGACGGCGCATCTGTGATAATTATCACAAGCAATCCGTTCTCTTTTTGGCGGTTCTCTTGCGTCGCGGGAAGTTGTTGTTGACGATTACCGGGTTTGAAAGGGTATGACGTGATCCGTTAGGTCTTCGCGCCGTGCGACATCAGCCCGATCGAACGGCGACTGTCTGATCCCCCGGTGGAGGACAAAAAAAGAGGCCCTCACTTGTGATGAGGGCCTCGTCCGTGGTTGATCGAAAAACTAGCGGTCGTTGTTGCCGAAATAGATCCGTAATGACGTATACGGCAAATGCGCGCGATAGTCCTGAAGCAATTGGAATTTCTCTTCGTAGTTGTAGTACTGATAGCCGAAGTTCCAATCGATGTTCTTCGTCAGTCGGAGCGCCACCCTGAATTCAGGCGACTGGAACGACATCGGATAAGAATTGACCATATCCTGCGGTCTCAGCAGGGTCGTGGTCGAGTTGCCGATCAAAATCGGATACGGATCGGTCAGCGGCCGACTGCCCTGTCCGCGATCGTTGCTGTGGCGGTAGCTGCCAAAGAAACTTACCCATTTGTTCGGTTTGTAGTTGATGTCCAGATAGAAATCACTGTCTCGGACAAACCATTGGCTGACGCCCTGCAACCGGGTCGGCGACGGCGCAAAGATCACGACCGCTGCCGCGCTGGTCTGGTGGGTGTAGGTATAGCCGCTGCTCAACGAGAATTTCGGGTTCGGACTCCAATCGAACGCGCCCGAGAAGATCCTCGTCTTCGAACTTGCCCCGAAATCGACGCCCAGGATATCTGAACGGGTCGGGTTCGTGTTGTCCTTCGAAATCGCCGAGGCGCTGAATACGAATTTGTCGAATGTCCAGCGGCTGCGGATTCGGAAGTTCGTGAACTTGTAGTTCTCGACCCGGGTAAACACGTTGTCTGCGGATCCGTGTTCCATATCCCAGAACAATGCCCACCATTTCGTCGGCTTGATCTTCATTCCGGCGATAACGGTATGGGTCTTGTTTTCCTCGTCTTCGCAGGGAACGTACGGGTTCTGACCCGAACGCTGCGGCGAACACGCAAAGAACGGATTCGTGATCGTGCTTGCAACATTGGCGCTCTGGATCGTCAGATCCCAGCCGTTGACTTCGACACGACGGTCGGTAAATCGGTATCCGAGGTGCAGGCCGACCCAATTGCGGATCTGGTAATCGCCCTCGATCAGATTCGTCATGCGGCGGAAGTCGGTCGCCCGATACGCCGCCGACCGCGTTATGAAATCGCCAAGCAACGTTCCCGTCAGACTTCTTCTCGTCTGCAGGTTGTAGAGATTCTCGCCGGCGTCGATTCCGAACCGATCGATCGAGAAGGTCTCCGAGATCGTGAAATCCTTTGTGATCAGGAACGTAAAGCCGATGTCGCCCCTGATCTGGATTCGCCGCGAGTCGCCGTTGATCTCAAACCTGTCGAGATCGACCAACCGGTTGTTGAAACCGTCGCGGCCGGAGATCAATTCGACGAGGCTCGATGTGGCGTCCGTGTCGGAATAGATGAACCTTCCGGTGAAATCGACTCTTTTGGCAAAAGTCCGTTGGATATTGAACGCCGTGAACGAGGCCTTGCCGGCATTCGGGAAAACGCGCGAGAACGACGAATAGGTCGTCGTGTCGGCGGTGTTGTTGCCGTTGCTTGGCCCGTCAAGATAATGCGTCGTCCGTTCGTTGAATTTCCGGTAGCCGTACGTCATGCCGAGGTTGAATCCAAAAAGCGTGCCGTCGACCCCGAAACGAAAGTCATTCGAATTGTTCTTGATGTTGGCAAGAACCGCGAAATCATCCCGGTAAGCGCGGGCGTTCGTCATTCCCGGGCCTTTGTCGATGTTGTACGAACCGCCAAACGTAAAGCGGAGCTTGTCGCCGAACGGGGTGACAGACAGGTCGACGTCGCCCATATCGCGGTTCGTATTGAAATTATGCTGGTTCAACGCGGTGTTGTTCAGATTATTGAAGTACGAGATCCGACGGAAGTTTCCGGTGAACTTGTACATTCCATATCCTTCCATGCTCAGCCGCGCATAGCCCGATCTATCCGACCCCCAACCCGAGGAATTGAACGAAAGCTGATCGATAAACCGCTTTCTGCCCTCTTTGTTTGTCATCGAAAAGCTCGAATCAAACAGTCGGATACCATTGCGGTAATTCAGGTCGCTCCGGAATTTGTTGCTGTTGCCTTTGGTCTCCAGACCGCGGACACCGATTTCTATCCTCGAATTGATATCGTAACCACTGAACGTCGAATTCTCTGGAGTCGGCGTCGGTGACTGTCCCATCCCGATCGATGCGACCGCCAAGATTACGATCAGCGCGATGAATAGGGATCGGCAGTTCATGCTGTCTGTGAATTTTTCATTCTGTTTTTGAAACATATCATCCTCCTATTCATCGTTATCTGAAGAAGAACACGTGCGAATTCGAGCCGTGAATCTTCGTATGACAAACAGTGCAGTTGTTGTACCGGGCGGTTCGAAGATCGTGCGGCGTCTGCGCTGCTCCGCCTTCCGCGGCCGACAATTGGCTGTGGCATTCCATACAGAGCTGCCGTATGGTGCTGCGTTTCAGAAGCTTCGGATTCGAAGAGCCGTGCGGGATATGGCAAGCCGAACAGCCTTCCGTCTTGAGCGGCGCATGTTCGAAGACGAACGGGCCTTGCTTGTCGTTATGGCATTTGACGCATGCCGCGTCGTTGCCGACCGCCAATTTGACCTGCTTCTGTTCGAATCCACCGTGCGGATTGTGACAATCGCTGCATTTCATCGTTCCTTCGAGAACCTTGTGATGGAACGGTTTCGTGAACTGAGACTTGGTTTCGCTGTGGCAACCGATACAAAGCTGGGGCTCGCTGTCCTTCAGCATCGCGAGCGACGGATTGACCGTCGACGCGCCGCCGACGAACGTTATCGAACCCGGTTCGCTCTTCTTCATTTCCCCGCCGTGAGCCGAATGGCAATCCGTACAACCGACGTCGTTCCGCCAGTGTTCGCCGCGGCGGAAATTGTTTTGAGCTTCCTTGCCCGCGTGGCATTCGAGGCAGGATTCAGAGATCGCTTTCGAGTTCTTGCCTGTGAAAGTAACGATCTTCGTCTTGTCGCCGCCGCCCTCGACGTGCGCTTTACCGCCGCCGTGGCACGATTCGCAACCCTGAACCTTGTCTTTCCACTTCGGATCTTCGGAAAGCTTTCCATGCTTGGTCATTGCGACCTTCTTGAACTGGTCTTCGTGACATCCCTTGCAGGTTTCACTTCCGACAAAGTCGTCGGCACCGGAATTGGGCAAGACGCTTATCGCTTCCGCCGTGTTCGAAAGCATTGCTTTTGAAAATGTTCCGGAGAATGCCCAAACCAAGGTCAAAAGAATGAATGCTCCAAGCAAAGCGATTTTGACTTTCTTTGTTGAAGTCATAAGATGGCCTCCCTGGCGCCCTCGATCAGCGGCGCCGTGATACTGAAATTTAACTTCTGTGTTCAAATAGAATTTGCTGCCAGAAGAATTTTAGAAGTTTGCCTAATAAGCGGTCGGTGAGTGTTGTCACGTATGTAATGTGACGTGCGTCACAATTCATTTGATGTCAAAACAGGCTGGCTGCGAACCGTTCATGGTTGGTTTGAACCTCGCTGCCGAAGAGCGACAGCAGGCGAAAACAGACCGGCGGATTGTCATTCAGGAACCGCAGGAACTCTTTCTTGGGCAGACAATTGAAAACGCACGACGTGATCGTCTCGACATTCATCTGGCAAAACGAGTTGGCGATCATCTCGTTCAAGCCGATTATCTCGTTTCGCTTGACAAGCCGGAGATCGGTGACGCGGTTGATTCCGTTCGCGATGGTCATACGCGCCTGGCCGGAACTATGAATGAAAACGCAGTCCGGAAGATCGCCGGCAGCGAGGACGGTATCATTCTTGTCGAAGCGGCGTACCAGTCGGATCCGTTCGAGGAGATCGTTCGAACGCGGACAGAGATCTACGAACAGTTCGTCCGCAAAAAACGGACGGCAATGAAAATGACCGTAATACTTTCGTGTTCTGGCTTTCATCAGCGTTCCGGCACAATTCCGCCGGACGCCTTCATTCTGCCTCGGATTGCGGCGAGGCTTTAGGACATTCGTCACAAGAACAAGTGACCATCGTCACATTCGGTGCGGATCGCGAAATGAAAGGCGCAAAGTGCGAAGGGCAGTGAAGAACGCAAAGTGCAAAGTGCATAGTGATTAGTGCATAGTGCAAAGTTGGGGAAATGCGCTACATGCAAATCGATTCCCAGATTCTCGGACTTTGCTCTAACTAATCACTATGCACTAATCACTTTGCACTATGCGCAGTTCCCGCACTTTCCGCAGAAAATCAGCGTGATTTGGACCTTGTGCCGATCGAATCCTCAAGCCTCTTCTTATCGTGAATGATGAGGTCGGAACCCTTGAGCGTGATGAGGTCGCGCTCTTTGAATTCCTTTAGAAGCCGGGTGACGGTCTCGCGCGACGTGCCGATCATCTGCGCGATCTCTTCGTGCGTGTAAGAGATCTTCAAATGCGCGCTTTCGTGATTATGGCAGCCCGCCTTGCACCAACCGAGAAAGAGCATCGCCAGTTTGTCCGCGACCGAGCTTGAAAGTCCGAGCGAGCAGATCTGCAGATAGGCCGTTTGATAACTGAGCGAAAGCTGCCTTACGGCGCTTAAACACGCTTCGGCATTGCTTTGGAGAAACTGAAGGAATTCGGAGTTCTTGACGAAGTTGACCTGGCAAGGCTCAAGCACCTCGGCGGTGGCGATGTGAACCGAATCGGTGATGGTGGAACTGAGGCCGAGGATCTCGCCCGGTTCGGCGATGTGCAAGATGATGACCTTGCCGTCCTTCGACCCCGTCGATAACTTGACACGCCCCTGGCAGAGAATATAGACCCCGTTCGACTGCTGGCCCTGCATGAAGAGCGTTGAGCCCTTCGGATACGCGTTCGTGATCTTCAACGATTCAAAGACCCGCAAATTCGTGTCACGAAGATTGCAGAAGAAATTGTTCGAGCGCATATCGCAATCTTCGCATTTGTGTTCGATCTTCAGATTGTTAAGGACCTTCATAACCTCGATTGTTCATTCCGGCTCTGGTCGGCGTTAACGTTCCTCGATAACGTCGGCCCAAACTTCATCCTCGTTCTCAGTGTCTTCGTAAACCGCTTCGATGAGTTCGAAGCGTTCGGACATCGATTCCTCCGTTTCCTTGAGCCGCCGGCTCAGATTTCTGAGACGCCGCTCGAGGGTTACGACCCGCTTCTTGTGCTCGTTATTGAGCCGCTCGAGATACACCATATAAAAGAACTGCAAGCCTGCAACTCCGGCAAGGCTCAAACAAAGGCATATCAGGACGTAAATCATTCGGAAGAAGGACGTATCTTTTCACGAAGCCGCGGGAACACCCTTTTTGGTTCGATTATCAATACGCAAACTAACACCAGATTATACTCTTGACCTTCGAGATTATTAAAGTGAGAATCAAGCAAATCGACTGGAATGTGTTTCGCCGGATCCGGGATTCGGAGTTGATCGCATCGCGTTTTGGCATCCATCGGAACTTTCGCCGCCTGGCCCGACAAGATCTCGATTGCACCCCGCGGAGACGTCAGCTGACCGGCGAGCCGATTGCAGCTATGCTTCCGGTCAGTTTGCCCTGCGCGAATCGACCGGAAGCGTGACCGCGGTTTCGGGTTGACGACGCTCCGAGTGATTTGGTCCGGCGACCCGGCCGAATCGGGTTTCCGATGCTGAAATCGGGTCGCGATTCCGACTTTCTTTGAACGATATGACAACGCCGAATCTTCAACTTGTGTACACGCTTCTGTGTGATGACGTGCGGCTTGAAATGGGGAACAAGATCTCGCTGATGGGGATCTTTCAGAATATTATGGTCGAGCAGTTGCCGGTCTCGCTGATAAAGTTCGCCGTCGTGAACCATTGGCGCGGCGACGGCAACCACCAGACCGAGGTTCGGATCCTTTCGCCGAACAAATCGAATCTCGTCGTCACCTCGCAACCGACCGAGATCCAACTCGCGCCCGGCGGATTCACCGACAATGTGAGCTTTTTTGTGAATGTCGTGTTTCCATCGGCGGGCACTTACTGGATCCAAACACTCGCCGATGCTCAGGTCCTCGAAGAACTCCCGCTCATCGTGACGGATGTCAACAACGAATCGATGCCGACGATGAACGAGATCTCGGAATCGGTCAATTAGATCTTGGGTGTTTTCTAAGGGAGCGCCCTCGGAGCGTCATCGCTTGATGTTCAGCGTGAGCGCGAGGCGATATCGCCCGGCGCCTTCAACCGTGATCTCCTTTGAGGCCTTGACGCCGCGCGCCGACGCCGTGAGGCGATAGGTCGCATTTCCACTTGGTTGCCGGAACGCGAACTCGCCGCTGACGTTCGTGTAGCCGGTGTCCAGTTTCTTCTCTTCGCCGCCGCTGATCCTGACGATCTCGACCTTCGCCCCGGTGACGCTCCGGCCATCCTGATCGAAAACGCTGCCGGCGATTATCACGAGCGTTCCGGAATCGACCCCGAGTATCAGCCGGTCGCCGAGATCGACGACCGAGCTCTTGACGACGACGTTGAATCTGACGCCCGCCGTGTATCCCGATTTGTCGAAGAGGAAATTGTAGGTTCCCGCCGCCAATCCGGCCATTTCAAACTTGCCGTTCGAATCGGTCTTGACGGTCTTGACGGCCTGGCCGTCGAGTCGGGCCGTAACCTCGACTCCGGCGATCGCTTCGCCTTTCGTGTTCCGAACCTTTCCCTTCGCGCCGCCGCTCTGGGCCGCGGCGAACGAAACGGCGGCGAGCAGGACGAACAACGCGATGGCCGCGAGCTTGATCAGATTCTTCTTCATTTCATTTCACGGACGGCGATTTAGTTACGGAATTCGGCCGCCACATCATTGATGATGTTCTCAAGCGTTCGGGTTGGCTTGTAACCGATCAGTCGCGCCGCCTTTTCGAGACTCGGGACGCGGCGTTGCATATCCTCAAAACCCTCGCCGTAGGCTTCCTCGTAAGGAATGTAATGGATCTCGCTCGAACTGCCGGTCATCGCGATAGCCTTCTCTGCGAGGCCGCGGATCGTGATCTCCTCGTCGTTTCCAATGTTGATCACCTGTCCGAAACACTCCGGAGTTTCGAGCAACTTCACCAATCCTTCGACAATGTCGTCGACGTGGCCGAAACAGCGCGACTGCGATCCGTCGCCGTGAACGGTAAGCGGCTCGTTCTTGACCGCGGCGCGCACGAAATTCGGAACGACCATTCCGTACTGGCCGGTCTGGCGCGGCCCGACCGTATTGAAGAGCCTGACGACGACGACCGGGAGCCGCGATTCCTTCCAATGCGCAAGCGCCAGAAACTCATCGAGTTCTTTCGCGCAAGCGTAGGCCCAGCGATGTTTCGACGTCGAGCCCTTGATGATGTCGTTGTCCTCGGCGAACGGAACCTGCGTCGATTTGCCGTAAACTTCCGAGGTCGACGGGATCAACACGCGCTTTCGGTAACGGGCGCAGAACCCGAGGATCACGTCCGTACCGCGAAAGATCGTCTCGATCGTTTGCACCGGCCGCTCCATGATCAAACGCACGCCGACCGCACTCGCCATATGGAAAACCCGGTCCGACTCGCGAACGAGTTCTTCCATCAGTTTGACGTTCAGCACCGTGTCGATGATCAATCGGAACCGTTCCCGGCCCTCAAGATGCGCGACGTTCGAATATCGTCCGGTCGATAGATTGTCGATAATCGTGATGTCGTGTCCGGCGGCGTGAAGTTTGTCCGCGAGATGCGAACCGATGAATCCGGCCCCGCCGGTGATCAAGATCTTCATAAACTGATAATAGTAAACGGTAGACGGTAGACGGTAGGCCGCAACCTCAAATGAACGTCCAGTCCCTTATGCCTCAAGTTTCGATCGGAAATACCCGACGGTCCGGTTCAGTCCATCAGCCAACGGAACCGTCGGGCTCCATCCGAGCAGGGAATTTGCGCGTTCGATGTTCGGCTGCCGCTGTTTCGGATCGTCCTGCGGCAACGGCAGATGCGTGACCTTGATGTCCCGCCCGACGGCTTTCGCAACCTCGGACGCAAGTTCGTTCATCGTGAATTCGCCCGGATTGCCGATATTCACCGGCATATGCAAATCGTCGCCTTCGGTGTTCATCAGCCGGATGATGCCTTCAACGAGATCATCGACATAGCAGAACGAACGCGTCTGTTCGCCGGTGCCGTAGATCGTCAGATCCTCGCCGCGCAGCGCCTGAACGATGAAATTCGAGACGACGCGGCCGTCGTTCTCCATCATTCTCGGTCCGTAGGTGTTGAAAATACGGACGATGCGCGTATCGACGCCGTTCTGCCGATGATAGTCCATAAACAGCGTCTCGGCCAATCGTTTGCCTTCGTCGTAACACGAGCGCAGGCCGATCGGGTTGACGTTGCCCCAATAATCCTCTGTTTGCGGATGGATCTCCGGATCGCCGTAAACCTCGGATGTCGACGCCTGCAGGATGCGCGCCCGAACCCGCTTCGCGAGGCCGAGCATATTGATCGCCCCCATTACGCTCGTCTTCACGGTCTTGACCGGGTTGTATTGGTAATGAACCGGTGACGCCGGGCAAGCGAGGTTATAGATCTGATCGACCTCGAGGAAGATCGGTTCGGTGACGTCGTGCCGGATCAGTTCGAACCGGTGGTCGTCCATCAGATGAAAAACGTTCTCCTTCCGGCCCGTGAAATAGTTGTCGAGACAGATTATTTCATTGCCTTCGGCCAGGAGCCTTTCGCAAAGGTGCGATCCGATGAAGCCGGCGCCGCCGGTGACCAGAATTCTCATACGTCGGTTAAATATCTGAAAGCAAATGTTTTGGGATAGTTCGAAATCCGTCGGATCCGCAACAATTATCCATTAACAGGTCCTGATTATCAATCCGAACCCGATCGACGCCCGGCGCCGATCAGGGGACCTCGAGCGCGTTCCATCTCCGGGCGGCCTTTTCAGGTTCGCTCAGCCTCTGATACTCATAGATCGCGCTTTCCCATTCGCCGTACATCGCGTTCGGCAAAACAATGAACCTTGTGCCCCAAAGTTCCTTCACGCGATCGGTCTCCGCAAAACGGTCTGCCACGCTCTTCTTTTCAAAATAGTTGGCGAAATCGTTGAGATTGTCGCCGAGCAGCAAGACGATGCGGTACGTCTCGGCGATCTTTAGCCGCCGCGGTTCCTTTGTCGATTCTTTCTGACGGAGCATCACGTTCTCGTCCGTGATGTCCCAGAACCCGACCGATCGGAGATTGTCGACCGTCGCAGCCCGTTCCGATTCGTCCCGGTTCGAGACATAGAATATCCGAACACCCATCGCTTTTGCGCGGTTGGCGAATTCGATCGCGCCGGGAATTGCCTTCGCTTTCCTCATATTCGTCCACGCGGCCCAATCCTTCTGATTGAACGGCGCCTCGTTTCTGATTCCCGCGGCTTGTGACGGCGAGTTGTCGAGCATCGTCTCGTCAATGTCGACGACCACCGCCCGCGGCTTCTTGCGCTCAGCCTTTGGCAGTTTCTTCATCGCTTTCGAGTCGTCTTCCAACGTGCGGCCAGCCCAACTGAACGCCTGATAGCAGAGCGCGCGATACTCGGCGGCCTTCTGCATAAAAAGCGTTCCGCCGGTCTGGTAATCCAACGCCGATTGCCGCGGCGCGGGGACGGTTACCTGGGCGAACTGGCCCGAAGTAAAAAACATCGACGCGACCGAGATCGCAGCCAATCCGAACGAAACGAGATAATGTTTATGTTTCATATTCTTGTCTTGTTTTTCCAAATGACCGAAAATGATCACGATCTATGCCAGACGCGATACAGGAAAAGACGGTCGATACTCCGCCGAAACGCAGTTATTATTATGATGACGCGACGGGATATGAGGTTTACGACCCGGCGGCGGATGATGACGAAGACGAAGTTGCCGAAGGCCGATCCGGAGACCCTGAGGCCGGTGACGATCAATTACTGACCGCGCTTGCCTCATCTTCGTAGATTTCGAGAACCGGCAGAATGCTGCTCAAGGTCAACACTTCCGTGACCTTTGGGGTCAGATTGACGAGCTTGAGATGTCCTCCGATCTCGCTCAACGATCCGACGGCCGCAAGAAGCTCTCCGGCGCCGCTCGAATCGATATACTTCACTTTTTCAAGGTTGAGCAGGATGTCGGTCTTTTCCTCGCCAACGAGCCGTTTAATCTCGTCGCGCAGTTTGGCCGACCCGCCGCCCATGATGATATTGCCCTCGAGATCGAGCACCGTCAGATCGCCGTTTTTTCTTTCCTGTATTTCGAGCATCGGTTTTTTGTCACCGAGATTATCCGAAAAAAGAACCGCCGAAGTCAAAAACGCAGGTCGACCGCCGGAGATTCCGGCACAATTGCGTTTGACGTCGCGGTTCGATTCTCGCTCGGCGATCAGTTCTTCTTCGGCCGTTCGTTCGACTTCAGGACGCGCTTTCGCAGCCGGATCGACTTCGGCGTGACCTCGACCAGTTCGTCGTCGGCGATGAACTCGAGCGCCTCTTCGAGCGAGAGGTCCTTGACCGGCACGAGCCGCAAAGCCTCGTCGGCCGTCGACGCGCGCATATTGGTGAGTTTCTTTTCCTTGACCGCGTTGACGTCGAGATCGACGAAACGCGCGTTCTCGCCGATGATCATTCCCTCGTAAACCTTGGTCTGTGGCCGGACGAAAAGCTTTCCGCGTTCCTGAAGCGCGTAAAGCGCGTAGGTCGTTGCCTCGCCGATACGGTCGGCGACGAGCGAACCGGTCCCGCGCCCCTTCATATCGCCCTGCCATTTGTCGAACTTCAAGAACATCGTGTTGAGAAGTCCGGTTCCCTTGGTTTCGGTCAGGAACTCACCCCGAAAACCGATCAGGCCCCGTGACGGCACGTCGTACTCGAGCCGCACGCGGCCAGATCCGTTGTTGATCATCTTCGTCATCTGGCCCTTGCGGCGGCCAAGCGCCTCGGTCACGACTCCGATGAACTCCTCCGGGACATCGATGACGACCAGTTCGATCGGTTCCTGCGTCTCGCCGTCCGGTCCTTTGCGCGTGATGACCTCGGGTTTCGATACCTGGAGCTCGTATCCTTCGCGCCGCATCATTTCGATCAGGATCGACAGCTGCAGCTCGCCGCGGCCGGACACCTTGAAACTGTCGGCCGACTCGGTCTCGGAAACCCGCAGCGCGACGTTGCCGAGAAGTTCCTTTTCGAGCCGCTCTTTTATCTGGCGCGAGGTGACGTATTTGCCCTCGGTGCCGGAAAACGGCGACGTGTTGACGCCGAAGATCATCGCGATCGTCGGCTCGTCCACCGCGATCACAGGCAGCGGCCGCGGGTTGTCGACGAGCGTGATCGTCTCGCCGATGTTGATGTCGTCAAAGCCGGCCAGTGCGACGATCTCGCCGACGCCGGCGCTGTCGGTCGTAACGCGATCGAGGCCTTCGAAGACGTACAGTTCCTTGACGCGGGTCTTCTGCGTCGATCCGTCGCGCTTGGAAACTATCACTTCCTGGTTCTTCGCGATCTCTCCGGAGAAAATGCGGCCGATCGCGAGCCTTCCGACGAACGGGTTGTAATCTATGTTTGCGACCAAAAGCTGGAGCGAATCGTCGCGAATCGCTTTCGGCGCCGGCACGGTTTCGACGATCTGATCGAACAGCGGCTTGAGATTGACCGATTCGTCGGCGAGGTTCTTTTTCGCCATTCCGTCGCGCGATATCGAATAGAGGATCGGGAACTCGATCTGATCCTCGTCCGCGCCGAGGTCGATAAAGAGGTCGTAGATCTCATCGACCACCTCTTCGGGACGCGCGTCCTGCCGGTCGATCTTGTTGACCAACGCGATCGCCGGAAGATTGAGCTCAAGCGCCTTGCGGAGCACGAAACGGGTCTGCGGCAGGCAACCCTCGGCCGCATCGACGAGGAGAACGATGCCGTCAACCATTTTGAGGACCCGCTCGACCTCGCCACCGAAATCCGCGTGTCCCGGCGTATCGACGATGTTGATCTTGTATTCGCCGTAACGCACCGCCGTGTTCTTCGCCATGATCGTGATCCCGCGCTCGCGCTCGAGGTCCATTGAATCCATCACCCGGTCGACGACTGTCTCGTTGTCACGGTAAGTGCCCGATTGTTTGAGCATTGCGTCCACGAGCGTTGTCTTTCCGTGATCGACGTGTGCGATGATCGCGATGTTCCTGATCTTTTCAGTGTCTAGCATTGTTGTCTCCACGCCCCGGAAGGCAAACTGAAATGATGTACTTTCGCCAACGAAAAGGCAAATCAAGCGGTTCAATGGACAATGGACGGTTCAATGGACAATGGACGGTTCAATGGACAATG
>CAZARD010000097.1:0-16136 GCA_964487505.1 uncultured Blastocatellaceae bacterium | reverse complement strand
TGTCGAAATTCGGGCTGTAGCACATCGGATAAAAGGCGTCGATATAGCCTTTCGCGGCCCAATCGCGCGAATCCTGCATCTTGACCTTGAGCGTGTTGTCGAAATCAGGAAAGACGGCGACCGAGATCTGCCATTTCGGCTGTTTTTTGCGCACCTCTTCGCTGAGCATCTTCACGACCTCGGTGACTTTCGCCGTCTTCCATTCCTGCCACTTCTTCTTTTCGGCGTCGGTCTTGAGGTTCTTCGCGTCGAGCCCCGTGTCTTTCGTGAATTGCGCCAGCGCATCGGCCGAATAATCGAACGGAGTCTCGGGATAATGCAGCGGATAACGGATGTAGTCGAGCTGGACACCGCCGAGTTTCGGGTAATTCGCCGCCATCTCACGCATCACGGATAGCAGCAACCGGCGCACGCCGGCGTTTGACGGCGACATAAAGACCTTGTCGATCTCGCGGTTCGCGCCCTCGGCCTCGCTTTTCACGAGCGGCGAGCCGTTGATATCGAGCGCCATCCATTCCGGATACTTCGAAAAGATCGGCGACTTCGACGGATCGCCGAGATTCGTGCTCCATTGATGAAAGATGTGCATCCAGGCATCGATACGGATGCCGAGTTTCTCGGCTTCATCGATGTAAAACTGAAGAACGTCGTAGGTTTCGACCTGTCCCGCCTCGTCCCTGCGCGCAACGCCGTAGGAGATCGACAGCGGCCGCTGCGGCACGACGCGCGACGGGTAGATCGTATAGCCATCCCAGAACGTCTCGAGAAACACGACATTGAAACCGGCGCGCTTCATTCGTTCCAGTTCGGTTCGGATGTATTTCCGGGCCTCGATCGGATCCTTGCGCGTCTGCTGCGTCGCCGAAACGAACGGCCGGACCCAAACCGCGCGATCGGCGGCCGAGACGGAAAATGCGGTCAGCAAGATCGTCAGAACCGGAACCGCGATCGATGTCGGAACCGCGTTCGATGTCGGAACCGGGAGCGGTAGCGACCGGCAAAGCGCCGCAATGCGCGTTGCAATCTCACGGATGGCTCGAAATCTTTGCCAAAGGGTCAATAGTGCTTCTTTCATAACGCCGGACGATTTCACCGTTCACCGCTCACATTCGCATACTCCAAGTTCCCGTTGTAGACGAGCCTCGCGATCTGCCACGCGCCGGGCGGAAGATCGCCGGTCCGGAATTCGATCGCGATCTCGCCGCGCGCCGGAACCGAGAATCCCTGCTCGCGCGGGAAAAGCGGCTCGGTCGAATACTCGCCGAGCGCCCAGGTTTCAGGCGGCGTGATCAGCGCGACCGCGCCCTCGATCGACTGCCGGAACGGGTTCTTCACGATCACCCGAACGCCGTCGGCGGTCTTTTCGGTCCGCCATTCGAGCTTGTACGGTTTCCCGATCTGGAGAATGTCCTGAAACGTTTGGCCATCGTGGACGATGCGCGCCTTGACCAATCCGGAAGCCCGCTCGAAATCGAGGTTCTTTTTGACCGGAAACGCGAGCACGACGACGTCCTTGACGAACGATCCGTTGGGCTCGATATCGTAGTTCAAGCGATCCGGAACGACGCGCCAGTCCTCGGGAACCTCAAGCACGACCTCGCCCGAGATCCGCTTGTCTTGGTAATTATTGACGATCTGGACGCGCACGGCATTCGTCGTCACGCCGCCCTGATTGTAAGGGTCGTCCCACGAGAAACTCGAAAGATTGCCCATCTGCTCGACCGGCCGCAACGACACCTTTACGGCGTCGTTACCGATCGGCGCGGCGCCCATGTTATGCAGCCAGTATTTCGAATAGACGGGCTGAACGGGCTCCGCAACCGCGCCCAGTTGCGTATTCTCGGTCGAAGCGCGATCGGCGAAAAGTTCAAACGTACGGATCTCGTTCGCGCTGAAGCCGTTGAGGCCCAACGTGCGGCCGGCGAAGGCGATGCCACCGCCGCGGAACTCGGCCTGTTCGGCGAGACCGATCTCATCGCCGTGCTTGATATCGAACCCCGTTTCGATTCTCGGCGCCGCAGCCCGACCCTGCGTTTCGTAGGCGCGGACGATCACCGATCTGATACCCTTTCGTTCCCGAAGTTCGTTCGTCGGATAGCGCGACATTTCGTTCTCTTCATTCGAGAAGAACGTCGCCTGCGGATTGCCGCCGAGTTTCAGCGCCGAGATGTTGAGGTTCGGCGACCGGGTCTCGATGAAGCTTTTCTCGGCCGGCAACGATCCCTTTTTGACATTTGTCTGAACCGCGATCAGCGGATTGTTCAATTCTTCTCCGGCGCGGACTGTGTTCGCGTCGCGCCAATCCTTCTCGTGCGGATAAAGCGAATAGACGAAGACGTGCGATTTGTTCTCGGGGACGAACGCGAACGGCAGGTTGACGCCTGGCCACAACGCCGTGTGCGTCAGATGCAGCGCGAGCGTGTTCGGATTCTCGAGCGAGACTCCGGCCGTTCCGTTGTTGATCAGCGCGACGCCGTAGTCGGGAACATTTGGCAAACCTTTACCCGGATTCGTTTCGACCGCGAATGCATCGAGCGGGAGATCGAACGCGAACGTATCGAGCGATTCATACTCAGACTTCGCCGTCGCGGCCTTGAAGAACGACGGCTGATCAGTCGAGGCGCCCTTGACGATCGGCAACGTGAATCTTTCGGCAGCGGCCTTGATGTCGCCCGCGAGGACCAGCACCGGCATCGGCGGCCAGCCTTCGGGAACGCGCTTGTCGTACAGGAAAAGATAGGCAAAGCCGTCGCGCGCGATGCGTTGTTCGAAGTTCGCCTTGGTCTCGGCAGCGGCCAGTGCGAGGAGTTCCTTCACGTACGCGTTCTCGCTCTCGCCGCCAAGCGCGATTCGAAAACCGTGATACGCGATGTCGTCGTTGAGATTCTTCGGCATCGTCGAATCCTCGATCGGGAGATCCTTTCGGCGCTGCGCTTCGAAATCGTCGAAAAGGGGCGTGACCGAAACCCCGCGCAGGATCAGCCGAGAAACGATCGTCTCGGTCGCGTCCTCAAACTTGTCGCCGTGCGGCCGAACGAGCGCGGCCGGCTTCAACGGCACGCTCGCAACGATCGGGGCACTGACGTTCGTTGAAGTTTCGGGTCCTGACCTGAAGCGAAGCGTGAACGTCGAGCCGTATCCGGCCCAGTTGTTGACCGAATAGACCGGCGCCCCGGAAACAAGCTTGTCGGTGTTCGTTCGGAAATCGAGGAAACCCTTCGATCCGTTGCGGACGACCGTCCCGAAACGATCTTCGGTGACGAGCGCTCCGCCCGAAAGATTGAGCGGGAACGTGACCGTGAAAAGCTCGTCCTTGCCCTTGTAGTCGATCAGTTCCGTCTTGAAATCGATGCGCTTGACGCCGTTCCGCAACGTGATCGTCTGCCTGAATCCGCTCATGTTCGGCAAAACGCCGTCGATTTGAAGCCGCGCGCCGAGCGCGTCGCGGATCACCGAGACCTTGGCGGCCGATTCGGACGAAAACCGCTTCTTGCCGGTCGTCCACATTTCCCACGCCGGATAAATGACGTTCTTTTTTGTGAGTTCTTCTTCGAGCGCCGCGATCTCGTTTCCGAACCTTCCGTTCGCCGTCGTGATCACCTCGCGATTCGCCTTTTTGTCGAAAACCGAAGTCACCGCGCCGCCCTTTGCGGGATCGACCGTGACGCGGTAGAACTCGTTCTCGATCACCTGTCCGGCGGTCGTCGCGCCCGCAACCTTCGATCGCGATTTCGCCGTATCGACGAAAAACGTTTTGTAGCCGACAGACGGCACATCGGGCGCCCGGAAAATGATCGCGGCCTCGGCGATCTTGCCGATGTCGTCGATCCGCGATCGCTCGAGATCAAGGTCGAAGGCGAGCCGTTTCCCGACCGGATCGACGATCTCGAAATTCTGAACAGGCCGATCGAAGCGAACCGTGACCCGCGCGATGTCCGAGCGCCTCCAGCTCGACGGATTGAAAACCACGATCGGGATCTTCGTCGGAGACGCGGCCGTATCGATCTTCGATGCGATGAATTTCAGTGAATCGTCGAGCGCTCCTTTCGAAAGTTCGAACGCTTCGCGATATCCGAGCACGAGATCGAGAAAAGCCGAATCGGACGGCGTACCGGTGACCGCGTCGTGATGCGAACCGAAAAAGATCTGCCGCCAAGCCTTGTCGAGCGCCTGGTCGGGATACTTCGCGCCGTTCAGATACGCGATCGCGCCAAATTTTTCGGCGGTCAACGTCGCGTTCTCCGCCAGTCGCTGGCCGATCTTCAGGTCCGAGCGCGCCATTGAGACGCCGACGTGGAAAAAGACCTTGTCGCGCGACGAAATGGGCGGGCGAAGTTTACCGTCTTCGATCTCTTTTTTGAGCGCGTCGAAATAAAGATCCTGCGCCTGTCCGGTCGTCTTTATTTGCGGCCGGTTCTTGGCGAGGCGCTCGACGTTGCCGGCGAGATTCGTCCAAGGCGGCGTAAAATCGGCGGCGTTGATGCGAAGATCGACGCTTGAGCCGAACGAACGCGTCTCGGCAAACTTTCGTTCGGTCATCCGCAGAAAATTGTCGAACGTGTAATTTTTGCCGCTGCCGAAACCGGAAAACGAATAAGCGTAATCGACGCGGCGATGAAGCAGCCGCGAACCGTCGAGCGAATAGTCGAAAAAGAACGGCTGAAAACCGGTTATCTTCTTCGACCAGGCGATGCCGTTGAAGCCCGATTTGGCGGCGATCTGCGAGATCTGCGGCGCGTGCCCGAAGACGTCCCAAAGCGCGAGCGAGGTCGATTTGCGGCCGAGCATCGCGCGGTGCATCTCCTGCCCGTAGAGAATGTTGCGGATCATCGCCTCGCCGCCGATCGTGTTCTCGTTGAACTGGTTGTACGCGCCGCCGGTGCCGACACGACCGTCGGCGACCGCCTTTCGCAGAAACTCGCGGTCCTCGGGATGCGTGTCGAGATACGGTTTCAGATAATCGATCTCGGAAAGGAAGACGCCGTAATTCGGATCGGCCCGGAGCGAGGAAACGTACTGGTTCATATTCGAAAGCGTGACCTTCGAATATCCTTTTTGGTCCTGCAGATAGACCGGATCGACGTGGAAGCCCTCGAGATAGAAGACAGTTCCGGGAATGTCGACGGATTTGTAAGCCGCGGAACGTTCGGCGGAGGCCTGATCGATCCAGATGCGGACGACCGCCCTCCAGCCGCCGTCTTTGCGCCAGTAATCGCCGGAAACACCGGAAGATCGTACGATCAGCAGATTCTCCCCTTTCTTGAATCTCGCCGGGACCACCTTTCGGAGCGTCAGCGAATATCCATCGTATATTCGCTCGCCGTTGAGCCAGATCGAGCCGAGAAAGCCGTCGGTCTCGATGAAACGCAACGCGTCGCCGTCCGATTCGATGTAGCTCGCGGCGTAGGACGTCCCGATCGGCTTGCCCTCGTGAAAGAGGTTGAAAGCGATCATTTCGTCCTTTTCGATGAACTCGGTCCAAACGATCTCGGTCGCGTCGGCGAATGTTCGCACGTTCGAGGCCGCGCCGACCTCGGGAAGCGGAGCGTCCGATCTGGGATTCGGGGTTTGGGATTGCGGATTCGCGTTTGAGGCGGCCGCGGTTTGCTTGCCGGGCGTGGGCTTGCCGAACGGCTTCAACCAATCCTTCTGCGGCAGCGTTTCGATGTTGAACCGGTTGAAATTCTCCCACATTCCGGCATCGATCTCCGCCGGGAACGCGCTTGAGATCAACCAACGTTCGACAAAACCGCCGTCCCGGATCGTTTCCAGCCGATTCGGCGATTGCGCCCACGACGCCACCGAGGCGGACACGATTGCGACGGCGACCAACAGAAACCGCAATGAACGCCGCACTGATCCTTCCGCAAAGCTCAACATCATTTCTTGACCAAATAGAACGAGGCCCGATATCGATCGGCCCGGTAAACCGATTTCGTGAATTCGATCGGCTGGTTGCCTTCGGCAAAGACCGTCCGCGAAACGACGAGCAGCGGCGAATTCTCGGCAACGCCCAGATGCCGGGACGTCTCAGCGTCGCCGGCCGTCGCCTCCAGATCCTCGGCCGCGGCATAGATGCGGACGTCGTAATCGGTCTCAAGGACCTTGTAAAGCGACTCTTTTGCGAAGTCGTATCGATCGAGCCCGGCAAACCGGGCCGCCGGCAAATATGTCGTCTCGACCGACATCGGTATCCCATCCGCAAGCCGCAGCCGCTTCAGCATAAAGACATCGGCGTCGGAATCGAGGTGAAGCTTCGCCGCCAGTTCCGCGTTCGCCGCCTCGATCCGCGCGGCGATCACGAGCGAGGTCGGATTCATTCCGCGCCTGCCCATCTCATCCGAAAACCCTTTCAGATTCCGTGTATGAATGTCCATTTTCAGCGGCGAAACGAACGTTCCGCGTCCCCGTTTCTGATAGATCAGGCCCTCTTCGCGGAGCGCGTTCAGCGCCTGCCGGACCGTCATCCGGCTGACGCGGAGTTCTTCCGCGAGATCGCGTTCCGACGGGATCGATTCGTCGGACCGCAACTGATTAGAGACGATCTTGTGACGGATCATCGATTGGATCTGCTGATGTAACGGAATCGGCGCGTTCCTGTTTAGCTGCATAATCGAAAATTGGACTAGACCACTTAATACAATGATTGACCGGAGAAAGCAAGAGACGATTCAAATTTAGCCCGAATCACTCCCCGGGTCGGCCAGGGATGGACACCAACAGGCACGAATCGTTCCGAACAGGAGCGACCCTCGATCGGATGGCTGACGCGCAGTCCGGGAAATGGGGTCGCGTTTCATTCAGTTCGGAAGCCTCCTTGTTCGCATTCACGGATGTAAAGTATCCTAATTCGCGCAACAATGCAGACCCAAGCCGAACAACTCAGCTTCGATTTCTTCACCGAACAACCTCGGATCGTGCGCGAATCCCGTGACGAGCTGAAGATCAAACTCGGCGAGTTCGCCGGTCCGCTCGATCTGCTGCTCTTTCTGATCAAGCAGGAGCAGGCGAACATTTTCGATATCCCGATCGCGCGGATCACCGACGAATATCTGAAATACATCCGGCTGATGAAGTCGCTCGACATCGCGGTAGCCGGCGATTTCCTGGTGATGGCGGCGACGCTGATCGAGATCAAATCGAAGATGCTTCTGCCGCGCCTGCCTTCGGATCAGGGTGAGGAAGAGATAGATGATCCGCGCCGCGAACTGGTCGATCGGTTGTTGGAATATGAAAAGTTCAAGAGCGCGGCCCAGATGCTATACGAACGGACAACGGTCGAGCAGGCGGTCTTCACTCGCGGCAAGATCGAATCGGACGAGAACAATGCCGAGATCAGCGCCGGCGTCTTCGATCTCCTGACGGTCTTTCAAAAGATCGTCGCGCGCCGCAAGGATGAGATCAAGCTCGAGATCGAACGCGAAGAGATCAGCCTCGCGGAAATGATCAAGACGCTCAAGACTCTGCTCGCCGATGGCCACCCGATCAGCCTTCTCGAGTTTTTCGAGCGATTTGAGACGCGCCGGGAACTTGTCACGGCGTTCATCGCCGTGCTTGAGATCGTACGCACCGAGAACGTCAGGCTGACACAAAAGAAGACATTCGGCGATGTCGTTCTGAGAGTTGCCAACTAAGATCAACGCCCCAGGGCAAGAAGTTTATGGAAGAGGAAATCAAGAAATCCCGAGAGATGTCCGAGCTCGTCGCGATCGCCGAAGCGCTGATCTTCGTCGCTGACGAACCGCTGACCGTGAAGACGCTTGCGGAAGTTCTCGAAGAGGAAAAGGAGGCGGTCGAGGCGGCCGTCGAGCATCTCCGCGCCGAATTCGACGAGCGCGGCGGCGGGCTCGTCCTGCGCGAGATCGCCGGCGGTTGGCAGATCTCGACACGGCCGCAGTATCACGAAGAGATCCGTCGCTATCTGAAGACCCGACCGAGCGCGAAACTCTCGCTCGCTGCGCTCGAAACGCTCGCCGTCATCGCCTACAAACAGCCCGTTACCGTCCCCGAGATCCTTGAGATCCGCGGCGTTCAATCGGCCTCGGCGATCAAGACGCTGCTCGACAAGAAGCTCATCACCGCCAAGGGCAGGAAAGAGACCGTCGGGCGTCCGATGATGTACGGAACCTCGAAGGATTTCCTGATCCAGTTCGGCCTCAAGGATCTTTCCGAGCTCCCGTCGATCGAGGATTTCGAAGACCTCGCCGCCGCCGTTTAGTTCCGGGACAAATTTGGATCGGTTGGGCCAACTTACTTCAATTTGACAGCCGGGAAGGGTTCCTGAATGGAACACATTTCGTATTTTGACCTCAACTGACGTTTTGGATAGGATCGGCCTTGTATTGACTCGGCGGACAGCCCCGCCGCGCAACCCGTAATGAGTTCATCCATCAGAATCGCTGTGAGAATTCTCGGATCGGCCGGGGCTTGTTTGTTTTTCGCTTTCGCCGGCATTGTCGCCCAGACGCCCGCCCCCACGCCGGACGCGGAGCGAACGAAAACCGACCCGGAATATCGTAAGAAATGGGAGGAATACGAGAAACGACGTGCGGAGGTCATTGCCAGGAACAAACAGATCACCGAGACCAACGCCAGGATCGAAGCACTTTTCTTGGAGGGCAACGCCGCCTATCGGACCGGTGACTACGAACGGGCGATCACGAAATACGATGCCGCCATCGCGCTCGATGATTATTGGGGAACACTGGCCCCTTTGCTCAACAACAAGGCGATCACGCTCAGAATGATCGGCGTCGCCAAATACAACGAAGCCGTGAGATCAAAGAGTGATCCGGCGAAAGCCGCAAGATCGTATTTCGCCGAGGCGACAGCGGCACTGATGCGCTCGCTGAAGATCCTGTCCGGAACTCCGGAGCCTGACGACCCGGGTCAGAAGGGGTTGATCCGCGTGCTTAAGTTGAAAGCAATCAAAGAACTGTACGAGTCATCGCGTCTCCTCGCGATCGCCAACAAATGTGAAGTCCCCAACGCCTTCGACGCGTTCGATGAGTTCGCGCTCAAGGAGCCGGATGCGGAGCTGAAAGAAGCCGCGAAACAGCAGGCTGAAGAGCTCGATCAGGCACTCTCGGCTTGCCGTCGGAATTCGAGCGTCAAGCGCGCTACCTCACCGTGACAACCTCTTGACGTTCCGACGTTGGCCGTTTGGGACCGACGGTCGAGAAAACCTTCGGAACCCGTCTTCGCTCAGAGCGCGAGCCAACGCACCGGCTTTATCCAATAACACGAGATAGCCGTCCAATCGGGCTGATGCCCGCACGCCGCGCCCGAGAAACAGGTGTCGTCCGAATTTGTGCCAGATCATCGTCCGCTCCTGCCGTCTTGGATTTGGGAGTTTGGCTTTGTTTCAATCGTTCAGGGTGCCGAAATAGCCGAACCAACGAATCGCGGGCAATCGCCGGCAATTTTGATCTTCTCGATTTGGTGTCGGCGACAGTCCCTTTCGATTTTGAACCATTCGAGGCTGTCTGAGAAGTCCGACGTAAATGATGAAACTGCAGTCCGATTGCATAGGTCGTATCATCGCGCCGATTATGTACGAGATCAGGAACTTCGAGTCCGGATCTCGTCGCGTCAGCGGCACAATGAGTTTAGCCGTGGGTTTCAACCCACGGTCGGACGGGATTCGATCCTGCGTCGCGTCAGCGACAGCTGATTCAATCGTCGCTGACGCGACGCGTTCGAACGGCCCGGTCTCCGTGGGTTGAAACCCACGGCTAAAGTCAGATGATCGCTACGCGACCGAGGAGCAAGAGCCTCAAGCAGTTCTGAAATCGACTTTCAGATAGCCTCCTGAACGATTGACGGGCGTGTGGCCCGAATCTGATCGATTGAGAGATTATCAATTCGCGAGGCGCACTCGAGAACTCTCTCGAGTGCGATTCAGCCTCTTCAAACGTGCTTTGAAGAGCGTTTCTTGAGAGGGTAGACCGGCCACGAGTGAACACGAACAAACACGAAAAGCAAATCACAAGATCCCATAGTTGGTATTTTTTGCGCGCCTGACGAATAAGAATGCTTCGTTGGTGTATTCTGCGTTAATCGAATCCGCACAAATCTCAACTGAATCGGTAAGTTTGGAGAGATTCGTAATTGTTAGCGTCCATTTGTGGCAAAGCTGCTTTACGCGAAACTTGGGTTTATGGAATGAACATAAGTCACGAAAATGACAAATTGACGATCTCGGAAACCCCGGGCTGTCTTTGGATCTTCGGACTCTTCTTCGTCGTCATCGGAGGCCTGTTCGCTTACGGCGCCCTCGGCGGGTTCAAAGACTCTGACCGTCAATCTCCGTGGCTTCTCGCAATGGCATTGCTCTTTGGCGTCATCGGGATCATCGCCGGAATCCGCGTCATTTCCGGCGCGCCGATCACGCGGGTCGTCATTGATCGAACTCATCGCGTCGTAATCTGGACCAAGTTCGGATTCATGGGCCGCGAGACGTTGGTTTACAAATTCGATGATATCGAGCGGTTTTGCCTGATCGAAGACCGCGACGACGAAGGCGCCGAGATCTGGTGGTTCGGAATGGAACTCATCGACGGCGAAGTGCTGCCGATCGGGGCAGTCGCCAGCCATTTTGCGGAATACGAACGCAGATTCGTCTTCGCAGCGAACGAGTTCGCCGGAAAGCAACCTACTCCGACCGAGCTGATCAGCGACGAGAGCGATGCTGAGGATAACTAAAAACGGGAATCGACTGATCGTTCGCGATATTCCTTTGAGCGAATGGATCTGCGGCGCGGTCTTTGTCGCGATGTTCGGCGGTTTCGCGGTCTTTCTGTTCTACTCGGCGTGGCTAAGCCCACGCACGTTCATCGGGTCAAGCGGACAGGACCCGTACTCCCGCGGTTTGCAGATCCTGATGTTCGTGATGCTTGTCGCGTTCGTTTTCGGAATGATCGCGCTTTTCGTCTCGATGCTGCTGACGCCCGTTTTTTCGACGACGGTCGATCTCGGCGGGCGATCCGTGCTCGTACGCCGCCGCGGCATTCTCGCCAACAGCGGCGAGCGGTTTTCGCTTTCGCAAGTCAAACGATTCGAGGCCGAAACCGTTGCCGACGAACGCGGTTCGCAATATATCGCGATCCGGCTGGTCAATGACGATCTGGTACGGCTTGAAACCGACGCCGCAAGTGATTCCGGCGCTGTCATCGATCGCCTTAACTCATTCCTGGAAAAGGCGTAAACCGCCAGAAATCCACGAGTCGCCGCTTACAGTCCGCGGCACTCGTCAGAAACCATCTCAGCGACGTTGGGCGCCAACGCCTCGATCTCGGGTTACATCCCGGTCGTCTTCACCGAGTTCCGGGACGAAACCGCGAACGGCGTCACTTCGGCGGTCTCGACTGCTACGGACGGAAATCGAATCGCTTCGCGTCCGGGTCCGGGGTCGATCTGCCGGCTTTCCGTCACGCGCAAACGGGTAACTCCCGCAGTTTGGCGAAATCCAAAACGCAGTGCAGAACCCTGGGCGAAGTATGGGGCCCGATCGCGGCAGCGATCGCCGGGCGGCGGTCATCATTTGGGATTTGGGATCGGGGACTTGGGATTTCGGAAAAAGAAGCCTGCGGACCAACGAAACCCAAAACCGGTCGAATTACCGAATCCCGAATCCCAGATCCCAAATCCCAGATCCCGAATCCCACATCCCGAATCCCAAATCCCACATCCCACATCCCAAATGCAACCGGTCCGGCAAATCAAGTAGTTTCGCTTATCAATACATCAGTCGAAAAGTATTGACATTAATTTGCGGGGGGGGGGTACTATGAAATCAAATTCCGACATATTCCGGAGACGCCGGGACGGCTATCCGATGAGCCTCGGGTCAACCCGCGGCGACCACAACCAGACACGGAGCGCGGCTCACGGATGACCGCGCAGGACATTTTCACGACGGCCCGCAGCAAGGAGGCGGCCGATGCAACGCTCGCTCGGAATTGAGACAACAATCAAGACTCCAATGATCGCGGTCGCCGCCGAGAATGGCTGTCTCCGGATCGCGCAAGCGGCGAACCAAAGCGTTCGGCCGCTTTTTTCGTTTCCGGTGTTCCCGGAACCGTTCTTTGCAGATTCTGAAACGGACCGCGAAAAAGCCCGGGCGATGACGGCAATCATCGACCGGGCCGCAGGTTCACCGATTGAAACGGATGTCCCAAAAGGGTGCACGCTGACAGTTCGCATCTTATGTCATTCCGTTTCGGCACTCAAGAGCTTCGGGCGAGAAGCCCGGAACTTCGCGGGAGGACAAAAGGATGACGCCGACAAGCCAACGCAGGACCTCGAAAAGTTTTCTGACGAGGATGATCGCGACCATCGTGACAGCATCGGTCGCAATATCCGGAATGATCTTCGCCGACCTCGGCAGGACGTCCGCGTCGGGCCGGCGAGCGACGGTCGAAGCGGCCCCCGCCGTGACGGCGCCGCTGCCGTTCGCGGTCAGGCGTCCGGCGACGATCGGTGTCGTCGCTGCAGCGGACGCCGTTGCCTCGGCCTACGCAGCGGTGCTCGGCCTGATCCGGCCGGCGCCAGTCCCGCCCGGTCTTGAACAGCCCGGCTCGCGCCCGATACCCGCGGCCCGAGCGGGTTCGGCGCCTCTCATTCCTGCGCCGCAGCCGGCGGCAAGCGTCGATTTCGACTTCGACGGCGACGGCAAGGCCGACGTCGCGCGGCGGCATCCTTCGAACTCGGAATGGAAGATAAGGAACTCGAACGGCGGCGGCTATTCGACGGCGGCCGTCGGATCACCGTCGGCGGCGATCGCGCCCGGAGACTTCGACGGCGACGGCAAAACCGACATTGCCGTCTTCAGCGCCGGCACGTGGACGATCAGGAAGAGTTCGAACGGCCAGACCGAGACGGTTTCGTTCGGCGCGGCGGGCGACCGGCCGGTCGTCGGGGACTTCGACGGCGACCTGAAATCGGACATAGCGGTCTTCCGGCCCTCGACGAACACTTGGTGGATAAGGCAGAGCTTGAACGGCCAGACGGTTTCGAGCGCTTTCGGAACTGCCGGCGACGTCACCGCGCAGGGAGACTACGACGGCGACGGCAAGACCGACGTCGCGGTCTTCCGTCCGTCGAGCGGCGACTGGCACGTTTCGGGATCGAGCGCCGGCTACTTCGCGTTTCATTGGGGCCTGGCGTCGGACATCCCGGTTCCGGCCGATTACGACGGCGATTCGAAGACCGATTTCGCGGTCTATCGCGGCACGACGGGCGTCTGGTACGCGGCGAAAAGCTCGGATTCCAACAACTCGTATTTCACCCAGTATTGGGGCAGCTACGGCGACCAGCCGGTTCCGGCCGACTACGACGGCGATTCAAAAGCGGATTTCGCGGTCTGGCGTCCGACGACCGGGACGTGGTACATCGTCAACAGCGGAACCGCCAATTCATACACCTATGAAACGCTGGGCGTCGCTGGCGACACGGCCGTGTCTTCGGCTTATCTGAAACAGATCGGCGGTTACATCTACGGTTACGATTTTGCCAAGGTCCGCCTTTCGCCGAAAAACGCAACCGGAGGAACCGATCTCTATTCGCGGAACTTCGCGTGGGGAACCTCGCTTTTCGGTTTGCCGGGACGCGCCGGTCTCGACGCCGGTTTCGGCATCTCTTACAACTCGCTCGTCTGGACAAAGGATGCGGCGACAAACACCGTGGTTTTCAACGCCGACAACTCGAATCTCACGCCAGGATTCCGTTTCGGATTCCCGACGATCGAACCGGTCTACTATGACTCGGCGACCCAGAAGTTTGCCTACCTGATGGTGACGCCGTCGGGCGGCCGCGCCGAGTTCCGGCAGACGACGAATTCGAACGTTTTTGAAACCGCCGATTCCAGCTACGCGCAGCTGAAGATCAACGGCTCGGCCGGACCGAACGATCCGGCCGATAGTTTCACGCTGACCGTCACCGGAACCGACGGCACGCGCGCCGATTACGAATGGAAGAACGGCGCCTATAGCTGCCAGAAGATCACCGACCGCAACGGCAACTACATCTCGATCGACCACGACGCGAACGGGCTGCTTCAATCCGTGACCGATACTCTCGGGCGCGTCGTCACCGTCAACTACAACAATGAGGCGCTGCCGGTCTCGGTAACGCAGACCTGGAAGGCCGACAACGGCACGGGCAGCAACGTTACCCGAACCTACGCGACGTTTTCCTACACGACGAAAGAGATCAGCACTCTATTCGGGAACAGCGCGAACGACGTATTTGCGGTGATCGGTCCCGGCAACGGCTTTTCGCTCAAGGTGCTCGACACGGTCACGTTCCCGACGGAGACGAACGGCGCCGGCCCGAGCACGTCGTTTACGTACAACAGCTACGGACAGGTCTGGAAGATCACGAACAAAGCGGCCGACGGGCATACGCTCAATTACACGAGCGTCAATCTGCCGGCGGACGCATCAACCCCGCAAACGGACTGCCCGCGCTTTACCGAAACGCGCAACTGGGTCGAGAACTTCAACTTCAACCCGAGCGGCGTCGAGCAGGAAACCGTCGTCACGAATTCGATCGCCGAGAACGCCGCTTACTCCGTCGGTTCGCATTCGGGCACCGCGACGAAGATCGAGGTTACGATGTCCAATCATCCGCACGGCGCGGTCTCGAAAACGTGGGTCGGTTCATCCGGCTGGACTGAGGGGCTGACCATCGCCACCGAGGACTGGGCAAACAATGAACGAAAGCGCTGGACCTGGAACCAGTGGACGCAGGACGACACCAACGCGTCCTTCATCCTGAACCCGCGCGTCACGGCTTCCGAGGTCGGCGATACATCGAACCGGAAGATCACCGAGATCGACTATCGTCTGATCCCGAACACGACTGTCGCCGAATACGGTCTGGTAAGCGAGGTCCGCGTCAAAGACGGGTTGACAAATTTCTTGCACAAGAAGTCGACAACCGCCTACAATCTTGACACGGCATACGTTTCACGGAGAATCATCGGATTGCCGTCGAAGACGATTTCGTGGGGCTACAATCAGTCGAGCAGCCAATTGGAAAAGGTCTCCGAGATCGATTACTTTTACGACGAGGGAGATTTCAGCGATACGTCACTTGAGCAGAACATCGCGAACGTCATAATGCACGACACGGCGAACTACGGCGCGTCGTTCACCGTCGGGCGCGGGAATCTGACGACTTCGACGCGATACGACGTCACGGGGCAGACCGCCGCCGTTTCTGCCCACATCAAGTACAACATCGCCGGAGCGCCCGTGGCGCGGATCACGCCGTGGACCGCGAACGCGACCCGGACATCGCGTCTGAGCTACGCCGACGCTTTCAACGACACGCCCGCGAACCGCAACACCTACGCCTATCCGACACGCGTTTACGATCCGGCCGGGAATTACTCTGAAGTCCAATACCGATTCGATACGGGCGCGAACGTGATGGCAACGTCCCCGGCGCCGGCCGGGAACGCCTACGGCAAGAAAGCGACCCGAAGGTTCGACGACTTCGGCCGGATCGAACGGGATTCGGTCTGGAAGGACATTCAGGGAACACTTCAGGAATACAGCTACTCACGGTTCGCTTATCCCGACACGGGCGTACACTCGAAGGTCTATTCAACCATCGTTGACACGGACAACAACGGAGTCGGCAATGCCGCCGATGAAGTCCTTTCCGAAACCTGGACCGATGGCGCCGGCCGCGTAAGACGATCGAGAACCCCGATGACGTGGGATTCGAACGGCGCGACGCTCACCTGGTCGGGTGTTCAAACCGAATATGACATTCTCGGACAAGTAAAGCGTCAAAGCGTACCGTCCGAGGTGAATTCAGGCTGGACGCTCCAGAACGAAGACGCCGCCCGCGGCGGCTGGCTCTGGAACTCCGCCGAGTACGACTGGAAGGGCCGGGTCATCAGAAACATCCCAAGCGATTCGACAGGTTCCGACGGCAAAGACCAGCTCATCAGCTACGAAGGCTGCGGCTGCGCCGGCGGCCAGGTGACGACCGTCCAAGGTCCCGTCGTCCCCCGCGACGACGATCCGAACCAAACGGCACGCCGGACGCAGAAGATCTATCAGGACATTCTCGGGCGCGATTGGAAAGCCGAAACCCTCAACTGGACCGGCGGCGTTTATTCT
>CAZARD010000096.1:3065-16270 GCA_964487505.1 uncultured Blastocatellaceae bacterium | reverse complement strand
AAATCCTGGAATCTGGAATCTCAAATCCTGGAATCTGGAATCTGAAATCCTGGAATCGGACCTTGAATCTTGAATCTTGAATCCTGAATCTTGGAATCTCGGCTCCGCTCATTTGCCGGGCCGTTTCAGCCTTTCCCTCGAGAAGACCGATTCATCCATTTTCGCCGGGAATTCACGTTTCAGGATCTCGATCGTGACTAACGTCTTCTGGATTTTGTTCTCGGCCTCGATCTTCGACGCATACGGACGGTCGGAATCGCTTTTGATGTTCGCAAAACGGTAGATCCTGATCTCGCGGCCCGTGCTGTCGAAAAGGCGCATCTCGACCGGTACGAAATTGTCCGACCGGAACGATGCCTTGAGGCTGGCCGCGACGGTGTCCGCGGCAAAGTCGGGCTTGACCTTGCCCTCGATCTCGACGATACCGACGCCGTTCTCGGTCCGTTCTCCGGTCAGCTTGTAACGGAACTTGTTCCATTCGCCGAGGAGTTCGCCAGCGGTCAGCCCGCCGAAGAACGAGCGCTTCGTGTTGGTCTCGCGGAACTCATCGCGCGATTCCGAATACGACACCAGCGTCGCCTTTCCGTCCTTCGGTTCGATCGCCAGCGAAGCGACGTTGGCATTGTCGGGAGACTTCACGATCTCGGACATCGTCGTCGACGCGTCGGGCGCCTGTTTGCGGGAGATCACGAGTTCGTAGACCTCGTCCGGCGATCCATCCGTCTTGACGGTGAACCTCGCGCGGTCGATCCGGAACGGCGCCGAATCGCGTTTTACATATTCCGAGACGACGCGCTCGCCGCGGGTTTCGGCGCTTTCCGTCACGTTCGATCGGTCGGCCGGCGCCGATCCGGGGCCGCCGCCGCAAGCCGCCGTCAGCGCCGCGCCGGTAATTGCGAAAAGGAACATCAGAATTGGTCTCATTGTTGATCTCCGTTGCAATCGATCGCTTTTCAAAATATATTATCCGCAGTTATCATCCGCTTCCAATCGATAGTAGCCGATCATTGCGCGACTAGCGCGAAGTCCGTCGAATATGATTGCCCAAACGAACGAGATCTACAGGGTCGAACGCCTCTCGAAACAATACGGTGACCACCGCGGGGTCGCGGCTCTGAACGGGCTCGATTTCTCGATCGCCGCTGGCGAGCGCGTCGCGATAATGGGCCCGTCGGGTTCTGGGAAATCGACTCTGCTGAACCTTTTGTGCGGTCTCGATGTTCCGACCGACGGGCGTATCTTTTTCGAATCGCGCGATCTGGCGGCGATGAGCGACGACGAAAGGACGCTTCTGAGGCGCCGGAAGATGGGAATGATCTTCCAGACCTTTAACCTGATGCCGACGCTCAGCGGGGTCGAGAACGTCGCGCTTCCTCTCCGACTGGACGGGACCGTTGCGCGCGACGCCTCGGAACGGGCGCGCCGGATGCTTGAGAGGGTCGGGCTTTCATCGCGCGGCGGCCATCGGCCCGACGAGATGTCCGGCGGCGAGCGTCAGCGTGTCGCGATCGCGAGAGCGCTAGTCTACGATCCGTCCGTGCTTCTTGCGGACGAGCCTACCGGTAATCTGGATTCGACGTCCGGTGCCGACGTTTTGAAGCTCCTCCGGGATCTGCACCGGGAATTCGGGATGACGATCGTCCTCGTCACGCACGAAGAGCGGGCCGCGTCGGAATGTGAACGACGGATCGAGCTTCTCGACGGGCGGATCGTGAGCGACACTACGAACGGCGCTGCCGGGAACGAAGCGCGATGATCGGTGCGCTTTGGCTCATCATCCGAAGGGACTGGGGACTTCACCGTCTCCGGCTCGCGCTGACGGTCGCGGGAATCGCGCTCGGCGTCGCCGTCTTCTTCGCGGTCCGTACGAACAATGCGGCGCTCAGCGGATCGTTGCGTGGCACGATCGAGAAACTGGGCGGGCGGGCCACGCTCCAAGTTACGGCCGGCGAGTCCGGATTTCCGATCGGCGTCGCCGACTCGGTCCGCGCCGTTCCGGGGGTCGAGATGGCCGAACCGGTGACCGAGACCGTCGCGACCCTTGCCGGCAGCGACGACCGGCTGATGATCCTCGGTCTTGATACGGCGAGCGACCTGAAACTCTATACGGGGATTATCGACGACGGAGGAAGCGCCGTCGGAAACCCGCTGGCGTTCGCTTCGCGGGCCGATTCCATCGCCGTCACGCGCGCTTTCGCCGAACGCCATTCGCTGCGGAACGGGGACAAGATCGAGGTTTACGTGCGCGAAGGGGCCCGATCGCTCACGATCCGCGCGATCTTCGGCGAGGCCGGCGTGTCGGGAATCTACGGCGGGAACGTCGCGGTAATGGATATATTCGCCGCGCAGGACATCTTCGGGCGCGGCGACCTTATCGACAGGGTCGACGTGCTGAACGCCGACGGCACGGATGTCGGCGTGCTGCAGTCGCGCATCGACCAGGCTTTGCCCGACGGAATAAGCGCGATGCGTCCGAGCCTCCGCGGGCAAAGCCTGGAAAACTCGATGTCGTCGATCAGTTACGGCCTGACGATCATGAGTTTCCTCGCGCTCACGATCAGCGGCTTCATCATTTACAATTCGTTCAGCATAAGCGTCGCGCAGCGCTGGCGGGAGATCGGCATCCTGAGGGCCGTCGGTCTCGACCGGCACCGTTTGCGGCTGATGTTTCTTTCCGAGGCAGTCGTGTTCGGTCTCGTCGGGGCCGTAGCCGGGATCGTACTCGGGCTTTTGCTCGCCAAACTTTCGCTGCGTTTCACCGGCAATGTCGCTGCCTCTTTCTACGGGATCGTGCCCGAACCGGGAAGCGCCGGGTTTGACTGGCGCCTCGCCCTCGAGGCATTCGCCGCCGGGACGGCCGCGTCGATCATCGCGGCCTGGGTGCCGGCGCGCGCGGCGGCGAATGTCGAACCTGTCCGCGCGCTGCGCAACGTCGAGACCGCGGAAAAGATTACGGGAACTACGAGGCTCCGCTCTGCTGCCGGGTTCTTGATGGTCGTCTCGGGGCTTGGCCTCACGAGATTCGTCCCTCCGGATATCGGCAGCAACTTCCAGATGCTGTTCGCCTTCATCATACAGATCGGGATGTTCCTTCTCATACCGCTGATCCTGAAGGCGGCCGGGATACCTTTGCGGCGCTTGTTCGGCACTCTTTTCGGATCGGAAGGGCTGATTGCGGTCGATACGATGCTGCGTGCGCCGCGCCGGACGACTTCGACCGTCGCGGCGATCATGATCGGATTCTCGTTCGTCGTCTCGACGAGTTCGTTCGTCGGAAGCCAGCGCGACGCGATCATACGTTCGATCGACAGGGTCGTCGCGGCCGATGTTCTGGTCATGTCGTCGACCGAGGTCAGGTCGAAGACATATCACATCGCCTCTGCCACTGCCGACGCGATACGCGGTTTGAGGGGCGTGGAGACCGTCGATGCCGTGCGAATCACGTCGCTCGGGTACGACGGTCAGGAGATCGCATTGATGGCGCACGAGATGAGCGCGCTCTTTCGGATCTCGCCCGACCTTTTGGACGCGGGCGATCCGCGACGGGCGGCGCGACTCACGGCCGAAGGAACGGGCATCCTGGTTTCGACGAACTTCGCCAACCGCTGGAAACTGGGCATCGGCGATACGGTGACGATCGAGGCGCCAGACGGTCCCCTGCGGTTCGAGATCGCCGGGATTCTCGACTACTACCGCTCGGAGGCGGGCACGGTTTTCTTCGACCGGGAGGTCTACCGCCGGCATTGGCGCGATTCCGATGTCGACTACATTTACGTCGACGCGGCACCGGGAACCGATATCGACATCCTCAAGACGCAGATCTCCGCCGTCCTCGGACCCTCGCACCGCGGCTTCATATTCGCGCACGAGGAATACAGAAAGTGGGTCGGGACCATCGTCGATCGGTTCTTTGCGCTGATGTACGTACAGATGGTCATCGCGGCGTTCGTCGCCGGGCTTGGTCTCGT
Organism: uncultured Blastocatellaceae bacterium; assembly: GCA_964487505.1. Classification (GTDB taxonomy): domain Bacteria; phylum Acidobacteriota; class Blastocatellia; order Pyrinomonadales; family Pyrinomonadaceae; genus JAFDVJ01. The sequence goes on along the minus strand of CAZARD010000096.1, from coordinate 12,302 downwards.
CAATACGATGGTCATCTCGGTTTCCGAAAGACGGCGCGAGATCGGGATCTTCCGCGCGCTCGGCGGTCTCAGGCATCAGGTCGCGAAGATGATCGTCATCGAAGCCGTTGCCGTGGGTCTCGTCGGCTTCCTCGCCGGGAGCCTTTCCGGGATTTTCAATGCCTATTACCTCGTGACCGGCGCGGCGCGGATCATCGCCGGTTATACGCTTCCGCTCGATATCCCGTCTTGGACAATGGCGGCTGCCCTTCCGGCGGTCGTGCTGCTGGCGATCGTTTCGGCCATCGTTCCCGCGCTTGAGGCCTCGCGGGCGAACGTCGCTGAAGCCATCGGATACGAATAGGCGACCACGGAAACTTGGCGCGGTCTTGCGGCGTCTCGCCTGGATCAGGCCCGGCGTGAGTTTCGCGGTATCAGTTTGAGGAGCAACGGCCGGTCGGGGAACAGAGCGTAGGACGGGACGACGCCGACGTTTGATGCGACGCGTTCCAGTTTGAATCGTTCGGCCAGCAACGAGAGCAAGACGGCGGCGAGCGAATCGGCGAACGCCTCGCCCATACAGTAACGCGGGCCGCCACCGTGCGGGAAATACGCGTATTTCGGGCGGATTCCTTTCCGCTCCCAACGCCCGGGATCAAATCGTTCGGGCTCTTCCCAGAAACGTGGATCGCGGTGGGTCACCCATTGACTGAGGACGAGCTGCGTACCGCGCGGCACACTAAACCCTCCGATCTCGGTATCTTCCGTCGCCTCGCGCCCCGAGGCCCAGATCGGCGGATAAAGCCTGAGCGTCTCCTTAAGTACGGCGCTCGCAAATCCCGCTTCGCGGACGAATTCCGGCCCGTTCGCCGACGCATTCGCCCGCTCGGCGTCCGAAGCGAGGCGTTCCTGTGATTCCGCGTCCCGCGCGATCAGGTAAAGCGCCCAGGCCAGGGGAAGCGCAGCACCGAAGACGCCGGTGAACAGGAACGTCTTGATCTGGCTTTCGAGGAGTTGCTCTGAGTCCGCTCCGCCGGCCTCGTTCAGTTGACTCATCAGCGCCGCGAGGAGATCGTCCTCCTCGGTCTGTTCCCGGCGGCGGTCGGCAATGATCGCCCGCACGACGCGATCGAGCCTCGCGACCGTTCGCCGTTCGCGGAGGCCAACCGGCAGCGGCATCAGAAGGCCGAGGCATTGAATGCGATGCCGAAGCCGGAAACCCTCTTTCAGACCGAGAAAGGACTCGATTATTTCATCGGTCCCGGCGGTCCGCGTCCGTATCAGCGTATTCGTGAAGACCCGCATCGCCACGCGCGTGGTCAGGTCGAGGGCGTCGATGACATCGCCCCCGGAGAATTCCGCGAGCGAGCGTCTTGTCTCGCGGATCATCGTTCCGATCAGTTTCTCGACGGATGTGTGCCTGAAGAACGGCAGCGCGACAAGTCGCTGACGTTTCCAGCTGTCGCCCTCGCTGGTCAGCAGCCCGTTCCCGAACAGCTTCCGGCTGAGCGGCAACCTCATCCCGCCGTGATTGATAAAGCGGGTATTGGTCTCCGCAAAAACGCGGCCAATGTCGTCGGGATCGGTAAGAAGAAAGAAGCGTACTCCGGGAAGGCGGAACGCGGTGACGTCGCCGTATTCGGCAGAGCATTTGGCAAGAAACCGAAGCGGATCGCGCACAAAATCCGAGAAATGGCCAAAGAGAACCCCGCCGGACGGGCCGGGCGGATTTCGCAAACCACTTTCAATGGATTGCTGCAAGGAAGCCACCGTCCACATCATTGCATAATTGTAGAATTTTCGGAACGTCCGAGTTTCTCTTTCGGTGGAGGAATGTCGGCAACTCCCGTGTCCGTCGCGATGGGCAACGGACCCCGGAGATGCGGCTTGAACCCGGATTACGCAATGGAGAAATGCGCCCGCGAATCCTCACGAATTGGAGCGAATAAGGCAATTGTTCGGGATCGAATGTCCGAAATATAATGCTGCGTGTTCTTCACAAGGTATTGACATTTTTGATGTTATTGGAAACAAGCAGTCAATCGCGGATTCGCGGAGATTGGCGGAGATTCGCGGGCTGATTCTCATCGCTCAATTTGGGGTGAAACCAAAAAGCGCCCGGCAACAATGCCGAGCGCGGTCGAAAGAATGTTTTTTTGGTCAAACCGTGACCGGCAGTTTCGGCCGCGTCTCCAGTTCGAAGAATTTTACCGGAACGGCGCCGTTGACCTTCTCCTTTTCTTTTCGCATTTCGTACCATTTGTCGCAATGCGCGCAGTAATAGAATTTGAAAGTAAGATCGGTCGTTTGATAATTCAGCTCCAATTCGTGGTTGCAATGCCAACAGATCATCAATAAAACCCTCCTTTACTGATTGTGTTCGTAGCACATTTTAGCACAAAATATGGTAGCCGAATCAATACTTTTTTTTCCGCATTCTGGCATCGCGCTAAACCATTGAGACTGTTTCGATTACCGGAACAAGACCGCGATCCGGACGCGGATTCTGCGCAAAATGATCACCGACATCGCTTTCGACGCCGACGACACTCTCTGGCACAACGAACGGATCTTCATCGACGCGAAGGAGCGTTTCAAGGCCCTTCTCGCCCGTTACCATTCCCCCGAATGGAACGAGCAGCGTCTTGACGAGACCGAGGCCAAGAATATCCGCCACTTCGGATACGGAATCAAGGGCTTCACGCTTTCGATGATCGAGACCGCGATCGAACTTACCGACGGGCGCGTCACCGCAACCGAGATCGGCGAGATACTGGACACCGCGAAGACGATGATGGCGTCGCCGATCGAGACGCTCGAGGGCGTTCGCGAGACCGTGCGCGCGCTTGCCGACCGATACCGGTTGATGGTCATTACGAAAGGCGACCTTTTCGACCAGGAATCGAAGATCGCTAGGTCCGGCCTTGGCGACTTCTTCGCCGCCGTCGAGATCGTTTCCGAGAAACACCCGGACGCGTACCGGTCTATCCTCCGCAGGCACGGGATGCGGCCAGAGCGATTCCTGATGGTCGGGAATTCGCTGAGGTCCGACATTCTGCCGGTCGTGGATATCGGGGGCAACGCGGTCCACATACCGTACGAGACCGAGTGGTTTCTGGACCGCGTGCCGGTCGAAGAACTGAACGGAAGGAGTTTCTCCACTTTGCGGTCGATCTCCGATCTTCCGCTCTGGCTCGCGGAAAGGGAGTTTTGACCAGTTTCGAGATGGAGATCCCGCCTGTGAAACTGGCGACAACCGCGATTTGAATGAGGGCATCATCGGACAGCGCCTGACGCCGATCGCGTCGGCAACCAACGAAGCGCACATTGAAGAGTTCAATCGAAGTTTCCGTTTCGCTGACGGGCCTGGATTTCAGGGCAAACGCGGGCAGGATCCGGCTCGCGTCTCCGGGTTCAGCGATCAGCGGAACATTTGATCGCGCGTCGGCGTAAAAGGGCTTTGATGCTTGAAGCCAGATCATTAACGAAAATCTACTCCGAGGGCGGCGAGGAGTTCAGGGCTCTCGACGGGGTTTCGGTGACTGTCGCCGACAGCGATTGCCTGGCGATCGTCGGAAAGTCGGGAAGCGGCAAATCGACCCTTATGCACCTGCTAGCCTGTCTCGATTCTCCGACAACGGGTACGGTCGAATTCGACGGCGAGGACGTCTCTGCGCTCAAGGAAGCGCGGCTCAACAAATTCCGCAACGAGAAATTCGGTTTTATCTTTCAACAGTTCTTTCTGAACGGTCGCGATACGGTGCTTGAAAACGTGGTCCTGCCGCTCAAGATCCGCGGCATCGGCGCGTCTGAGCGGCGCCAGCGCGGGATGGATTTTCTGCGCGCGGTCGGGCTCGAGGACAAGGCGCGCAAAGCCGCCAAGGACCTTTCCGGGGGTGAGAAACAGAGGGTTTGCATCGCTCGGGCGCTGGCCGGAGAGCCGCGGGTGATCTTCGCGGACGAACCGACCGGCAATCTTGATTCGGCGACGGGCGCGATGGTCGAGGAACTTCTTTTCGGTCTCAACCGGACGCACGGGATCGCGCTGGTCGTGGTCACGCACGATGCCGATCTTGCGTCGAGCTGCTCGCGGATGATCGAACTCAAGGACGGGAGGATCATCGCGGAGCGCTGATATGAAAATAGGCGATCTTATTTTGACGGCGAACAGGAATCTGTTCCGCAACAAGTTGCGGACGACGCTCACGGTTCTTGCGATCTTTGTCGGCGCGTTCACTCTGACGCTGACGAACGGGCTTGGGGACGGTCTGAAGGACTACATCGACAAGCAAATCAAGAATTTCGAAGGCAACGACATCATTTTCGTGCGGCGCAAGTTCGAACTTCCGAAGAACAAGTCCGAGGGCGAAGTCGCCGAGTACGTCGAGCAGGACGGATCGACCGACACGGAATTGGATCCAAACACGCTGTTCGTGACGCTCGGCCAGGTCGAGGAACTGGCGCGCTCGATCCCCGAGGTCAAGACCTTCTCGCCGAACTACAACGTCCAGACCGAGTACGTCGCGCTTGAAGGCGGCAAGAAGTTCAAGGCGAACGTCAACGCGCTCGGGCGCGGTATCGTCCAGAAGATCGAGGCCGGCCGCCAGATCGACGGCGACGGGCAGATCATCCTGCAATATGGGATCGCAAAGGCGATGTCGCCAGATTTCGCGCAGCTGATCGGGAAAACCGCGATCGTCGGCTACAAGGCGGGAAATCCGGCCGCGATGGTGACGAAACGATTGACGATCGTCGGCGTCGCGACCAAGGGAATGATGGTCTCGACGTTCTCCGCGGTCGACGTCGCGACGGAAAAGGAAATCTTCGACGCGCAGCAGAAAGACTCGCCGAACCGGAACAGGCTTTTGAATTTCTCGCTTCAGTTGAAAGACGCCGAACCCGCGACCATCGCATCGGTCAAGCGGCAGCTCGACGAACGCGGCTTTCAAGGAGAAACGTTCGCCGACCAAAGCAAGCGTACGAACGACGCCATCGGCATCTTTCAGGTCGGCATGAACCTGTTCGCGATGATCGCCCTGTTGGCGGCATCGTTCGGGATCATCAACACGCTCGTCATTGCCGTCATGGAGCGGACGAAGGAGATCGGGTTGCAGAAGGCGCTCGGAATGGGCCGTGGCCGCGTCTTCTTTCTTTTCTCGCTCGAATCGATACTGATCGGGTTCTGGGGCGCGGCGATCGGGATCGGCGCCGCGGTGATTGCCGGATCGATCGGCAATGCGTATGCGTCAAAGTATTTTCTGGAATCGTTCGAAGGATTCAGTCTGGTGGCGTTCAAGCCACTGTCGCTGCTCGCGATAATGTTGCTCATCTCGTTAGTGGCGTTCGTCGCAGGCGTGGTACCGGCATTCCGCGCGAGCCGGCTCGATCCGATCGAGGCGTTGAGACACGAATGATCCGATCGGCGGTTATGGATAAAGGAGCAAGAAAATGATCATTACGACCGGCAACGAGATCTCCGGCCACGAGATCGTCGAATACCGCGGCGTGGTCCGCGGCATCGTCGTGCGAGCGACAGGCATCGGACGCGGGATCATCGGCGGATTCAAGTCGATCGTCGGGGGCAACATCGAAGAGTTCACGCACGTTTGCGAGAACGCCCGGCGCGAGGCGACGAGCCGGATGGTTCAGCACGCCCACGAGATCGGCGCCGATGCGATCATCGGAATGCGATTCGATTCGACCGAATTCTCGCAGGGTTGCACTGAGGTCCTGGCCTACGGAACGGCAGTCAAGATCAGGGAATCAGTGGACTGAGATCGGACTTCGATTTTGGATCTTGGATTTTCGATTTTGGATTGACGTTCGGCCCGCCCAACGTCCTCGAGGGCATCTGAAATCGAAAATCCAAAATCCAAAATCGAAAATCCCAAATCACTTGATCTTCGCACCTTTGCCTTCGCGGCCGATGCGCATATCGATCAGCCAGTCGAGCCAGCGGTATCGGAGTGTTTTCGGGGCCAGATACTCGGTGATGCCGACCGCGCGGCGCGGCTTTCCGTCACGAAGCGTCAAGGTCATTTCGCACAGGAACCTGAGGTAAAAGAAACTCGAGTCGATGGTCTTCACGTGCTTCACGCGCAACCGCATGTTGTCCTCGGAAACGAACGTCATCCGCTGTGGGAACGCAATGCCGAATATATCGCGCCGCCGGTTGAACTCCGCGTAGACCGCGTCGCGATGGCGGAGTTCGCCGTCGCGGACCGTGAGCAGTTTCGTCACCGACCCGCCGTCGCATTCGTTGTACCGATAAAACACCGCGGACGAATCGTTGAAATGCGCCCGGCCCCACTGCCAGTCGCTGACCGTTTCCGGCAACCAGCGGTTGTCGTAGTTGTGGTCGTGATAGCCCGTCCCGCGAAAATGAATCGTGTCGACCGCGGCGCCGCTCGCATCCGAAACGGTAACTTTTCCCGAAACGTCGGCGCGCGGGATGACAAGGTTCCAATGATGCGATCCGTCCCGCCGGTCCGCCTCGTGAAAGTCGCCCTCGACCGTCAACCATTCGAACTTTGCGGAAAGCGCGAATCCGCGGTGGAGCTTGGCATTGATCCGGATCATATAGCCGGAACCGTATGGCGCGGAACGGAATTCGAAGCCGCTTTCGCCGATCTGGCAGAAAGGGGTCTCGTGTCCGGCCTCGAACTCTTCGGGGAGGAACTCGTTTATCGCACGATAGACCGGTTTGCCGTCGCGGTAGTAGAAGAACGCGACGGCCGGGATCCGACCCTGCGTACCGTCGTTGTCGGACCGGTTATAGCGAGGCGAAAAGATGAAATTGTCGAGGAAAATGATGACGACCGAATCGCGACCGTCGTCGCTCAAGGCGTCGAAATACCACCATTCATAGGCCTTGGCGTCGGTCTTTTCGTGCCAAACGTCATCCGCGATACTGGACGAGAATCGGAATCGTTCGAGCGCGAGATTGTCTTCGGCCGTCATCTTCTGTAGTTTCGTCGCTTACTGGATGACCTCTTCGAGCGGCTTGCTAAGGACCGTATTTATGAATTCGGCCAGTCCCTTGTCGGAGCCCTTCCGAAACTGGTAGACCTGCGCCAGGCGAGCCTTCCAGGTCGGGAGATTCGGGTTGTTCTCGGGTTCGCCGAGTTTTACGGTCCGGGCGTAGGCGTCGATCATCGCGTCGATCACCGCGTCGATCTTTTCGCGATCGGCCTTCATCGCCGCGTCCTCGGTCGATTTGCTGCCGTGCTTTTTCTGAAAATCCGCCGCGAGAGTTTCGTACTTGCGCTCATAATAGAACGCGACGATGTAATACGGGTACGATTTCGATTTGACCTGCGATTCGTAGGAAACGGACTTCTGGAAATAGTAGGCCGCGCCTTTCAGATCGCCCTCGACCGAAAACGTTCCCATCGCGTAGTACATCAGCGCCGTGACTTCGGCCTGGTCCTTGAACGGCTTGAAATCCTTCGGCAGCTTTCCGTCTTCAAAAAGCGTGATCGTCTGCTGGGCATAATTGATGCCGTCGCCGAAGAACGAATTGTCCTGCTTTTTCGTGAACGCGTCGAGCGCGCAGTAGGCGAGATTCATCGTCACATAACTGTTCTCGGGTTCTTCGGCCAGTATGTCCTTCCCGTAACGCAGGGCATCAGCCATCCGCACGTCGTCGACCGCCTTGTTGAATTCACCGAAACGATAGCCTTCAAGAAACCCACGAATCTTCTTCGCCTTGTCGTCCGCGTCTTTCCCGTACTGCGCCAGATATTCTTTGCTCTGCTGGTACGCTTTCTCGCGATCTTCGTTCTTTTTGGAATTCGAGAGCTTCGCGATCTGCTGGAACCACTCGTCTTTCGACGGCTGTTTCTGCGCCATCGCCGGGGCCGCGAGCACGACCGAAATGATCGCCAAAGCCGCGACCGCCAAAATGTTCTTCATTGTTCCCAGATATCTCCTGAATGTTGAATAAGTTTGGAATATAGCATTGCGTGCCGCTTTCTCAAAACGTCGGATCAGATGGCTTCCGGCCGAAATTCGTTGGCAAACTTTTGACGCCGGAACGAATCTCTGTAACGGACGGAGACCGTCCCGGGTTTTACGACGAAACTTACTTGAGAGGAACAGGAAGAACGATGAAAAAGCTGCTGATTGTTGGGTTTCTATTGGTTGTCGGGCTGATGACAGTCGCATGTCCGGAGCGCAAGAGCATCGGGGACATCGAGGCCAATCCGTCGCGCTATCAGAACAAGGAGGTCGCCGTCGCCGGTGTCGTCCGCGACGCATACGGCGTCAATATCCCGTTCACAAAAGTGCGCGGCGGCGTTTACAAGGTCGATGACGGGACGGGCTCGATCTGGGTCTTTACCGAAAACGGCGTACCGTCGAAGGGAACCGAGGTCGGCGTCAAGGGCAAACTCCAAAGCGGGTTCAACTGGAACGGCAAGAATTACGGCCTGGCAATCATCGAATCCGACCGGAAGTTCCGAAAACGCTGAGGCCATCGCGTTCGGGCGGTGACAAATCCGGGGACGGCGCGTAGAATCGTGCTGTCCCTTTTGCTATGCGCAACGAACTCGAGAGTTTCGAGACACGATTCGCGGATCTTCATCACCGGCTGCAGGAACTGGTCGCGCGCGTCCCGGCGGAACGACTTTACTGGCAGCCGCGGGAAACCGATGCGTTGTTCCCGGTCAACAGTTGCGGCGAATATGTCCTGAGGTCCGCGGCGGCCGTTGAGTCGACGTGCGGCGGGATCACCACGCGTCTTTGGGATGATCCGTTCGAATGGACCCTGCCCGAATCGCTTGCGACGCCGGAACTGCTGGCAGGTTACCTCGACGAAGTCGACGAAGTCCGACAACGGGCGTTCGGTTTCCTGGTTTCCGATGACGATCTCCGGCGGATGATACCGGCCCCGGAAAATCTGCGAACGATCTTCGACATCCTGCTCGACGCTTTGATCAGGGGCGAGCATTACTACGGGCGGGCCTGCGGAGTTTTCCGCGTTTTCTCAGATGAGAAGCTTTCGCGCCGATAGGCGATTGCGGACGAAACATTTTCGTGGCAGAATTCGTTGTGCTTTCGGGCTGTTTCCCGAAAACGATCTCTGGAGTCAACAATGCACTGTCCCCGCTGCGGTCAACAACAAATTTCCGAAGACACGCGTTTTTGCTCGCGATGCGGGTTGCCGCTCGACCTCGTTTCTCAGGTCGTCGCAAACAACGGCACGCTTCCCCAGCTTAACGACCTGCCGTCGCCCGGCAAATGGTTCTCGCGGAAGAC
>CAZARD010000096.1:0-2965 GCA_964487505.1 uncultured Blastocatellaceae bacterium | reverse complement strand
CGCTTCCCCAGCTTAACGACCTGCCGTCGCCCGGCAAATGGTTCTCGCGGAAGACCGGACTCAAACTCTCGGCGGTTTGGTTCGTGGTCGTCACGATGATCCTTCTGCCGCTGTCGGGCGTGGCGAACGCGCCCGACGAGGTCACGGGATCGCTCGCGATACTCGGTTTCTTCGGAACGGTCCTGATGCTCTTGATCTCCTTTTTGTTTCTACCGAAGGATTCCAAACTGAATGTCGGCATTCCGGTCTATCAGGCTGAGGCGGGGCAGCAGAACTATTTCGGCGGCCAACGCGCAGCGGGCTCGTTGCCGCCGCAACAGAGCATCCCGGCAAGCGCTTACGCGCCACCGGTGGCGGGAAGCTGGCGCGACACGAACGATCTGCAGCCGACGAGCGTGACCGAGGGCACGACGAAGTTCTTCAAGGAAGCGAATTGAGATGTATTGCCCGGTTTGCGGAAAACAGCAGGTAAGCGACGCGACCCGATTTTGCTCGGGCTGCGGTTTCCCGTTGGCGGGCGTCGGCGAGGTCATTGCCGCCGGCGGCGCGTCTCTGAGCCGTGTTGCCGACAGCGGGCCGAAACCCGATTCTCCGCGAAAGCGCGGCATCAAGCAGGGAGCGTGGATAATGCTCGTCGGTTGCTTCCTGATCGTCCCGCTGATCGCAATCACGAGCGCCGCGCTTCATTTCAGCCCGCTTTTCGTATCGATCGCCGCCGTGTTGAGTTTCATGGGCGGGCTTCTCCGAATCGTCTACGCGGCGATGTTCGAAAGCGGCGCCGCGCCGGCCGGACTCGTCCCGGCGGACAGTTTTATGCAGATCGGACCGTCCGCCGTTCGCGGAACCTTGGGTTCGCAGACCTCGATCCCGGTTTCGGATCTGCGGATGCCGACCGCCGGCAGCTGGCGCGAAACGAATGATCTGCAGCCGACGAGCGTCACCGAAAGTACGACGCGCCTTCTCGAAAAGGAAGGCGATCAGTAGCCGATCGCTTCGCCGTCGCTGCGCGAATCTATCGCCCCAAGGCGAACCCCTTTTTCATCGAACATGATCCCGGTTGCCGACGCGACGTTGATCGGACGCGCCGCGAATTTGTGGCCGAGCGCGGTAAGTATCGAGATCGTATCGGGCGACATGCCGAGCGGCTCGAAGACCAGTTCGTCGGGAAACCACTGGTGGTGGATGCGCGGCGCGTCAATCGCGGCTTGGATGTTGAGCCCGTGATCGACGACATTTATTACCGCTTGCGTCACCGCCGAAATGATCCGCGGGCCGCCGCGCGCGCCGAGGGCGAACCAGAAAGATCCGTCCTTGCGCAGCACGATCGTCGGCGTCATCGACGACAGGGGACGCTTTTTGGGTTGCACCGAGTTGTTCTCTCCCTGAATAAGTCCGAACATGTTCGGCTTTCCGGGGCGCGCCGCAAAATCGTCCATCTCGTCGTTCATCAGCACGCCCGTTCCCTTGATCGTCACCGCCGAGCCGTAAAGATCGTTGATCGTGTACGTGTTCGTGACGACGTTCCCGTCCGCGTCGGCGACCGTGAAATGCGTGGTTTCGGTGCCTTCCGAGATCGTTACCTCGCCTGCCCCCAGTTCGGAACTCTTCGAAGCCTGCGTCAGATTGATCGATTCGGCGCGTTTTTCGGCGTATTTCTTGTCGATCAACTGCGAGGTCGGCACCTTCGCGAAGTCCGGATCACCGAGGTAAGCGGCGCGGTCGGCAAAAGCGCGCCTCAGCGATTCGGCGACCAGATGATAACGCTGGGCCGAATTGTAGCCGAGCTTCGCAATGTCGTAGCGCTCGAGCATGTTCAGCACTTGGAGCATCACGATCCCGCCCGAACTGGGCGGCGGCATCGTGATGATCTCGTGCCCGCGGTAGGATCCGCGCAACGGGGTTCGCTCGACGGCGCGGTAGTTCTTGAGATCTTCAAGCGTCATCAGGCCTTGGTTGCGCTTCATATCGTCCGCAATGAGTTGTGCCGTCTTGCCGGTATAGAACTCGTTCGCGCCGAACTTCTGCATCCGCGCGAGGGTCTGCGCGAGATCGGGCTGGCGCAGGACGTCGCCTTCCTTGAAGTAGCTCCCGTTGTTGAGAAATATCTTCCGACTGTCCTCGTATTTGGCGAGATCGTCCTTGTAGGCCACGAAAAGCTCAGCGAGCCGGTTCGACAGGACATAGCCGTCCTGGGCGAGCCTGCGCGCGGGCTCAACTAGATCGCGCCACGCGACCTTCTTCGATCCGAAACTCTTGAATGCGAGGTCGAGACCGGCGGGCGTTCCCGGAACACCCGAGGCACGATAGCCGATCTGCGATCCGCCCTCGCCGCGGATCAGTTCGCCGTTCTTGTCAATGAAGACGTCGCGGTGGGCGGCCTGCGGCGCCATTTCGCGGTAATCGATCGCGCGCGTCGCCCCGTCCTTGAACCGGATGAGCATGAATCCGCCCCCGCCAAGGTTTCCGGCTTCGGGATACACGACGGCCAATGCAAGCGCGACGGCGACCGCGGCATCGACCGCGTTCCCGCCCTTCCTCATCACGTCGACGCCGATCCGCGAAGCAAGTTCGTGCTGCGACGCGACCATTCCGCGCGGTGCCCGAACTGGTTCGCGGAACGCTCCTTTGGCCGCGGTCGGAAACAACCCGAAGGCGGCCAGAAGCACGGCCTTCAAGACGAATATCGCGGTGAACCTGCGAATTGCGGGGCGAATCATTCCTCGGAATCTCATAGTGCTAATACATTAATTTATCGGACCTGAAAACCAAAATTCGCCGCACTTGAAATCGAAAACCCGCATCGAAACAAAAAAGAGGGTTGTTCCGGCGTAACTTTTGACGAAACAAATTTCTTGCCTAATGCAGGGTATTAAAGGTAAATTTGAAGTCGGACAGCGAGTCGATCGTGCCGGATTTGGCGGCGCGGTCGATTGCTGTCTTGGGAGCGGAAGAAAATGAAAAAGCT
>CAZARD010000095.1:11075-16890 GCA_964487505.1 uncultured Blastocatellaceae bacterium | reverse complement strand
CAAATCCGCAATTGCTGGTTATTCCGACAGCCTCCCAGGATTTCAGATTTCAAGATTCCAGGATTTCAGTATTCGGGGTTGGGCGAATCTTGAATCAAAAGCGTTCTTGAACCTTGAACCTTGAATCCTGAATCAAAAGCGTTCTTGAATCTTGAACTTTGAATCTTGAATCAAAAGCGGTTTTGAATCTAATGCTACAATCTCCCCGTGAAGATTCTTCAGATCTCATCGGCGAAGACGTTCGGGGGCGGAGAGCGCCATCTGGTCGATCTTTGCCGGGAACTCGACAGGCGCCGCCACGAAGTTCACGTCGTGCTCCGACCGACAAGCGACTGGCAGAGCCGGCTCGATTTTCTTCCGCCCGAACGGGTCGTCCACGCTTCGATCCGCAACGCGTTCGGGATCTTCAGCGCGCAGAAGATCGCGCGCTACGCCCGCGAGCACGGGATCGAGATCGTCCACGCCCACACCGCGCGCGACTACATCCCGGCGAGCCTCGTGTCGCGTCTTTCGAGCGGGGCGAAGTTCGTACTGACACGGCACGTACTGTTTCCGATGAAGCCGTTCCACCGTCTGGCCCTACGCAATCTTTCGACGTCTATCGCGGTGTCGTCAGCCGTCGCCGCAAACCTCCGATCGATCTTTCCGGCGACAAAGATCGTCACGATCCCCAACGGCATCTCGTTCAACGCCATTGCTCGGGAAGATCGCAAAAAACGCCGTGAAGCGTTCCGGTTTTTTCACGAGATTCCGTTTGATGCGCCGCTCGTCGTGGCTATCGGGGAACTCAAGCCGCTGAAAGGGCAGCGCGATTTCGTGCTTGCTGCGAACGAGATCTCAAAATCGAATCCCGACGCGCGATTCCTGATCGTCGGACGCGACAACACGCTGGCCAACGAGTTTCGGCGCGAACTCAAACGATTGGTGAAGATCTTCGAAATGGAAGATCGCGTGATGTTTCTCGATTGGGTTGACGATCTGCCGTCGCTTCTGACAGCCGCGGATGTTTTTGTTTCGCCGTCGCATTCGGAGAGCTTTGGACTTGCAATGCTAGAGGCGATGCTTGCCGAAACACCGGTCGTCGCGACCGCGACAGAAGGCGCGAAGGAGCTGTTTGTTGATGGTGAATCCGGAATGCTCGTACCGGTCGGCGATGCCGTCACGATCGCGAAGGCCGTGGCGAAGATCATTGCCGATCAGGACTTGGGCGATCGGCTCGCCGCGCGGGCTCGGCGACGGGCCGAAGCGGACTTTTCGCTCGAACAGATGGTCGATGCGACCGAAGAGGTTTATCGGAAGGCGCTTGAATCGCGCTCCGAGAGCTGACTTCTAATAATCAAATGAACAATACGCTCAAAATATGGCATGATTTCGTTGCTCGTCCCGATCGGTCAATCCTCGATGAGATCCTCGCCGAGGATGTCATTTTCCATTCACCGTTTGTCTGGAAATCTAAGCTCGGAAAAGCGATCACGGCACATATCCTGATGACCGTCACCGGCGTATTTGAGAATTTTCGTTATGTCCGCGAAATCGTCGACGGCGATAATATGTGTCTCGAATTTGAAGCCGGCATCGCGGGACTCACAGTGCGCGGCGTCGATCTGATCCGGCTTGGCGACGACGGAAAGATCATCGATTTCGAAGTCATGATCCGGCCGGCCAACGCGCTTCAGGCGCTCGGCGAAGAAATGGGAAGACGTTTGTGAGTGCGCAGTGCAGAGTCAGAGTGCGAAGTGCAGAGAAGAGTGATTGCAGGTCGGAACCGGGAAGCGCTGGCGACCATGTCAGAACCGGGAGCGGTAGCGACCGGCAAAACGAATTGAAACGTCAGAACCGGGAGCGGTAGAGGCTGTGTCAAAACTCGTATCCAAGGGGATTAATGTAAATTATCGTCCGTTTCAACGAACGGACAGCGGTCCGAGCGATGATCGCGGCTTTAGCCGAAACTCAAGCTAAAACCCGGCTTGAGTTTCGCGCATCCGGGCGTAGCCCGGATCATAGCGTTCAGTCGTTCAACGGCTGGGCAGGAGCCCAGCCCTGAACGATTGCCGACAGATCCAAGTACGGCTTTTGACACAGCCTCGGTAGCGACCGGCAAATCAAATTGAAAAATCATGGTGAAACGACAAGCCAATAATGGCTGTAATCCGTAGATTTAAGATCAAAACGTGCGATTCAAACTGCCTGAAATACCGCCGCCGAAGCTCATCACAGCGCTTCGCAACTACAATCTGCTCCCGGCGATAGTCTTTCTCCCGACTCGTCGGAAATGCGACGAAGCGGCGACCGAGGTCGCGGCCGACCGTTCGCAGCGGACCGATCCGGAGAAGGCCGAACGCAGGCAGGCGATGTTTGACGTCTTCGCCGCGCAGTTCCCCGAGATCCGTAGCCACAAACACCGGAAGATTCTGCTCCGGGGAGGCATTGCCGCGCATCACGCGGGCCACATCCCGGCGTGGAAACTTCTGATCGAGAAAATGATGTCGGCCGGGTTGCTGAACGCCATTTTCGCGACATCTACCGTCGCTGCGGGCGTCGATTTCCCGGCGCGGACGGTTGTTGTTTCCAACGCCGATACGCGCGGGAATGAGGGCTGGCGATCGCTTCTCGCGTCCGAGCTTCAGCAGATGACCGGTCGCGCCGGCCGACGCGGAAAGGACAATGTCGGATTCGTCGTCGTCGCACCGGGCCAGTTTCAGAATCCGCCGAAGATCGCGCAGCTGCTCAAGTCGCCGCCCGACGCACTGTCGAGCCGGTTTCGGGCGACATACTCGAGCCTGCTCAACCTGCTCGACGCGTTCAAGAGCTTCGCGCAGGTCCGCGAGATAGCCGAACGAAGCTTCGCTTTCCGCGAGACGGCGCACCGCATCACAATGCTCGAACGCGGCGTCGATGAGGCACAGTCGAAGATCGATCGCGCGATTGCCGGTAACACGTACGGCATCACGCGCGAAACCGTCCGCGGATTCGAACGGCTCACGAGCGCGCGGCTGAGGTTGCAGGAGAGACTGCCGCAGACGCGGGTCGAACTGCGTTTCGATTGGCTTCGGCGCAACGTCGAGCCGGGCCGGCTGGTAACCAAAGGGCGAAACTCCCGCCGGTTCTTCCTTGTCCTCAACGTTTTCGGGGAAAAGATCGTCGCGATGCGAGATGACGGCCAGGGCGCGACGCTTGCATTTGGTCAGATCGGGCGGGTATTCGCCTCGAAGTATGATCTGAACGAAGACTCGCTTGAGAAGGGGATCGACGATGTTTACAGGGGCGACAATCCGGCCCTTGAAGAGCCTCGTCCGGTCGATCCGGGCACGGCGCCGAACGACGCGGTCGAAACGATCAACGCGGCGCTCGGACGTCTGCCCGGGCCAAGGTTGAGCGGCGACGCCGAGAGAGCGGCCCACCAGCTGCTTTGGGGACTTTGGAACGACGCGTCGTTCATCGAATCGACGCGCCGCGATATCGACATCCTTCGCGATCAGATCTGGCTTCCTTTTGATCGTCGGGCACGGGTGCTCGATCACTTCGGGTATCTTGACCACGAATCGGAACAGGTGATCGATCGCGGGAAATGGCTCGCGGATGTCCGCGTCGACCGGCCGCTACTTGTCGGTGAGGCGCTCAGTCGCGGGATCTTCAACGGCCTCGACATCAAGACGGCGGCGGCGCTGATGGCGTCGCTGGCGGCCGATCCGGATCGGAGCTACGGCGAGATCTACCTTTCGAACCGTGTGCTCGATCTACTGACCGAATTCGAGGAGATCGTCTTCGAGGTGTCGAACGTCGAGTGGCGTTTTGGCGTCGAGCCGACGCCGGACCTGAACTTTTCGGCGGCCGCCACGGCCGAATGCTGGGCCGCGGGAATGCCTTGGGACGAGCTCGTCTTTCGATCGAAGGCCGAAGAGGGCGACCTGGTCCGGCTCCTTTCGCGGACCGGCGAAGCGCTGCGGCAGGTCGCGCAGTTGAAGGGATCGAATCCCGACGCGGCCGAGCTTGCGCGAAGGGCCTCCGAAACGATTCTCCGCGAGCCGATCCGTTGAAGCGTTTCGGAATTCTCGCCGGATTTGGCGTTTCTTGATAGCTGATGTCCCTGAACGAGTTCAATCCGAGGTCGATCTGGAAGCCGCTCGCGGTCGCCGCGGCGTTCGCGTTTCTCTATTCGGGCGTGCTCCTCAAACTCGGGCGCGACTGGATGAACGACGAGAACTACTCGCACGGGCTTCTCGTGCCGATCGTCATCGCCTTCATCGTTTGGATCGAACGCGATGAACTGCGCCGCGCGGTTTCGCGTCCTTCGGCGCTGCTCGGGCTCGCCGGGATCGCCGGCGCGTTCGTCCTGCTTCTCGGCGGAACGCTTGGCGCCGAGCTGTTCACGCAGCGCGTTTCGATGATCGTGATGCTTGCCGGACTGGTCGTCTGGTTCTTCGGGTCAGCCGTGCTTCGATTGCTGACGGTCCCGTTCGCCTTGCTGCTTCTGTCGATCCCGATCCCGCAGATAATCTTCAACAAGATCGCGTTCCCGCTCCAAATCTGGGCGTCGCAGGCGGCCGTCTGGGGAATTCGCCTGTTGGATGTCTCGACGGTGCGAAAGGGGAACGTGATCGAGATCCTCCCGACGGGGGCGACGCAGGTCGTCGCGCTCGAGGTCGTCGAGGCCTGCAGCGGAATCCGATCGCTGATGACGCTCGTCACGCTCGCTCTCATTCTCGGCTATTTCACGCGCGACGGGCGCGAGCCGATGTTTGCAAGCCTGCGCGGAATGATCCGCAACACGGATCTCTGGCGAATCGTCGTCCTGATGATCGCCGCCGTTCCGATCGCGGTCCTGACCAATGCGGCGCGGGTCACTTCGACCGGGGTTCTGACTTACCATTTTGGAAAAAGGGCGACCGAGGGAACCTGGCACGACGCGTCGGGATGGCTCGTCTATGTCGTCGCGCTGGTGCTTCTGATCGGGGTGAACGTGGTCGCAAAGAAGGTGCTTCGCGCGCGACCGTCCGTGGAACAGCCTCGATCGGACGTCGCGGGCGAGAGGACCGCCAGGCCGGTGATCGTCGTCGTCGTGATTCTTGTCCTGGTCGGCTTGCTCGTCAATTGGTTCGATCGCCGCGGCGAAACCGTCGTCGAGCGGCGGCCGCTGAGCGATCTCTCGGCGAATCTCGGCGATTGGCGTCAGAAAGGCGGCGAGATCAGGTTCGGCGAGGCAACCGAAAGCGTGCTGCGCGTGACCGATTACACGATGCGCGAGTATCTTGCGCCCGACGGTCGCCAGGCGAACATCTACGTTGGCTACTATGCGTCGCAACGGTCGGGCGCTACGTATCACAGTCCGCAGAACTGTCTTCCCGGCGCCGGATGGGTGATGAAGGAGCCGGAGTTGATCGAGGTCCCGCTCGGGGATGGCCGCAGTTTCAAGGCGAACCGTTACATCATCGAAAACGGCGTTTACCGCGAAGTAATGGTCTATTGGTATCAGGGTCGCGGTCGGACCGAGCCGAGCGAATACCGGGACAAGATCAATACGGTTTGGGACAGCGTCACCCGTCGGCGGAGTGACGGCGCTTTCGTTCGCGTGATGACATCGGCCGGCGGCGACGACGCTGCCGCGACCCGAGCCGCCTCGGACCTTGCAGCCCGCCTCGCCGAACAGCTAAGCGCGTTCGTACCGGAATAGGGAATCAATGGACAGTGGACAATGGGTTCAATGGACAATGGGTTCAATGGACAATGGACAATGGACAATGGACAATGGACAAATCACCGTTCGTTGAACCCATTGTCCATTGTCAGTTGTCCATTGTACATTGATGCCGTTGTC
>CAZARD010000095.1:1703-10975 GCA_964487505.1 uncultured Blastocatellaceae bacterium | reverse complement strand
TTGTCCATTGTCAGTTGTCCATTGTACATTGATGCCGTTGTCCATTGTCAGTTGTCCACTGTCCATTGAACCCATTGTTCCTCGTCCCGAGTTGTGATAAGCTTTCGCCTTCCCCCAAAGACGCGCGTCGAGAAATGATTCCGTGGTGTGTGGACAATTTTTTGCCGTGCGCGAAATTCGTGGCGAAGACCTTGGGGAAGTAAGTTTTTCTGAAATCGGGTCGTGATTGCAATTTCTTCCCAATGCCGGACAAAAACTCCGGAAAGCTTTGATAATCAAGGTTTCCCGAAATTCGGACAGGTTTGCCCCTTGAACGAATCGGAAAGAGCCGAACAGATCGGCGCCAATGCCCGGCGATGATCGTGTCGGGGGCCGTTTGCAATAGAAATGCGATTAAGAGAGTGCCAATTTTCAACCTTTCGTGTCTTCAAGCAGACAGTTATCTTCTGTCTGCTGATCTTTTTCGTCTCCTGCGGCGGGTCTAAGGACAAGCATCTTCAACGCGGCGAAGAATTCCTAAAGAAACGAAAATTCCACGAAGCGCTGATGGAGTTCAAAACTGCGGCAGATATCGACCGCAATTCCGCCGACGCTCAATGGGGTTTGGCGCGCGCGTACGAGAATCTCGGCCAGTTCAGCGAAACCGTCGACGCGCTTCGCAAGACGAATGAACTCGGTCCGGATAATCTGGCTGCCAAGGTCAAGCTCGGCAACTACTATCTTCTCGTTCAGCCGCCGATGGTGGGCGAGGCCGAAAAGCTTCTTGGCGAAACGCTTGCCAAGGACGCGAACAACATCGACGGGCGGATCCTGAAAGCCTCGATCCTCGCGGCCCAGAACAAGCCCGAGGCCGAGGTCGTTCAGGAGCTCGACGCGGCCATCGCCATCGAACCAAACCGCACCGATTCTTACGTCTCCAAAGCGCGATATTTCCAGAAGATCGAAAAAGCGAAGGACGCCGAAGACACGATACGAAAAGGCATCTCGGTGAATCCGACGGTAGCTGTCGGCTACATCGAATACGGACGATTTCTCGATTACTCGGGCCGTATTCAGGATTCGGAAGCTCAGTTTCGAAAGGGCGTCGAGGTCGAACCGAAGAGCATCGAGGCGCGCGAAGCGCTGGCCGAGTTCCTGACTTCGAACCGCGAATTCGAAAAGGCCGAACAGATCTTCCGAGAACTCGTCGAAATGCAAGAGAACAGCGCCGAGAGCCGGCTCGAATTCGCCGATTTCTACGCGCGGATCGGCCGCAAAGACGATGCGATCAAGATGCTCACCGCGATCGTCGGCGAAACGCCCGAATACGTTCGCGCGCGCTACCAGCTCGCCGAAGTCTATCTTGAACGGCGCGAAAACGCGAAGGTCTCGGAGCAGATCGTCGAGTTGCTCAAGATCAACGACAAGGATGTCGAAGCGCTGTTGCTCAAGTCGCGCCTCGCGCTTGCCGAAAATCGGGCCGAAGAAGCGATCAAGGATCTTGAGGATGTGCTCAAGAAATCACCGAGCCACAAGGATTGTCTGTTCCTGATGGTCGAGGCCCGCCTTGCGCTCGGGCAGACCGAGCAGGCGCGGGCGTTCATAGGCGATCTGGAACGTTATCACCCGAACTACCTCAAGACGCGTCTTTTGAGAATCCAGGCGGCATTTGCGGACGGCGACTCGGCCGCGGCGTTCAAGATCGCGAACGAACTTTACCAAACGAGCGGCGGAACGGTTGCGTCGAACGACGTGATGTCGGCCGAGATCAGCGAACTTCGCTTCCGGGCACTGTCGGCCCGCGGGCTCGCGAGTCTCGATCTCGGAAACTTGACGCCGGCGAAAGCTGATCTTTCCGAGGTGCTGAAGAAGGCACCGCGTTCAACGGCAGCGCTTATCAATCTCGCAAAGGTCGCGATTGCCGAGCGGAATCTTGACGAAAGCCTGAGCCTGTATGAGCGAGCCCTGGCCATCGACGGCTCGAACTTCGATGCGTTGAGCGGTGCCGTGAACGTTTTGTCGCGCCAAAAGCGCTTCGCGGATGCGAAAGCGAAAGTCGACGCCGTTCTCGCGGCGAACGGAGACGGCCAGGAATCGGCCGCGGCGTTCCACTATCTGAAAGCGGACATCCTTCTCGGTGAAAAAAACGTCGAAGCCGCCGAGGTCGAACTGAAGCGCGCGATCGAGGTCGATGCGGAATATTTTCCGGCCTACGCGTCATATGCTTCGATCCTTGTCGATCGAGACCGCACCGCGGAGGCGATCGAGCAATACAAGGCGATCATCGCGAAGAAACCTTCGGCAGCGGTCTTTACCCTGATCGGAATGCTCGAAGAGTCGCGCGAGAACTTTGCCGACGCCGAAGCGAATTATCGCAAGGCGCTCGACCTTGCACCGGAAACATCGATCGCCGCGAACAATCTCGCCTGGCTGATCGCCGATCGCGGTCAAGGCAATTTGGACGAGGCCCTGAAACTGGCGCAGGCCGTCGTCAACCGGAATTCGAAGACCGCCGGCTATTTCGATACGCTCGGCTGGGTCTATTTCAAAAAGGGTCTGTATTCACCGGCCGTCGAGCAGCTTCGGAAAGCAGTCGCGCTTGACGAGGCCGGAGCCAAACAAAACGGCACGACCGCAAATCCGGCGTTTCGGGTGCGGCTCGCGACGGCGCTCGCATCGGCGGGAGACAAGGTGGCGGCGCGGCGCGAGGCCGAGGCTTCGCTTCGGAATGCCGCCGATCTTACGCCGAAAGAGACGCAGGATGCCAAGTCGTTGCTGGCGACGCTTTAACGGAGTTCACGATGTTTTACCTTTTGCAGACGGCAAATCAGAACTTGCTTCTCGGCTTCGTGCCCGAGTCTCTCGGGTTGTTGATCTTCGGAGTCGGATTGATCGGAGTTACGGTCGCTCTGCGCTGGATCTTCGGAAAAAGCGAAGCCCGAACGGAAGGCAAGGTCGAAAAAAAGGCGGAAGCGGCAAAGGGCTAGGAACGGAGAGTTAGGATGAGTGTAGAGTTCAGACAACGCACGGCGGGCGAGTTTGTCGCGATGCTGAAACGACGGAAGTGGTTCATTCTGCTTCCTGTCGTGACGATGACCGTGGCCATCGGATACGTCGTCTATCGCCTTCCGAGCGTGTACGAATCGAAGACGCTTTTGACCGTGAAACCGCCTGCGATCTCCGACAACATCGTCAAGCCCCTGACCGATGAGGATCTCTCTCAGCGGCTGCAGACGATCAATCAAGAGGTCCTGTCGCGTTCGTCGCTCGAGCCGATGATCACGAAATTCGATCTTTTCAAGAGCGAGCGGGCGGCCGGGATGGATATGGCGATGATCGTCGACAAGATGCGCAAGAACATCGTCGTCGAGGTCGAAAAGAGCGACAACGAGAAGCTGGCGGCGTTCCGCATCAGCTATCGCGATCGCGAACCGAACGCGACCCGCAACGTGACGAGCGAACTCGCCGCGAAGTACGTCAACGCGCAGGTCCTGGCTTCGACGCAGACCGCCGAGAAGACGCGTGAGTTCATCGAGAACGAGCTCAAGACGAAGAAGGAAGTGCTCGACAATCTCGAACAGCAGAGGCTCGAGATAATGATGAAGAACGTCGAGACGCTCCCCGAATCGTCGCAGGGGCTGATCGCCCAGCTTGACGGGCTTCGCAAACGTGAGGAAACCATCACGAACGAGAAGGAGACGCTGACGATCGAGCGCGGCCGGCTCAACGATCAGATCGCGGCCAACAACCGGCAGATACGCGTATACGACGAGTTCGGCGAAAAGGAAACTAAGGAAGCGGCCGAGGCGGCATCGCGCATCGAGGACACGCCGGCCTACGGCCAACTCGTCCAGAAGCGCGCCGATCTCAGGGGCCAACTCGACAAGTTGCTCAAAGTCTTCAAGGAGAAGCATCCGGACGTTGTCGCGAAAAAGGACGAGATCGCGCGGATCGACGAAGAGATCGAGAATCTTCGCAGGAACACCGACCAACGCGTCAGACTCGCGAGCCAGACCTCGGGCCGGAAGGCGGAGCTACAACGCAAGAACATCGAGCTTGAGAATCAGCGGTTGCAGAACCAGATCGCGCAGATTGACGATCAACTGCGTTTCAAGGACCAGGAACTCGGACAGAACGCGATCCAGATCGGCCAGCTCGAATCGAAGATCAACCTGATCCCGAACGTCAAGGTCGCGCTCGAGGGCGTCAACACGCAGTACCAGTCGGCAAAGCAGTCTTACGATGATCTTCTGAAAAAGAGCAATGACGCGTCGATGCAGGTCAACCGCGAAGAGAACGCGCAGGGCGAGACCATTCGCGTCCAAGACCAGGCGAATCTGCCGGAATCGCCGGTCGCTCCGAAGCGCGGAATGCTCACCGGGCTCGGCGCGGGGATCGGGCTCGCGATCGGATTGCTGCTGGCCGCGATTTGCGAACTGCCCCGGATCTTCAAGGTCCAGAACATCGAGGACGCAAAACATTACACGGGGCTTCCGGTCCTGGCCTCGGTGCCGCCCCTGCTTTCGCACGACGAGAAGATCTGGTTGGCGCGTTCGCGACGGATCAGGCTTCTGGCCGGCGTCATCCTTGCGATCGGTGCGATCCCTTTGATCGCGCTGATCTTGCAGGCAACGAAGGTTTTTGAGCGAATGGTCAGCTAGCGCATTGGGATTTTGGAATTCGGATCTCGAATCGGGATCCAGTTGGAAAACATATGTACAAAGAATTTTTCGGACTCGAAGACACGCCGTTCACATTGACGCCGGACCCGCGGTTCATCGTTTTTACACCGAGTTACAACGAGGTTCTGGCGAGTCTCTACTACGGGCTTGAGAACGCGAAAGGACTGGTCGTTCTGACCGGCGAGGTCGGCACCGGCAAGACGACCGCGTTGCGCTGGATCTTGCGGCGGCTCGATTCGTCGGTGCTCGCGGCATACGTTTTCAATCCGCGCCTTTCGATCGACGAATTCTACCACCACGTGACGCAGATGCTCGGGATCAAGGATTGGACCAACAAGGCCGAATTGCTTCAGGTGATGGGCAAGGTTCTCGAAGAGCGCCATCGCCGCGGGCTGCGGACCGTGCTGATCATCGATGAGGCCCACGAGCTCTCGGACTATGTGCTCGAAGAGATCCGTTTGCTGATGAACTTCGAATCGGACAACGCGAAGCATCTTCAGATCGTGCTTACGGGACAACCGGAACTGCGCGAGAAGCTCAACCAGCCGAATCTGCGCCAGCTGAAACAGCGTGTCGCGCTGCGCTGCAAGATGCATTCGCTGCCGAGCACCGATGAGGTCGAGCGGTATATCACCGAGCGTCTGCTGATCGCGGGCAGCGACCAGCCGAACGTCTTCACGCCGGGCGCGATCGATTTCATATTCCAGTGCTCGGAAGGCATTCCGCGCCAGATCAACAACCTGTGCGACAACGCGATGCTTGCTGCGTATGCGGCCGGCGAGCAGATCATCAGCCGGCAGATCATCGAGGAGGTCGCCGACAATCTCGATCTGTTGCCGCGCAAAGAGGTCTTGATGTCGAACGACCTCGCGGCCGGCGCGGTGCCGGCCGGACGCGTGCTGACGCCCGAGGCCCGGGAGGAGTTATGGACCGCCCAGACGCGCGCCGAACAGCCGCGTCCGATGTTCAAGCAGGATCAGCCGGCGGCCAAACAACCGCCTGCCGAGCATCAGAAATCGCTTCAAACGTTCGGCGATCTTGACGATGATATCAGTCTCGAGATCGAAGAGGTTGGCGGATTCTATTGATTCGGGATATCGCGATAGGAATTTCGGATGTCGGATTCGGGAACTCGGGATTGACCGTCGACCGACTGGCGACAACTGACTACCGGTTATGAGTATTCTTAAAGCACTTCAGAAAAAGCAGATCGAGCAAACCGCCGAAGCTCCGGAAGCCGCGCCGGCATCACAGGTCGCGTCGACGCCGACCGCGACGCCGGCATCCACGGTCGTGCCGTTTCAGCGCGACGTCAAGCGCGTTACGACGCCGCCGGAGATGTTTGTCGACGAGGCTTTCAAGATCGGAACCCCAAGCTCGGCGTTCAATGGGCAGATCGAAGATTTGGTCGGGACGGCACTCCCTGAAACAACTTCGATCATCAATGCCGGGGCAACATTGAACGCTATCGGAGCGGCGCGCTCCGGTGCTATTCGTCTGCCGGAATTTTCCGTTTGGACCGTAGAACCGGAGCGCGTCGAACCACGATTGGTTTCGATCACGCAACCTAATTCGAACTACTGCGAAGAATACCGAAACTTGCGCACGCAGATCCTGCACAGGAGCCAGCGCCAGAAATTGCAGTCGATCGTCGTCGCGAGCATCAATCCCGGTGAAGGGAAGACCGTCACCGCGCTGAACCTTTCGTGGCTGCTCGCGCAGACGGACGGCATCCGGTGTCTGATCATCGACAGCGATCTGAGAATGCCGTCACTGACAGATTATCTCGGCATCGAGACCGACCGCGGATTGTCCGACATTCTTGCCGGCCGCGCCGATCTTGAGGATTCGATCATCAAGCTCAATCCGGCGGGGCTCTACGTCCTTCCGGGCGGCGAGGCCCGGAGCGACGTCGCCGAGCTCATATCCGGCCCGAAATTCAAGGAGATCCTGCGCAAGGCCCGCGAGATGTTCGATTTCGTGATCATCGACGCGCCGCCGCTCGGGATATTCACCGACGCGAACATACTGATAAATCACGCCGACGGCGCAATGCTTGTCATCCGCGCTGGCCGGACGCGTTACGGCACGATCGACCGGATCCTCGAATCCGTTCCGCGCGACCGAATGCTCGGGACCGTGTTGAACCACTCCGAAGACGTTCTGAACGAAACGCAGTACGGCTACGGATACTACAAGAAGCGTTGACGCCCGCGGGGCAGGAACTTGATGGGTGCGTCGAAATTCAGTGCAAGAACGGTCGGATTGCTGCTCGCGGATGCGACGATCATCTACGGCGGCATCATTCTCGCGATGTATCTTCGCCTCGGTGTCTCCGGATCCGAATACCAGCTCTTTGAGAACAACGGCTGGTTCAAGATATCGCTCGCGACGTTCGTTCTGACTCTCGTCCTGTACTTCTACGACCTCTACGATTTCACCGTGATGGGCAACCGTCGCGAACTGATGCTCCGGCTCGTGCAGGCGCTCGGGATCGCGTGGGCGCTGCTCGCGCTGCTCTTCTATTTTGTCCCGCCGCTGCTCATCGGGCGCGGCGTTTCGGTCATTTCGGTCCCGCTCGTACTCGTGTTCCTGCTCGTTTGGCGGATCGTCATCCATTACTTGATGGGGCATCCGGAGATCGGCGAGAAGATCCTTGTGGTCGGAACCGGCAAGACCGCCCGCGATACCGCCGATGCGGTACTCGAAAGACGCGATGCCGGCTACAGGATAGTCGGGTTCGTAACCGAGAACGGAATAAGTCCGAACACGAAGATCGCCGAACTCAGCGTTCTCGGGACAACCGAAAACCTTGAAGAGATCATCAAGAACGAGAAGGTCGATCGCGTTGTGATCGCGGTCCGCGAGCGTCGTGGGAATTTCCCAACGGAAACGCTTTTGAAGATGAGCCTGGCGGGAAACGTCTCGATCGAGGAATGCACGTCGTTCTTTGAGCGGGTCACGGGGCAGGTTCACGTCGATATGCTGCGACCGTCGTGGCTGATCTTTGCCGGCCGCGGACGCGAGACGCGTTTGACGAGCGTCGTCCGGCAACTTGTCCATCGCGGAATGGCGCTTGTCGGACTCGTGCTCTCGCTGCCGATCTGCTTGCTGACCGCGATCCTTATCAAACTCGAATCGCGCGGTCCGATCTTCTACCGGCAGGAACGCGTCGGCGAGCACGGGAACATCTTCAGGGTGACGAAATTCCGTTCGATGCGGACTGACGCCGAGAAGGACGGGATACCGGTTTGGGCGACGGCGGCCGATGACCGGACGACGCGCGTCGGCCGCGTTATCCGCAAGACCCGAATCGACGAGATACCGCAGTTCTGGAACATCATCAAGGGCGAGATGAGTTTTGTCGGTCCGCGGCCCGAAAGGCCGCATTTTGTCGAGCAGTTGGCAAAAGAGATCCCGTTTTACGAGCATCGACACCTGACGGCGCCGGGACTTACCGGTTGGGCGCAGATCAAATATCCGTACGGAGCATCCGTCGAGGACGCACGGCAGAAGTTGCAATACGATCTTTATTACATCAAGAACCAGAGCCTGGCGCTTGATCTGGTGATAATGTTCGAGACGATCAAGACCGTCCTTTTCCGCAAAGGGGGAAGGTGAGGCGATTTGGGATCGGGGATTTTGGATTTCGGATTGGGCCGGGAGTATCGTCGGCGGGATGATTTTGGAAACGAAGCGGTTTTGACGCTTTTGAGCCTATAAGGGCTCGGATGGAGTGCAAGCGATGAGAGCATTGATTTTGTTGAGTGTTTTGATCTTCGCGGCGGCGGCCGTCGGGGCGCAGACCGAGAATCCGAAGACGTCGGATCCGAAGGTCGAGGAATCGAGTCCGAATATTCGGGCGGCCGATCAGCCGAAGGCCGATACGAAGAGCGACGCCGTCGAGGCGGCGAAGCCCGTTCCGGCGCCGACGGTACCGGTCGCGGATTCGCCGAAGCAGGATGCCGCGATCAGTGAAGATGAGGTCGTCGCATACTATTCCAACTACCTGAAGGAATATCGACTTGGCCCGAATGACGTGATCAGTGTCGAGGTTTTCGGCCAGTGTCCGGATTACTGCAAGATCGGAATCACCGTTCCGCCGACGGCCAGAATCTCGTATCCGCTGATTCGTGAGGGAGTTATGGTCGGCGGAAGGACGGTCGAACAGGTTGCCGACGAGATCACGAAGAAGCTCGACGAGTACATCATCGATCCGAAAGTGACGGTCACGCTCGAAAAGGCGATGTCGGTCCGTTACAGCGTGATGGGCAATGTTCTGTCGCCCGGCGTCAGGATCATGGACCGCAAGGTCAGCCTGTACGAGGCCGTGATCGAGGCCGGCGGCATCGCGAAGAACGGCGACAAGAAGAAGATCGCGCTGATCCGCTACGATGCGAAGGGAAATCTGAGCCGTCAGGAGGTGAATCTTGCCGACATCGAATCGGGCAAATCGCCGATGATCTTCCTGAGTCCGGGCGATCAGGTCTTCGTGCCGAAGAAGGGCTTTTCGCTGAATTGGGAGACATTCGGCAAGGTCCTCGGCCAAGCGTCGGTGGTCAGGATACTGTTCGGATCACCATTCTGATTTTGGATTTTGGATTTTGGATT
>CAZARD010000095.1:0-1603 GCA_964487505.1 uncultured Blastocatellaceae bacterium | reverse complement strand
TGGTCAGGATACTGTTCGGATCACCATTCTGATTTTGGATTTTGGATTTTGGATTACCGATATTGAAGACCGTGGTGTCCGCTAAAAACTGGAATCTGGAATCTGGAATCCCGGAACCTGGAATTTGGAATCCCGGAACCTGGAATCCTGGAATCTTGGAATCTGGAATATCTGGAATATGGAATTCCGAAGTCGGAATCCCGGCCAATCGCAAATCGCAAATAGAAAATGCCTAAGCTGTTTCGTCCTTTCCTATTTCTGATCCTGGCACTTTCTGTGCAGACCGCTTCGGCGGCGTGGGTCAAGTTGCGCGCGCCGACGTTCTCGTGGCTTTACGACGTGACGTTCGTCAGCGCGACGAAAGGATTCATCGTCGGCGCCGGCGGGACCGTCCTCGAAACCGCCGACGGAGGGGCGACTTGGACAAAACGCAAGAATCTCACCGACGATACTCTCCGGCAGATCATCTTTTCCGATCCGAACAACGGCTGGATCCTGTGCGAACGGGACATCTTCAACCGCGGCCCGAAGTCGTCATCGTATCTGATGCGCACGAACGACGGCGGCGAAACATGGGAAAAGGTCGATTTCTCGGGCGGTGGGCGCGACCGTGTGACGCGTCTCTTTTTCAACTCGAAAGGCGCCGGGATCGCGATCGGCGAGGACGGTGTGATCTATGATTATCACCCCGGCCGCGGAACCTGGGATCGTCAGATCAACGCTTTCAGAAATCTGTTGCTCGGCGGGATGTTCAATGACGACCGTACGGCGACGATCGTCGGCGGGGGCGGGAGCGTGTTCTACAGCGACGACGGAGGATCAAGTTGGGAACCGTCGTCGGTCAGCGGCAATCCGGCCGGCCGTATCTATTCGGTGTTCTTTCTGAACCGTAGCAACGGCTGGATCGCCGGTGCCGGCGGAACGATCCTGCAAACGATGAACGCCGGCCGTTCGTGGCGGCTCCAGGCCTCGGGCGTCACCGCCGATCTGACCGACATCGGATTCATCAACAGCGCCGAAGGCTTTGCAGTCGGCGCCGACGGAACGATCCTCCACACGATGAATGCCGGGAACGTATGGGTTCAAGAGATCTCCGGGATCAAACATCGCCTGGAGCGCATCGCCTTCAATGGCAGACGCGCCGTCGCCGTCGGTTTTGGCGGCTCGATCCTGACCAACGACGGCGGCTCGCCGCCGAAATTGAAGTAGCGCGACCAACACGCTTCCGGGTCGCAGATCGCGCCTGTCTGTAAGATGAATTCGAAGGCATTCGCCTTGACACATCGGGAGTTCTTTCAGTAATCTACGAATTCGCCGTTTTTTCGGGGCGAATCGATTTTTGAGGTAAGGGCAGAGAAAACAGCCGGGTCTCGGGCATGTACGTCAATTGGTAGACAGCCTCCCTTACAAGGAGGAAGTTAGGGGTTCGAGTCCCTTCGTGCCCACCATTTTGAAAATTTTGGATTTTGGATTTTGGATTTTGGATTCGCGGAGGCCCTTTGATAGAGGGCGACCGGAAATCCAAAATCGGCAATTCAAAATCGCAACGCGGGGTCGTAGTTCAGTTGGTTAGAACGCCAGCCTGTCACGTTGGAGGTCGCGG
>CAZARD010000094.1:0-17090 GCA_964487505.1 uncultured Blastocatellaceae bacterium | reverse complement strand
GTTCGCGCTGGCGCGCTCATGGCAACCGGGACGGTTGCGCTCCAGTCAGAGAATCGCGGATGCCAACGGACGGCGCGCTCAGGCAGCGGGGACGGCGATCGCTCCCGCGATCGGGCCCCCTTACCTTGTGCGGGGTTCTGCATCGCAAAGCAAATCGCAAATGCCAAGGATCATTTCGCAAAGTAGCCCGGGCGGGTGCGGGCGATGAGTTCGTTGTTGTCGACCTCGATCTTGACCGAGCGCCATTTGCCATCGCGCTTGTCGTTCGTGGATTGATACTCGATCGTGTACAGCGTCCGCAGCTCGGCGGCGACGGCGGCGTAGAGCCGGCCCATTTCTTCGAGCCGGTTGATGGTGTTCAGCCTTCCGCCCGTGCGGTCGGCGAGTATCTGAAGGCGCTGGCGAGCGGCCGAGAACATCGCGACCTGGATCGGCGTCGGATCGGCGAGCTTGAACGGATCGCCGGTCGGCAACGCGAGCGGGTAGATCGTGACGCCCTGCAAATCGGAACGGTTCAAAATACGGTTCAGGTTTTCGCTGGCCTCGGCCTTGAGCGCCGTCGGGATGTCCTTATCGTTGATCTTCTGGAGAACATCGCGGTCGGCGTCGCGCGCGGCGGTATCGACGCCGTCGGTCAATACGATGATCGCCTTGCGACGCTTGCCCTCGTTGCGGAGCTTGTCGAGCGCGAAGTCGAGCGCTTTGTAAAGCTGCGTCTTGCCACGTCCGTTGGCCACCGCGATGGAGTTCGCAACCGTTTTGCGATCGGTCGTGAAATCGTTGCGCAGATTGACCTTATCGTAAAATTCAATGACCGCGATGCGGTCTTCGGGCGACAGCGCGTCGACGAAGCGGTATGCCGACTGGCGGATCGTCTCGCGAAATCCGAGCGTCGACCCCGACATATCAAGGATCATCACGACCGAAAACGGCGCCACGACCGGCTCGAAACGCGAGATGGTCTGGCGGACGCCGTCCTCGTATATCTCGAAGTTGTCGCGTGACAGGCTCGTTACGGGACGCCCCTGACGGTCGGCGACGCCGACATTGAGCCGGACGATCGACGAATCGACCGTGATCGGATCATCGTCCTGCCCGGTTGCCGTCCCCGCGGCGACCGTCAGAAGAATCATAAAACATACCCAGTGAACGCGGTGCATAAAGAAAAATGTACCTAATCAGACGCCGATTTGGGAAACGCGGTTGCACCGGCCGGGGTTTGAAAATTTTCTTAACATGACTCGCGATGTGGTCTATAATTCACTTCAAACAGTTTACAGGCAGCAGGCCTCAAACTCTGCCCGACATAGTCTCAAAATGCGAAAGGGGAACCTCAAGTGCTCTATAAACCTAGCTACTGCTGCAATTGTGGCGAAAAGATCGAACGCGTCGATTGGGCGTTCACGAACAGCCGCAGATTCTGCGACGTATGCCAGACCGACCATCTGATCGAAGATTGGCTGCCGTTGATCTTTGCCGCGGCGATGGCTGCGATCGGTCTGGTCGGGATCGGTTCGTATTTGAAAGCTGCCGAACCTCCGCCGGCATTCACGAAACCGGCGGCGCCGCGTCCGCAATCGAGCGTGCGCCCGGCGGCGAACGCGTCCGCAACGAATTCGGCGACGCCGCGCTCGGCAAATTCCAACGGGCAGGACCGTCTTACGAACGTAAGGCCGGCTGACGCGGAAGACGCGTCCGAGATCTGCGGCGCGATCACAAAAAAAGGAACGCCCTGCACGCGCCGCGTCAAGGGCGGAGGACGATGCTGGCAGCACCGTGAGCAGGCTCCGGACAAGCCGCGCCCGCGGCCTTAGCGATTTTTCGACAAATCGCCTTATAATTTGTCTGTAGCTTCTGCGTTTTTTGCGATCGGCGGAAAGTAACGATGAAACCACTCGAACACAACACTTTGCTCCAGAACCGATATCTTGTCGGAACGATGATCGGCCGCGGCGGCGCGGGCGAGGTCTATCTTGCGATCGACCAGCGCGTCGGCGGCCCCGTGGCGCTCAAACGGACCTATTTCGCGGGCGGCGACGTCCTGGGCGGCGGCTTTGAGAGCGAGGCCCGCGCGCTCGGCCGTCTGCGACATCCGTCGCTGCCGAAAGTGACCGATCATTTCGTCGAGGGCGGCGACCAGTTCCTTGTGATGGAACACGTCGCCGGCGACGATCTGGCGAC
Organism: uncultured Blastocatellaceae bacterium; assembly: GCA_964487505.1. Lineage (GTDB taxonomy): Bacteria > Acidobacteriota > Blastocatellia > Pyrinomonadales > Pyrinomonadaceae > JAFDVJ01. The sequence goes on along the minus strand of CAZARD010000094.1, from coordinate 14,909 downwards.
ACGTCTCGGAGCGTCGCAGCGTCCGTTCCCACTGAGCTGGGTGATGTTTTGGGCGGATCAATTGCTTGACGCGATCGTTTACCTTCATTCCAACGAGCCGCCGATCGTCCACCGCGACATCAAGCCGCAGAATCTGAAGCTGACCGACAACAACAATATCGTTCTGCTCGATTTCGGCCTTCCGCGCGGGGCCGTCGCGACGCTCGAAAATGCGGCCGCGACCGTTCCGGGCAACGCGAAACCGTTCGCTCCGCTCGAGCAGATACGCGGGAACGAGACGACTCCGCGAAGCGATGTCTATTCGCTCGCGGCGACGCTTTATTATCTTCTGACGATGGTCGTCCCGCCCGATGCGGCGCAACGAGCCGACGCCGTGCTCAGCGGCAACGCCGATCCGCTTCGGCCGGTCTCGGCGATCAATCCGGAGGTCCCGGAATCGATCGCGAACGTCCTTCGGCAGGGAATGGCCGTGAGCCAGGACCAGCGATTCGCCGACGCCCGTTCGATGCAGAAGGCGCTGCGCGAGGCGTTCGCGCGCATGCACGAGGCGGCGACCGAAAAAACCGTGGTGATGGAAAGCCCTTTGGTGCCGTCGGCAACGGAAACGGCGGCTGACGCCAAGACCGTGGCCTTCCCGGAGCCGGGGCCGAAAACGCCGGCAACGGCCGATATGGACTCGACCATTCGTTACGACGGGCCGATCGTCGATGCTCCGAAAGCCGATTCAGCGCCCAGACAGGCGGATATCAAGACCGAACTTTTCTTCAAGCCCGATCTGACTGCCGAGGAGACGCCGGTGGTCGCGACCGCGCCGCCCGCGGTCGCTGAAACAAAGATGCCGCCGACGGCTCCAGAGACGGTGATGCCGGCGGCCGAACCGGCGCGCGAAGAACCGGCGCCGCAACCGAATGCAACGATGCCGATCGTCGATCTGAGCGGCGTTTCGGCCGGAACTCCGGCCGCCGCCGACACCGGGAAATTTGAGGATTTTTCGGCGACCAACGACTTCTCGGCGCCGGCGTCGCCATTCGCCGATGGCGGATTCACGGAAACCGTTCCGCCCGCGGAGGCCGGCGAACCTGAACCGGCAAATGAACCAGCAGTGGCCGTTCCCGCGGCGGTAGCTGCTCCGGTCGCGAAAAAGGGCACGTCGAAGGGGCTGCTGATCGGCATTCTGGTGGCGGTCTTTCTGCTTCTCGTGTTCGGGGCCGGAGCGGCCGGGCTCGGATGGTACTTCTATTTCGGACCGGGAAGTTCTTCCGGCACGACGACCCCGACGCCGACGCCGAGCGTTTCACCGACGGCAACTCCGACCGCGACGCAGACGCCGGACGATTCGAATACGACCAACCAGAACGGTACGGTGACCGAGTCGCCGACGCCGTCCGGGACGCCGACGCCGGAATCCACGCCATCGGGCGATGTTACGCCCGATCGGCCGACAACGCCTGTAACGCGGCAAACGCCCGTTCAGCCGACGCCGCGCCAGACGATCGTGACGCCGCAAACGCCGCGCCCGACGGTCAAGCCGACCGTCAAGCCGTCAGCAAAGCCGACGCTTCGAGGCCGCGAAATTCCGCAGTGATCCGGGAGGGTATGAAAGATGCGATACATTAAGTTTGTCCGATTTTTTGGTCTGTTTTTGGCGCTCGCGATCGCACTCGGATCGGCCGCGTCGGTTCCGGCGCAGTCGAAGAAGGATCGCGAACGGGCGCGGAAGATCGCGCAACAGGGCGACGTCCTTTTCAATCAGAAGGACTACCGCGGCGCGATCGGGAAATACGCCGAGGCGATCGTCGTCTTCCCGGGATTTGCGGCGGCGCATTATTGGAAAGCCTTCGCGCATTACTATCTCAAGGAGAACGATCAGGCGCTGACGGATTTCGATGCGGCGATCGCGAAGGGCTACGACAAGCCGCTCGAGATCTATCGCGTCCGTTGGCTGATCTACTACGACAAGGGCGATTTTGATGCCGCGCTCCGCGACGCTAACGAATTGGTTCGGGCGGAATCGAAGAATGCGTCAAATCACTTTGCAGTCGGGAGCATTTATCAGGCGAAAAAGGAGTATACCGAAGCGATCGCGAGTTACAAAAAAGGACTCCAATTCCGGCCGGGCGAGGCCGATGTCCATTATCGCCTGGCGGAATGCTACGCGCTGACCGGCGATTACCTGAGCCAGGGATTCTCCGCGCTCGACGCGTTAAAATACAAGACGCGGTTTGTCGGCGAATCGTCGTTTTATGTTGCCGACGCGCTTTACCGGGCGAAGAAGTACGACGAGGCGATCGATTACTACGAGCGGACGATCAGTCTGAAACCCGAGATCTACGCGAGCTACATCCCGCTCGCAGACATCTACCGGATCAAGAACCGGTTCAAGGATGCGGTGGCGACGAGCAAGAAGGGGATCGAGCAGTTTCCGTTCGACGTCAATCTGTGGATCGGACTGAGCTGGTATTACAGCCTTGCCGACATGCCGCAGGACGCGGTCGTGGCGGCGCAAAGCGCGATCAAGATCGATCCGAAGCAGTCGATGGGGTACACGAACCTGTGCCGCGCGCAGAACGATCTAAAGCAGTATAACGCCGCCATCCAGTCCTGCAATTCGGCTCTCAGGCTGAATCCCGGCGACGGCGAGAGCCATCTGTATCTGGCCCGCTCGTACGAGTTCCTGAATCAAACCGACCGCGCGGTCGACAATTACAACAAGGCCATCACCGGTTTGATCAAGTACACGCAGGAGAACCCCGAATACTCGGACGGATTCTACCTGCTCGGAACGGCGTATTTCGCGCTTCAGAAGGACCAGCAGGCGGTCGATGCGCTGCTCGCATGCCTCCGCCTCGCGCCCAACTTTGCCCGCGCGCGGTACGTTCTCGGTTACACCTATTACTCGATGGGGAACAAGACCGCGGCGCGCGAACAGTACAATCTCCTTTTGCCGATCGATCAGGCCTTGGCAGAGAAACTCCGCGGCGTGATCGAGAAGTAATATCGGACCATCGACTTGCCGATTTTGGATTTTAGATTTTGGATTTCGGATTTCGATTGACGCGCGCCGATCTCGACCGGGGCGGTAACGCCCCAGTCGAGATCCAAGATTCAGATATTCAAGATTCAAGGTCAAAATCCAAAATCCAAAATCGAAAATCCAAGATCCCAAATCCGACATCCCAAATCCCAATCACGTTCCCATCAGGAAATACGCCAGATTCGGTGATTCGTGAGAGCGGTCGTAGCCGACCAGTTCGACATATGCGTTCCCGTCGACCGGCTCGCCCGACGCGGTCCCGGACACCAAACACGCACCTTCCCAGTAGATGATCATCGTCGATCCGCGTGTGTCGAGTTCCTGGTCTCGCAAGTGCGGAGTGACCTCGAGCTCGATGCCGAACTTCTCGCAACTGATCTTCCAACCGCTTGGGTAGGTCGCTCCAGACGCGGGCGATTTCCACCAACCGGTGGGCTCAATGGCGAAATCGTCAGATCCGATCGGGGTGAACTCGCCGTCCCGCCGGACGAACGTGCCGCTCGAATAAGGCGAAACCCTGTCGTGGCTGTCCCGAAGCTGGTAGCACATCAATTCGGTGCCGTCGGAAAGCTGGATCGAGAACCAGTCCCAGCCTTTCTGGTTTTCCGTCGGCGTCCAAGTCCCGAATTCGCGGTCCATCCAGGCCGTTCCCGTAAAATGTTCGGCGCGGCCGTCGCGGACGATGTCGCCTTCCATCTCCATCCGCGTGTACGCGAAATACCGCGAAGCCTGGCCGTCGTCCTTGTACGAGACGCCGTCCCGCGCCTTTCCGTTGAGGACCGGCGGTTTCGTCGGCTTTAGATCGGCCTCGAACACGATGTCATCGGCCGTCGCCCGCAGGATCTGCGCGCCGTGCGATTCGCGAAGCGACCAATCTCCAAGACGAAGATGAAAATGATCCTCGCTCGCCGATGCCGGCAGATCGAACCATCCGTTCGCGCTCTTGCGGTGGCGATAGCTGAACTTCCGGCCGTCGATGTCGGTCAATGCGAAATGCGCGAAATAGATCGGGTTTCCGAGCAGGCGGAGCGGCACGAGCGAGAACTTGTCGAGATCGGTCCGGCGTTTGAAAAAGACAAGCTCGAAACCGAACCGCTCGCCGGCGGTCGTCTCGGCGTGTCCCGTGTAGTACCACCATTCGGTCTGCGCTGCCCGATGGGCGTAAAGATCGCGCGGGAGCTCGACCGGATCGAACTCGGTCCCGTCGCGAAGCGTTTCGGCCGGTCCGGAGACGGTCTCCGCAATGCTCTCAAGCAGATCGGCCGCGGTCTTCTCAAAATTGTCGAACAGATTGTCGGAATTCTTCATACTTTGAATTGTAATTGAGAAGGACGGGGAAAGGGGAGTGGATTTGGGATTTTGGATTGGGGATTTTCGATTGGGGATTGGGGATCTTGGATCGGGGGGCGGAATCCAAAATCCAAAATCTAAAATCCAAAATCGCCGTCACTTTTTCCTTGGGCCGGTTTTGATATCGACGCGTTGGATCTTGAGGACGACGCGGACGGAATCGGCGCGTTTGTCGAGAAAGGCCGGGACGAACGGGGCGTCCGAAGAGTCCTTGCGAAGCGCCTTTTCGATCTCGAATACGGTCTTCGCGTCATCAAGCGGTGCGACCACTTCTTCGACGTTCGCCAGCCCGTCGCTGAATACGTCCGCGACGACGACGACCTCGTGGTCCCTCATCGATCCGCGGGCCAACGATTTCGTCAGCGCGATAAGAGCGCCCTGCGGATTGACGCTCGGGGATTCGCCCGAGACCGCCAAGCGCTCCGACGCGAGTGCCATCGGCGTGATCTCATCTCCCGATGTCGGGGCGGATGTCGGCGGCAGGAATACCGGCGCCGTGAAATCGTCTGCCGACGCGACGTCGCCCGATGTTCCGGCTGTCCCTGCCAATAGCGCCCAAAGAAGAGTGAACCCGAGCAGCAGCGCCCCGGTCGCTCCGACCGCGTACGGCATCACGCGCATCTGCAGATATTCGCGGAAACCTTCCGAAACGAACGCCAAACGCGAATGGCGGCGGCGGTAGATCTCGGTCCGGACCGTCGTCCGAATGCCGACCGCGAGATCGGTCGGAACGGCGACAGGCGAAAACTTGCGCAAACCGGAAGCGATAGATCGGATCTCGTCGAGTTTCTGCCGGCAAAGCGGACAGGCGGCGAGGTGCAGATCGACCGCGGCCTTCTCGGCCGACGCGAGCATTCCGTCCGGATAGAGCGCCAGGCTTTGTTCTAGGGTTTCGCAGTTCATCTTGTCTCTTCAGCGTGCCGCGCGGCCCGATCGGGGTGCGCGGCGAAAATCAAGCTGGATAGCTCACTGACCCCGGCTGTCCGCCGTCGCCGGCGAACAACAAATGCCTTGGAGTGTCGCGATATCAGTCCGATCGGCTCGCGTCGTGCTTGCTGGTCATTTATCAAACGGACCGGGCCCTTCTCGCTGTTGTTCCTCGTCCGGCATATCGTTACCTTTGACTTCTCGTTTGGCACCGATGTCTGTCACCTGGGTAAAACCGGGGCGAGTCAACTATCCAACTTTTCGATCCGGGATCCGGAGATCGTTTCCCGAATCAGTCTTTCAAATATCCTTCAGCTTCCGGCGAAGTTCCTCGCGTCCGCGGGCGATCCGCGATTTGACCGTGCCGATGTTGGCCCCGAGCGCCACCGCGATCTCCTCGTACGTCATCCCCTCGATATCGCAAAGGACGACCGCTTCGCGGAAATTCGGCGAGAGTTCGCCCAATGCCTGTCGCAAAAGCGATTCGCGTTCACGACGCAACGTCGCTTCCTCGGGACTCGGGCCGCTTGCGGCAAACGTTTCGCTGAGCGGCTGCTCGGACGGGCCGTAGCTGACATCAAGCGAGATCGTCTGATCGCGCCGCCGGCGTTTCCACCAGCGGAACCGGTTGCGCGATTCGTTGATCGCGATCCGGAACAGCCAGGTTTTCAAATTTGCGTCGCCGCGAAACTTCCTGATCGCGCGCAGCGCACTCAGAAAAGTCTCCTGAGTCAGGTCCCGCGCCTCTTCGGGATCTTGCGTCAGGCGGTACAAAAGCCCATAAATATCTCCCGAATAACGGTTTGCCAGAATGTCGAAGGCTTCTGCGTCACCTGCCTGCAGGCGTTCAATGAACTCGGACTCGGCAGGCGCGGCGGACGATCGGGCCGCCGATGCGGCGCGCCCCAATTCCTCTTCGTCCAACGTGACCAACTTGCTGAAGAACATCTCCTGCCTAGTGTCCTCAACCGGGAATTCTCAAACTGCGGGTCGCCGAACCGCCTCGACCGAACTTTTAGACACCGCAGCTCCGAATTTGTTCCCGATTTTTTTCTCGCCCGGAGCGCCGATCTTGATCCGCGCCATTCTTGTCATTTGCTTGCGGATGATCCGAATTTGCCACTCCCGTCGATTTAGGCTAAATTAACTCTTTTGGATTCGCTCCAAATAAGCCGATTATATAACGAACGATCGTTCCGGCGATTGCAATTTTTTATTCAAATGGCACGTAAAAAACGAACCCCGGAGGCAGTTTTGCCGCCGACAGAAGAGAAGAAGGAAACACCGCTTTATCGTGACGCGTTTCAGTCGACGCTGACCAAGAAGGTGGAAGAGGCGCAGAAGACGTTTGAAGGGAAAGGCAAGACTATCCTCTACGCATTGGGGGCGGTTGCCGTCCTGATCGTGGTCGCGCTGATCTTCTGGCGCTGGTCGGGATCGAACGAGGCGAAGGCGCAGGCGGCGCTCGGCAAGGCGATCGAGACCAGCACCGCGCAGATCTCGGATGTCCCGCAGGCCGCGGGATCGACGATCAAGACGTTCAAGACCGAAAAGGAACGCGCTGAAGCAGCGATCGCGGAGTTTCAGGCGGTCGTCGACAAGTTTGGCGGAAGCGCCGGCGAGAAGGCGAAGTACTTCATCGCCGTCAATAAGCTGAGCATCGATCGTGTGGCGGCGACATCGGAGCTTGAGGCCTTGTCCAAGACCTCGGGCGAGGTAGGAACATTGTCGAAGTTCGCGCTCGCGCAGGCGAAGGCCTCTGACGGCAAACTGGACGAGGCGATCGCGCTGTACCAGGACCTCGCCGCGATGTCCGATCCGATCGTTTCCAAGGATTCGATCAACTTTGCGCTGGCGCAGGCGCTCGAGAAGCAAGGCAAGAAGGCCGAGGCCGCCGAGGTCTATTTCAAGATCGCGAAGGCCGCGAGCGAGGCCAAGGACCTTGACGGCAAGCCGGTTCCGATGGGGATCACGGCCCGTGACGCCAAGGACAAGGTGACGGAGCTCAATCCTGAAAAAGCGAAAGAGATCGTCGAACCGACGCCCGAAAATCCGTTCGGGGGCGCCAATCTCCCGCCGGTCCTTCAGCAGTAAGCGGTAACGGAATCCGGAAAGAGCGCGCGGCGGTCCGAATTCGGCACTCCGCGCGTTTTTTGCGTCAACGCCCTGCCAGCCCGACCGGGAAAGCGGGACGATACGGCATTTCGGATCTTGGATGTTGGATTTCTCCGCAGTCCTCTACGAGCGCATATCCGAAATCGAAAAGTCTTCCGATTTCCTTTTCTCTGCATATCCGATTTGAAAAATCCGCTGCCGATTCGTACTTTTTAATTGGATATCTTTTTTTGGAGCCGCGATTTGACCGATCGGAAAGTTACATCCGCGATCAGGGTCTCGCCGAATCTTTATGTGACGGCGATCTTTGTAGTGCTTTTCTTTGCCGCTTTCTGCGCCTATCTCGAATGGGATCGGGCGGCGGCCGTGCTCGCGCTCGTCGGTCTCTGCATTTTGCCCTTGCTTGCCTTCACTGACCGGGTCGCGTTCGACGGACGACGATTGCGGCGAACGGGGCTTCTGCCGCGATTGTGGGCGTGGGTCAACAATTATCATTACAGGCTGAAGATCTCGGACATCGAGCAGGTCGAGACGCAATCGCTGCGCGCGCTGAAACGCGGCGGCAACGTCTTCTATCGCTACCGGACCTCGTTCTCGGGCCGCGGCTTGCGGTTCGTGATCGCCTCGGGCGGCGAGGATTACCGGCGGATGGTGCGCGAGATCTTCCCGCGGGTTCCTGAGGACATTCTTGATAATCGGTCGATAGAACTGCGCGATTATCTGGCCGAGCCGAAGGAGGTGCTGATGAAGGCCGAATTCGTCCATATCCCGTCGGCAGAGGTTCTTGAGGATTCGGTACGCGACTTTCGCATCCGCTCGGACCGGCGGTCGCCCAAACTCGGCGGCGATCCCGAAAAGGCGCTGGAGTTGCGCCGGATCGCGAATGAATTGCGGCTTTCGGGATACCTGATACAGGCGCTTGAAGCGTTTCGGCGGGCGCTGTTGATCACGCCGCGCGACAACTGGCTGCTATTCGAGTTCGCTCGATGCCTCAACTCGTACGCCGCCGCCGAGCGCGACGAGCGGTTGCTGAGGCGTGCGTTCGCCTCACTGCGTCTCGCTGAAAAGCGGGCCGAAGGCGATGGCGAACTGCTGGCGAGGGTCGGCGAATCGTACTTTCAATTCGGCGACTGGCGCCGCGCCCAGAATGCGTTCCAGAAGTCGCTCGATCTGATCGAGGCGAGTTTCCGAGCGGCGCGCGGGATGGCCGAGATCGCTCTCCGCGAAGGCAAGATCGCTCACGTCATCCATAGTTTCGCGGCCGCTAACCGAGTCGCGGAATCGCCCGCGCTCCGCCGCTGGACACAATCCGAAGCGGAGTATTTCAGCCGGCTGAACGACGATGAGGAGTATATGGAGCTGGAGGTCGGCCGGATCCAACTCCTTGAAACGCTCGAGAGGTCGAAACGCTCCGCATTTCGGATCGGCGTGATCGGGCTTCCGACGATTCTTTTCGGCTTCCTTATCGAAGACCAACTGATCGCGAACATCGGATGGGCCGTTTCTGCGATCTCGCTGTCGATCTGGTTCGCAATGATCGTCGCGATGAACATCTTTTCTGCCCGGGCCCCGCTTGATATCGCCCCGGAAGACTGATTCCGCGAGTCTGGTCGGAACCGGGAGCGGTAGAGGCTGTGTCAAAAGCAGTCCGTCGATCTATCGGCGATCGTTCAGGGCTGGGCTCCTGCCCAGCCGTCGAACGACCGAACGCTATCGTCCGGGCTACGCCCGGATGCGCTAAACTCAAGCCCCACAGGGCGTTGGCTCAATATTCGGCTAACGCCGCAATCTTTGCTCTGACCGCTGTCCGTTCGTTGAAACGAACGGCAATTCACATAAATCCCGTTGGAAACGCGTTTTGACACAGCCTCGATATCGACCGGCTAAGCTCATCGTTAAGTGCGAAACAACAGAAAGCCTGCGAATCCCTTTTCCGGTATTCGCAGGCTTATTGTTTTTCCGCGTTCGGAGGAGCGCTCTGCCGGTCGCTGCCGCTCCCGGTTCTGACCGCGTGGGCCAGCCGCTGAACGACCCCGGCGGGCGGTGGCCCGCCGCTGAACGGATTACTTTCTAGCTGCCGCCTTCTTCGCTCTTGGTTTCGTCAATTTTTTTTTTGACTCCGCGGCGGGCGGATTGAGCATCGCTGACCAGCGGAAGTCCGGAGCCTTGCGATCCTCGTTGGCGATCTTGATGACAAGTTCGGTCATCGCGTCAACGATCCACTTGTGGTTCCGCTCGCCGACCGACGCGAGTTCCGCGTCGGGTGCCGGATTCATAAAGTCGATCGCGTACGGAATGCCGTCCTTGATCGCGAACTCGACGGTGTTCAGATCGTACCCGAGCGCCGTGCAAAGCGTGATCACATCGCGTTCGACGCGTGCGTGAAGTTCCGGCGTCAGGTAATCGTCGATATCGACATACTGCATGCCCGAAAGATACGGCTTCGACGGATCATAAGGCATCACCAGGACCTTCTCCTGTCCGACGCAGTAGCAGCGCACGAAGTGATCGTACTCGATGCCTTCCTGAAGCGTCATGCATAGCGTCCCCGACTGGTTGTATTCGATCCAGAGCTGCTCGAGCGAGTGGATCTTCGAAACGTTCTTCCAGCCGCCGCCGTCGTGCGGCTTGAGGAACGCCGGGAAACCGACCCAGTTGACGATGCCTTCCCAATCGATCGGGAACTCAAGATTCCGCAGCGAGTCGCTGACGATGTCCTTGATGTAAGCGTGCTGCGGAAGAAGGACGGTCTTCGGCACCGCGACTCCGAGTTTCTCGGCGAGACTGTAGTTGAAGAACTTGTCGTCCGCCGACCACCAAAACGGATTGTTGATGATGTACGTTCCTTCGAGCGCCATCCGCTTGAGCATTGCCCGGTAGTAGGGAACCTCGTGCGAGATCCGGTCGATGATGATGTCGTATGTCTTTTCGGCATCGTGCCGGATTCCTCCGACTGTCACCATTTCCGCAACGACCTCGCCGTTGCCGTTCTCATTGATGCTTCTGATGATAGATTCCGGGAACGTGACCTCGCGCCCGACCAATATTCCGACTTTTTTCATAAACTTGCGATTCCTGATTGATAGATGGATAAAAGCGTTTCTAGTCCGGCCATGCCGAAACCATTGATTTTAGAATATAGGCGTAAGGTGCGCAACCCGGAGTCGCGGCGACCCCGACTCCACGATTCCAGGTTCCGGACTCCGGGTTTCAAAACTCCGGGACGGTCGGGTTTCCGGTCGAAAGTCACCTAGACCTCTAATCGTGGAATTTGTAATCTTGAAAACTCAATTCCGGAATCTGGAATGTCTGGAATTTGGAATCTTTGCATCCGGATGACCTACCGATTCTCGGGCAGAAGTTCGTAATTGCCCATTGAGCGGTTGTAGGCGTCGAGGGCGCCGACGGAATCGGCGGTGGCGTCGAGCATCTGTTTGGTCATCGCGATCGAGTCAGAAAGCTGTTCGAAATCGAGGAGCGAGAATTTTTCGGGGGTCGACATCGTGACGATCTCGTCATTCAGATAGCCGAAGAAGTTCTCGATCGACTGAAGCTGGCCTTCGACCAATTTGACGCTCTTTTCGAGTTCGTCGAATGAGGCGATGCGGCGTTTCAGGATCTCGACGTTCGTCTGCTGGATGCGCCGGGTCTTCTCGTCCGGCGAGTTCTCGGCGGCACGGAAGGCCTGCGCGAGCTGGTTGTGCACGGCCTGGCGGTTGATCGATTTCAAATGCTGTTTGCGCCGGCGGTAGACGTCGAGCAGATCGACGAAATCCTCCCAACGCTGTTCGAGCGAAGTCAGGTTCGACGGCAGTTCGCGGGCGCCGGTGAACTTCTTGTAGTTGTCCTGGATCTTGTTCTTCTGCCACTTGAGATAATCGACCGCCTCGCGCTCGCGCGGCGAGAACTCGCGGATCAGCTTCTCGCGGTACGCGCGGTTCGCGGCCAGCGCGCGTTCCTTTTCGCGCCGGCCCACGAGCTGCCGGTAAGAAGGGATCATCGGCACGAAAACGAGATAGACGGCCTCGCAAATAAGCGCGACGAGCAGCGGAATGACGCTTCCGGTATAGGCGGCGGCGACGGCAAAACCGGCCAGTCCCCAAAAATTGACCGGTTCCTTTACCGCTTCCTTCACGTAATTCGTGTTGAAGCGCTGGATCTCTTTCTGATACTTTGCCAAATCCGCCATATTTCCGATTAGATACCGTTAGTTCCGTTTGAGTTTGTCGATCTCTGCCCGCAGTTTTTCGTTTTCCGCTTCAAGCTTGCGAATCTCGGCGATCTTTCCAACCCTCTCCGATTCAATATCCTCCAACGCAGCCTCAAGATCGTCGATCGAGTCATCGAGTTCGTCATACGTTTTCAGGAACTCGCCCGCCTTGCGATCGAAAAGACGCAGTCCCGTTCCCGTGTCGGCGAGTTCGAGCCCGAGCGCCGGACTGAAAACCCGGCCGTCCCGCACTTCGCTTTTGACGAACACGCCTTCGACGAGACGGAACGCGCGCAACGGCTCGTCTCCCAGATAGTCGTACTCGGGGTCAAAGACGTAGTATTCCTTGACGCCGAACTGCTGGTAAAGCAGGAACTTGTGCTCCAGGTCGGCCTGACGCGTCCCCCGCGAAGACACTTCGAAAACGACATCCGGCGCCGCCTCGTCCCAGAGCTTGAAGATCCGGCGGACGTGGTTCCCCACGTTGCGGACAATGAAAACGTCGGGTGAGATGACCTTCTTCGGATCGCCTTCGACATAGTAAAACATCATGTTCGCGATCACGGCGACGTCTTCCGACCGCCGAAAACGATTTGTGAGCAATTGATAGAGCGTGATAATGGTCTGGACGTGAAGTCCCGTTTCCCCCATAGGTTTTCCGTCTGAGCACGGATAGTAAACCTCCTTGCCGCCGACGTCCGGCGGAAGATTCGTCCCTGAGCGGTGATGGTCGCGGACGGTCAGATTCATTTAGCTTCGTTCGTTTCGTTGAGTATCGCCTGGTCGAGCACTTCCTCGTTGCTGACCTCGGGCGTTCCGGCGCCGATCTGTTTCCCCGCGTTCGACGATCCTGAACCGAGAAGCCCCATTTGCGACTTGTACTCGAGAAGCTTGTCGTGGAGCTGGATATCCATCGCCTCGCGCTCGATGTCCTGCATCTGGGCGTCGACCGAGCTCGATCCGAGCTGCAGCTTGGCTTCGGCGGCGGCGACCCGGCGGTCGATCTTCTCCCGCATTTCGTTAAACGTCGAGGCATCGTCCCCGATGTTGAACGTCTCCATCGTTTGCGCGAGCTGTTCCTGGAGCCGCGCCTGCTTCGAGGCGCTGATCAGCTGCATCGCCTCGGCGGTGCGCTTTTTCATATTGAGGACGTAGTTGTCGCGCGCCTTGAGCGCCTGCTTCGATGCCGACTGTGCGTTCTCGTGTTGGACGTTTGTCCGCTCGAGGTCCATCTGCGCCTGCTGCAGCTGGCCGATGTAGGCCGTCGCGATGTCGTCGCGGTTCATCTTGACCGACGCCTTGATCTTCGAATCGAGATCGACAACCTGCTTTTCGAGATTCTCTTTCTGCTTGGCCAAAAGGCGCTCGGTCGCCATCACCTGAGCCACTGAATTATTGAGTTCAGGTACGCGGTCGCGCATATCGCGGATCGTCTGTTGAAGGACAAGTTCCGGATTCTCCATCTTGTCGAGTGCCGCGCCCGTCCCGGCCCTGAATATCCGAGTTATTCTCTGCCACAAACCCATTTCTGTTAACCACGCTCCTTAAAATTTATGCAAAAAGAACTTAATGCCGGAAATCCTGTACGTCAACGATTTTCGCAAAGTTGCAAATTCCAGAGTCAGTATAGCAAGAAAGTCCGGATTTTGAAGAGTTGAAATCGTCGCCGCGCGAGTTGGGCCGGAACGTATGCATAAGCCGGATTCGTAATCAAAATCTTGGCGAAAACCGCGGGTTGGGTTACATTGTTTCCAATGACTCTGAAACTCGACGCGCTCGTGTCGGAACTCGATGCGCGACTTATCGACAGGTATCGGCACGCAACCGATTTTTTCGCCCAACTTGACCGTGTCCAACACGAGACGGGGATTCTTCACGACGACCGTGCGATCTGCCCGTTCCTGCGGCCCCATTTCTTTCCGCGTTCCCGGTACGATCGGGTCAGGGCCGCGGCGGAGATTATCCATACGGCCTTCGAGCGGGTCACCGAGGCGGCGCTCGCCGACCCGGTCCTGATGGCCGAATTCGCGCTCACCGAGAAGGAAGAAAAGATGGCGAGGATCGATCCGCGTCACCGCGGGCTGTGCGTATCGAGCCGGTTCGACGCATTTCTCGACGGCGACGACTTCAAGTTCCTCGAATACAACGCCGAGACGCCCGCCGGCATTGGCGATCAGTACTCGTTCGACAAGGTCTTCGAACAAATCCCCGAAATCGGCGAGTTCCTGGCGCGGCACGCGCATTGGCGTCCGAATCCGTACATTACGCTCCTCGAAACGCTTGATGCCGCATATCGGGATTTCGGCGGAAAGAAAGAGAAGCCGAACATCGCGATCGTTGACTGGGACGGCGTTTCGACGTTTTCCGAATTCAAGATCCTCGAACGGCACTGGCTGGCGAACGGCTACAACACGATGATCGCAAATCCGTACGAACTCGAATACGACGGCGAGCATCTGCGGATCGGCGATTTTGTCGTCGACATCTTCTACAAGCGCGTGATCATTCACGAATTTCTTGAACGGTTCGATGAAACGCATCCGCTGATCCGCGCCTACTCGGACGGCAACGTGCTGATGGCAAACAACTTCCGGGTCAAGATCCCGCACAAGAAGACGAGTTTCGCGGTGGTTTCGGACGAGCGCTGGGCGCATCTCTTCACGCCGGCGCAGATCGATGCGATCCGGCGGCACATTCCCTGGACGCGCCGCGTCCGCGACTCGCGTGCGACCTATCAGGGCCGCGAGACCGATCTTCTTGAATTGATTCGCCGCGAACGCGAACGCTTCATCCTCAAACCGCACGACGATTACGGCGGCCATGGCATCAGTTTCGGTTGGGAGAACGGAGAATCGGAATGGGACGCGCTGATCGAGAACGCGCTCGGTCACACATACATCGTCCAGGAACGCGTCCCGGTCGAGAAGACGACGATCCCGATGTTCGGCGAGTCGAGTGCTTCGCTGGAGACGCTGAACATCGATTTCGACCCGTTCCTCTTCCTCGGAAAGGCAAATGGCGGCCTCGTCCGCCTGTCATCGAAATCGCTTGTCAACGTCTCAGCCGGCGGCGGCGAAACGGCGCTGGTCGTGATGGAAGATCATTAAGATTCGGGGATTTCAGATTCCAAGAATGCAGACTCCAGAATTCCAGATTCCAGGGATTCGAGGATTCCAGGGTTCCAAGCTTCCAGGGTTCCAAGCTTCCAGGATTCCAGGATTCCAGGAACCTGTCGGAGTAACCCGTCTGAGCTTAGATTTCACCTGCTAAGCG
>CAZARD010000093.1:14473-17137 GCA_964487505.1 uncultured Blastocatellaceae bacterium | reverse complement strand
AGCTTTCATATCAAAGCCGCCGGCGGAATCGAGGTCGCCGATGAAAAGGACGCGGAGATCCTGTTCTTCGTTTTTGTTTCGAGGTTCGAGACGGGCGCCGCGAGGCGTTTTGTCGAACGAATTCTGAGCGCAAGACCCGAATACCGAGGCCGGCGCGTGATTGTCGCGGATGTTGATCCGAAAGGCGAGGTTCAGGGCGGTGACGTCGCGTTCACCGACGAGATGCTAAGATCGCTTCTACCGGGCAAGCTATACGGTTATGCCTCGTGGAACACCGCCGGAAACACGATCGGCACGGCGTTGCCGCACGGATTGATCTTCTCCGCTACGGTTTCAAGATTCGAATTCCTTGGCAAGAACTGGAAAAGTACGCAGGTCGACTTTGAGCGCCGCGATGTCGTAATGCGAAGATCCGAGGCATCGCAACACTGGTTTCTCCTTAATCGGCTCCTGGACGATTACCTTTATCATTCCGTCGTCCGTCCGAAAGCAATCGCGTTTGCTCGCGAAAGAGGTTGGAACGTTTTCAGATTCGACGAAAACGAAACCCGACAGATCGAAATATTCGGTACCCAAGAAATGTTGTCGCACAGTCCGGCCATTCTCCGGCAGATGGCGATTTCACCTCGCGGCGGGTCGATCTGCCGTGAAGATCCGAAACGGTTCAGCTTCCGGCTTCCGTGGGGGCGCACGTTTGAAGCCGAGATCGATTTTGATCTCGATTGCAAAACGGTCAACGCGCGATGATCCGCTGTCAACTTTCAATTTTCAACTATCAACTACTGGTTTGATCACAAATGAAAACGAAACTTAAACTTAGCATTTTACTGGCGTTAACGGCGATCATCGGAATCGCGTGCAACAAATCGACGTCGAACACGGCTTCGCCGGGGGGCGACAAAAAGAAGATCGGCGTCACGCTTCTGACGCGCGAGCACCAGTTCTACAAGGATCTCGAAGCCGGGCTCAAGGAAGCGGCCGACAAGAACGGGTTCGAACTGATCGTCCAGTCGGGCGATATGGACCTCGCGAAGCAACAGTCGCAGATCGAAAACTTCATCGTCCAGAAGGTCGCGGCGATCATTGTTTGTCCGGCCGACACGAAAGGCATCGCACCGGCCATCGAGAAAGCGAACGCGGCGAAGATTCCGGTGTTCACGGCCGACATCGCGGCGAGCGGCGGCAACGTCGTCTCGCATATCGCATCGGACAACATCCAGGGAGGGAAGGTCGCGGCTGATTTCATCGCCGGGCTGTTGAAGGACGGCGGCGAGGTCGGGATCATCGGCCAGCCCGAGGTCCAGTCGACGATCGACCGCGAAAAGGGCTTTCGCGAAGAGATGGCGAAACATCCGAACATCAAGATCGTCGCGACGCTGAACGGCGGCGGTGTCCGCGACCGGGCAACGAAAGCTGCCGACGATATGCTGCAGGGAAATCCGGATCTCAAGGCGATCTTCGCGATCAACGACGATTCGGCGCTCGGCGCGCTCGCCTCGGCTGAAACCCGCGGCAAAAAGGACCTGATCATCGTCGGGTACGACGCGATCCCCGAGGCCGTCGCCAAGATCAAGGCCGGGACGATGCTCAAGGCCGACGTCGCGCAGGACCCGAAACTGATCGGTTCGAAAACGATCGAAACGATTGCCAAGCATCTGAAGGGCGAGGCGGTCGAAAAGATCGTCGCGATCCCGGTGACGATCGTCAAGTGACGTCCGCGCAGGCTGGGAGCGATTCCAAAATTTCAGATTCCATGATTCCAGGTCGCTTTGAACTGGAATCTTGGAATTTGGAATTCTGGAATTTCCGATAGCTGACGCTGCAAATCAAAGAAGGTATGTTCCAAAAGTACATCATCCTGCTGGCGATCGTCGCCGAGGCGGTGGTCTTCGCATTGCTTTCGCCGCAGTTTTTGTCGGTTGAAAACCTTCTCAACGTCGGGCTGAGCATAGCGATCACCGGCGTTCTGGCGGTCGGGATGACGTTCGTGATCCTCACCGGCGGCATTGATCTTTCGGTCGGGTCGGTTCTCGCGCTGGCCGGATTGGCGGCGGCGATATGCGCCAAGAATTTCGGCGATTCGGGCGTTTTCGTCGGGATCCTTGCGTCGCTCGCCGTCGGCGCCGTTTGGGGTTCGTTCACAGGGATCACGATCTCGCGGTTCAAGGTGCCGCCGTTCGTCGTCACGCTCGCGGTGCTGACCATCGCCCGCGGGTTGTCATTCATCGTCGCCGATTGGTTCTCGGGATCGACGTCGGTGAGCGATCTTCCGGCGGGTTTCGGATTTCTCGGACGCGAGAAACTACTCGGCGTTCCGGTTCCGGTGCTGACGATGCTCGTCGTATTTGCGGCCGGTTGGTTCGTGCTCTCACAAACACGTTTCGGTCGGTACGTGTACGCGATCGGCGGCAATTCCGAGGCATCGTTCCTCGCCGGCATCAACGTCCGCTCGGTCACGTTCTGGGTTTACGTTATCAACGGGTTGCTCGTGGGGCTTGCCGGCGCGATGCTTGCGTCGCGTCTGGGAGCCGGTCTGGCGAACGCCGGGATGCAGTACGAACTCGACGTGATCGCCGCCGTCGTCGTCGGCGGAACCTCGCTGATGGGCGGCAAGGGAAGCGTCATCTCGACGCTCTTCGGCGCGATCTTTATCGGCGTCCTCAA
>CAZARD010000093.1:0-14373 GCA_964487505.1 uncultured Blastocatellaceae bacterium | reverse complement strand
CAAGCCCGGCGAGTGAAGAAACGAGATTCGATTTCCGAATTCGGCCCCGTCGCTTCGAACGCGGATTCGCGAGACATCCCCGAGCGAGAAGGATTCAAACGTAACTGGAGAAAAAGTATGAGATTGCTGTCGAAGAAGACGATAATTCCGAGTCTGCTGATAATCACATTTTTGGCGCTCAACGCCGCTGCCCAAACCATCACGGCGACCTTGACGGGCGAGATAAAGGACCCGAACGGCGCGGTCGTCCCGGGGGCGACCGTTACCGTGACCTCGGTCGAGACCGGCCTGGCGAAATCGACCCAATCCAATGCTGACGGCCGATATACGATCACGTTTTTGCAGCCCGGAACTTACAATGTCACCGTTGAGAAATCCGGTTTTGCCAAAACCGAGCGCCCGAGCATCCGGCTTGAAACTGGACAGACGGCCGGTCTCAATATCGATCTTTCGCTGACCGCCGGGGAAGTGAACGTCTCGATCGAGGGATCGGAGACCCCTTTGCTCCAGACCGAGAGTTCGGCACTCGACACGACCGTCGAGAACAAACTGGTGGAAGACCTTCCTTCGGGCGAACGCAGCGCATTGGCATTCATCAATCTCGTGCCGGGCGCGATCGATGCGGGTTTTGCCCAGGCTCGCGGCGAGGGCTTGAACGAGAACGGCAATGCTCAGGGACCGATCGGGTCACCCGGCAACCGCAACTTCTTCGACTCCAATTTCTCCGTCAACGGCGGGCGTTCCTCGACAAACGATGTCCTTCTCGACGGCGTTTCGAACACGGTCGGCGATTTCAACGGCGTTGCCGTTCAGCCGCCGCAGGATTCGATCCGTGAATTCAAGGTCGTTGCCGGTTCGTATCCGGCCGATTTCGGACGCAGCGGCGGTGGCATTGTCTCGATCGCGACGAAATCCGGCGGAAAGCGATATTCGGGCGCGCTCTACGAGTATTACCAGGACGGCGACCTCAACGCCAACGGCTGGCAGCGCAACCGGCGCGGTCTTCGCGCCAACGGCACGCCGACATTGCCCCGCATCGACATCATCCGCAACCAGTACGGCGGCGCGTTCGGCGGACCGCTCGTCGCGCCGCGCATAGGGATGCGCGATCCGAACGAAAGCCTCTTCCGCAAACTGGACAAGACCTTCTTTTTCTTCAACTACGAGGGCCGGTTCGAAAAGAATCCGTTCAGCCGCGAGATCACGGTTCCGACGGCCCGTATGCGAACCGGAGACCTGGGCGAGGTTCCGGTAACGATAGTCAATCCGTACATTACTGGCCGCAACACGGCCTTCACGGGCAACAATCTCTCGACGCTTCCGACCTGCGCGCCCTCGGGCCCGCGGACCGCCGCCTGTCTCGACCCGGTCGCGCTCGCGGTCCTCAGTTACATCCCGTTGCCGAACCAGCCCGGCACGACGCTCAACTACATTTACGACGGCAAGGCGACATTCCGGCGCGACATCTACGCGTTCAGGCTCGATCACACATTTTCGGACAAGCACAGCCTTTTCACGCGGTTCAGCTACGAGAAGCGTTTCACGTCCGAGCCGAACTACTTCGAAGGCAGCGATGCGGCGAACGTCCGAAAGGTCAAGGACACTTTCTACAATTTCACTTTCAACGACACTTACTCGCTGACCCCTACGCTCATCAACAACTTCCGTTACGGCTACACGCGCGTCCGGGCCAACCAGATCCCGCAGAGCCAGGGATTTGATCCGACGATCCTCGGGCTTCCCGTCGATTTCCGAAACCGCGCGGCACGGCTCAAGTTCCCGGATTTCACGATCGGCGGAGCTTCAAATGTGCCGGGCGAGATCACGAGCGGCCAGATCGGCGGCGCCGGTAACGACCAGCCGCGCGATACGCACACCATCGCCAATGCGATGACGTGGGTCAACGGCAACCAAACGTGGAGGTTCGGCGGCGAGTACCGCCTGCTGCGATTTTTCCCGTTCCAGTTCTTCACGCCGACCGGTTCGTTCACGTTCAACCGCAACTGGACCGCGAACTCGGCGGGTGTCGGCGGGTCGGCCCTGGCCTCGTTCCTGCTCGGACTTCCGGCAAGCGGGAACCACGAAACCGTTGTCCCGTTGACGCTTTATCACCACTACGGAGCCGGATTCGTGCAGAACGATTGGCGTGTCAGCAGCCGTCTTATCCTGAACCTCGGACTCCGCTGGGATTTCGAGACCGGAACCGGCGAAGCGAACGGCGCAATGACGAACTTCGATCTGAATGCCGCGTCGCCGCTTCAGGGCCAGCAGAACCTTACGAATCTCGATCCGTTCGTCTCGCGGCTCAACCCGAACGTCGCCGCCAACAAGGGGCTGCTGAGTTTCGTCAGCGGTCCGCAGACAAAGACGAACTATGACCGGTTCGCGCCCAGGGTCGGATTTGCTTTCAAGATCAACGACAAAACGACGATCCGCGGCGGCTACGGTATGTTCTATGTGCCGATCTCGATCGAGAACCCGGCGGCGCAGGGCACGAACTTCACGTCGGCGGTGTCGCAGGTTGCGAACCAAACTGCGACGCTCGCTTCGGCGGCAAACGTGGTCTATCTTACGAACCCGTTTCCGGCCGGCATTCCGGTCCCGCCCGGAACGTCGCTCGGTTCGCGCACGCGGCTTGCGCAGCAGGTCTTTGCGGTCGAGCCGGAGCGCGACAATCCATACAGTCAGCAGTGGAACCTCGTTCTCCAGCGCGAGATCGCGAAGAACACGGTCCTTGATATCGCCTATGTCGGCGGCAAGGGCGTCAACCTGCCGATCCAGAGCGTCGAACTGAACGAGATCCCGGCGAGCACGCTTGAGTTCGCCCGCAACAACTTCAACCAGCCCGGCACTTGCGCGACGACGGCGGCTCCGACGGCCGCCTGTACGAGCACGGCGCAGTTTTTCACTTTCGCGGTCGCGAATCCGTTTTCGGGATTGCTCAACATTCCCGGCGCGAGCACGACGGTCTCCGGCGCAACGGTCCAGCGGCTTCAGCTGTTGAGGGCATATCCGCAGTACACGAGCGTTCAGCTGTTCCGGCCGCATTGGGGTTCGAGCGATTACCATTCGCTGCAGATCAATCTTCAGCGACGGTTCTCAAACGGGCTTTCGGGTACGGTCAACTACACCTGGTCCAAGCTTCTCGATACGGGCGGCGTCGGCAACGGCGCGGCATTCCTCGACGCGACGGCGATCCAGGATGCGAGCAATTTCGGGCGCGAGTATTCATATTCGACGCTCGATGTCCCGCACCGCTTCGTCGCGAGCTGGACCTACGAGCTTCCGTTCGGCAAGAACAAAATGTTCGGCAAGAACTGGAAGGGCATAACGCAACTGCTCCTCGGCGGTTGGCAAACCTCGGGTGCCTACACGTGGCAGCGGGGAACACCGATCCCGATCACCGCGACGAACTCGTTCCCGAGCGGAGTCGCCATTTCGTCGGCCGTTCGCCGGCCCGACCGCGTCGCCGGTGTGTCGAACTTCAGCCTCGGGACGTCGCGGAGCAACATTGTCGGGCAGGGACTGTGGTTTGATCCGGCGATGTTCGTTGACCCGATCTATTCAGGTTCGGTCAACAACTTTGTCTTCGGTTCGGCGGCCCGGACCTATAACGATATCCGGCGCGACAACTACCGGAACGTCAACCTCTCGGTCCTGAAGAACTTCTTCTGGGACGAGGGCCGGCAGAAACTTCAGTTGCGTGCCGAGTTCCTGAACGCCTTCAACTGGGTCGTTTACGGAACGCCCGTCAGCACGTTGAACGTCACCGGCGCGGTCGGAACGGCGAACAACAACTTGCTGAACCCGGCAAATCCCTGTTTCGCGACGCAACAGTGTTTCGGGCAGGTCCGCACGCAGGGGAACACGCCGCGAAACATACAGCTTGTGGTACGGTATACGTTCTAGAAGACGGCAGCGATTAGCGATTTGCGATTGCCGATTTGCGATTGAATCTTGAGGGTCTTGTGTTCTGACTCCGGGCGGAATTGTCGCGGAACCCAGTGCAAGAGGCGGCAATCGCAGATCGCCAATCGCAAATCCCAAATCCGATCATGTTCATCGCGCTTCTCGTCATTTTCGTCGTTTTCGCAGCGCTGATGTTCACGCGCAAGGTTCCCGCTTTGCTCGCGGTCCCGGCGATGGCGGTGCTGATCGCGGCCGTCGTCGGAACCCCGGTCTCCGAGATCCTCAACAACGTTATCTCGAACGGGGCCGTCAAGCTTGCCCCGGCCTACGTCGCGGTCTTCGCCGGAGCGATGCTCGGGCGGGTGATGATGGAGACCGGCATCGCCGAAGGCATCATCAAACGCGCGGCCGAATTCGGCGGCGACAAGCCTCTCGTCGTCGCGCTCGGCCTGATGCTCGTCACGGCCGTGCTCTTCACGTCGCTGACGGGACTCGGCGCGATCATTATGGTCGGCTCGCTCGTGCTGCCGATAATGATGAGTCTCGGCGTCCCGCGCAAGCTCGCCGGCACGTTCTTTCTTCTCGCCTTTGCGACCGGGTTCATATTCAATATTTCGCTGATCCGCTTTTACCGCGATATTCTTCAGATCGCGCAGGACGCTCCGCTTCCGCCGGAGATCGTGCGTTTCCAACTCGTGCTGCTCGCCGTGATGGCGACCGGAACGGTGATCTACACGGTCATTGCCGCGAAGCGCTCGCCAGAGCTGAGCCTGATGACCGGCGAGTCGAAGGATCAGATCGTCGCCCGCGTGAAGGACGCGCCGCTGATCTCGTTCCTCGCGCCGATCATCCCGCTCGTGCTCTATTTCGGGTTGAACAACCGCGGTTGGAAAGAGGTGCCGTCTTTTCTCGCGGGCTCGGTTTTTGCCGTCCTCGTCACACGCCCGAAACGTTCGATTCAGATCCTGACCCAGGGGCTCGTCCGCGGTCTTGAGGACGGAGCGCCCGCCGCGATCCTGATGATGGGCATCGGAATGCTGATCAACGCGCTACAGATTCCGGCCGTGAAACAGGCCATCGAGCCGTGGGTACAGTCGCTGCCGGTCGCGAGCCCGTTGGCATACGTTCTATTTTTCGGCATCCTGTCGCCGCTCGCGCTCTATCGCGGCCCGTTCAATCTTTTCGGCCTCGGCGCCGGGTTCTTTGCGATCATCGCCGCCGCCGGCGTTCTGCCCGCGATCGCGGTGCTGGCCGCGGCAATGGCGACGGTGCAGTTGCAGAACGTTTGCGATCCGACCAACACGCACAACGTTTGGACCGCCAATTATGTCGGCGTGCGGGTCGAAGAACTGACGAAATCGACTCTCCCGCTGATGATCCTGATCTGTTTCGCGGCGTTGATAGTCGGCGCGCTGATGTTCGTCCGATGAACCACATCCGGTTTTTCTTGATTATGAAGTTCCTTTTATTGCTGCTGATTCTCGCTTGCCCGATCGTTTCGCCGGCGCAGTCCAAAACCGTGACCGCGCAGAACGGTCAATCGTACAACATCGCGTCGGTCGACGCCTTTCGGGGCAACGACGAACTGTGCCTTTACACGGTCGGCTTCTACGCAAAGAAGCCGCCGAGCGAAGCGGGCGTCGACGTGTATGTCGTTGAGAACAAGATCGTCGAGATCCGCGACCGAGCGGGCTTCGTTTTTCTGCAGAACAAGCCCGATCCGGGGCCGATCGCGGTCGGAAAGGACGGATTCGTGCTCAGCGGACACGGCGCCGCGCGGCGTTGGGTCCTTGCGAACCTGAAGGCGGGCGACGCCGTTTCGCTCGACGGCAAGCCGCCGGTCTCGACCGCGAGTCCCTACGCGTATTACGGATTCGGGATGCTGCAGACCGCCGCGAACAAGACATACTACTTCGACGGGAAGAATGCGCCGCGGAGCCAGAACCTCGTCATCCATTACTCGGCCGATTTCTACCTCAAGAACCCGCCGAACGATTCGGGTGTCGATATCCTTGTCGTCTCAGGAACGATCGCCGAGATCCGCGACCGCGCCGGTGCGGTATACCTCGAGAAGAAGGCGGATCCCGGCCCGCTCAAGATCGCGGATCCGGCCAATTCCTACGTGATCTCCGGAAACGGCGAGGGCCGCAAATGGCTGCTCGCGAACATCCGGACCGGCGAAGAGATCCGGGTCAGCGGGGTCGACCTGTCCAAAGAGGTCGCGCCGCTCGGGAGCGTGCCCTGTTTTCCCGGCGCCTTTTATCGAAAGGTCGTGACAAGTTATGATTCCTGGACCGGTATCGGCGGACTCGTCAAGCTCGGAACGCCGAAGATCGACGAATCGCGACTTGGCGACAACGGCCAGCCGCTCGACAATTTCTCGATCTACATGGGCGGAAACGCGGGCGGCCGATTCGAGGTCGACGCGGGTTTGACCTGGGAGTTCACCGTCGACGAGAACGGCAAGAAGAGCGAGCGCCGCAACGCGTTCCGGCCTTTCTGGCGAACGAAATCCTGGAACTCGGCCCCGGCCAAAAAGGAGTTCTATTTCTACCCGGGCGAAACCGTCCAGATCGCCGTCCTCGTCGCGGGGGTCGGAAAGCTTCGGCTGATCGTCACCGACGGACGGTCGAAGACGTTCCAGACCGAATTCGAAGCCGAGGGCTTCGTTGCCGGCGCGCCGAGGCAGTTCAAACGGGTGAACGCGATCGATCAGGTCGGCAACGAAGGAAAGCCCGCGCAGCCGACCAAGGCCGAGATCACGGGATCGGAATGGCTTCAGACGGTCGTGGTCCGCGGCGAAGGCGCCGCGGCGCAGCAGTTGGTCCTGACACCCGAGCGTTTCACCGATATGCGGTGCGGCGCCGGCAACGTCGTCCTTGGCCCCTTCGACCGTGCGAAAGGCGCCGAGAAGATCGATATTTTCGGAATCACAAGATAATCGGAGCATCAAATGAAACGGATCATCGCCGGTATTTTGCTGGTCGCGTTCGCGGCCCATTTGGGAATCGCCCAGAAACAAGACAAAAAGCGTGACAAATGGGTCGAGAAGACGCTGCGTTCGCTGACGTTGCGCGAGAAGATCGGTCAGATGATCAATATGCGGATGTCCGGCGAGTTCGCCAATCTCTCGAGCGAGAAGTTCGCCGAATACCGACGCGAGATCGAAGGAGGCAAGATCGGTGGATTCACCGTCTATCGGGGCGAAGCGAACGCCGTCGCCGCGCTGACGAACGAACTCCAGAGGATCTCGAAGGTGCCGCTTCTGATCGCCGCAGATTACGAACGCGGCCTGCGGATGGGGCTCCGAAACGGCACGCCGTTTACCACCAATATGGGGCTCGCGGCGACGGGCGACGTCGAGGCGGCGCGCCGTCAGGGACGCATCATCTGTGAAGAGATGCGCGCGATCGGCGTCAATTGGCTGTTCGCGCCGGTCGTCGACATCAACAACAATCCCGACAACCCGGTGATCAACATCCGTTCGTTCGGCGCCGATCCGCGCAAGGTCGGCGAATTCGGCTCGGCGCTGGTGCGCGGTGTTCGCGAGGCCAATTGCCTTTCGACGCTCAAGCATTTTCCGGGACACGGCGATACGGCGACGGACTCGCATATCGGTCTTTCCGTCGTGCCGATCGACCGTCAGCGGCTCGATTCGATCGAACTCGTGCCGTTTCGGATGGCGATCGAGGCCGGTGCCGATTCCGTGATGACCGCCCACGTCGCTCTGCCGAGCATCACCGGCGACAATGTGCCTTCGACGTTGAGCCCGAAGATATCGACCGATATCCTGCGCAAGGATCTGAAATTCGACGGGATCATTTCAACCGACGCAATGGAGATGGGCGCGATCAAGAAGACATACTCCGACGAACGCTCGGCGGTTATGGCGGTTGTCGCCGGCGCCGACGTCGTCCTTTTACCGAACAATACGAAGGTCGCGATCGATTCGATCGAGGCCGCGGTGCGTGCGGGCGAGATCACCGAGGCCCGCATCGATGAGTCGGTTCGCCGCCTGCTGCGCGCCAAGTTCCGCCTCGGACTCGCGGCGAACCGATTCGTCGATCCGGCGGCCGTCAACCGAATCGTCGAGCGGCCCGAGAACGTCCGCGACGCGAACGCGATTGCCGAGCGCTCGATGACCCTGCTTCGCAACAAGAACGATCTGTTGCCGGTCGCGGCCGGTGCCGCCGAACGGACATTGTTCGTCGTTGTCGCCGCCGATGACGATCCGGTCGAAGGCGCGGCTTTGATTCCCGAGATCCAGAGACGAGCGCCGAACGCGAAGGTCGCGAAACTTGATCCGCGTTCCAGCGCCGCCGATTACGAGCGCGTCCTTGCCGACGCGAAACAGGCCGAACGCCTAGTTCTCGCGGTGTTCGTAAAACGCGCGGCGAACAAGGGGACGGTCGCGTTGCCTGATATCCAAACCGGCTTCGTTCGGTCGGCGATCGCGGCAAAGCCGACGGCCGTCGTAGCCTTCGGTTCGCCGTATCTGATCCGCCAGTTTCCCGAAGCCGAGGTCTACGCGGTGACGTACGCGATCGAAGAGGTCGCGCAGTTCGCCGCCGCGAGGGCGATCTTCGGCGAGACCCGCTTCTCGGGAAAGCTCCCGGTCACGATCCCGGGCATTTTTGAGATCGGCGCCGGGATCGCAAGATGACGCCGGCGAAAGCTCGATGGTGAAAACATCGCAACAACCCAGTGGCCGGAACCCCGTCCGGGTCGGGATCGATGTCGGCGGAACCTTCACGGATGTCGTCGTCGTCGATCACTCGACGCGCGAGGTCGTGTCGCAACTCAAGGTTCCGACGACGCACGATGCTCCCGAAGGTGTCGCGCGCGGGATCATCAATGCCATCGAACGCGCGCTTCAGGAACTCGGCGTCGAACCCGACAGCGTGATCTTCATCGCGCATTCGACGACGCAGGCGACGAACGCGCTGCTCGAGGGTGACGTCGCGAGCGTCGGCGTGATCGGCCTCGGCAACGGACTCGAAGCGATCAAGGCCAGGATCGACACGCGCGTGCCGCGGATCGAGCTCGCGCCGAACCGGTTCCTGAGCGCCGAACATTCATTCCTGAAAAGCTCGCAGGTGAACGAGCGCATCGTCGAGGCGCTCTTGACCGATTTCCAGCTGAAGGGGATCGAGGTCGTCGTCGCTTCGGAAGCCTTCGGAGTCGACCGTCGCGAGAACGAGGAATTCATCGGATCGAAGGCGCGCCAATTCGGGTTCTTCTCAACGAACGGTCACGACGTTTCTCAGCTCTACGGGCTGCGCACACGTACACGGACCGCGGTCATCAACGGCGCGATCCTGCCGACGATGATCCACACCGCGACGATGACCGACGAATGCGTGAAACGCGCCGGCATCAGATCGCCGCTGATGATAATGCGTTCGGACGGCGGCGTGATGAGCGTCGCCGAGGTTCACCGGCGGCCGATCCAAACGATGCTTTCGGGGCCGGCCGCGGGGATTGCCGGCGCCCTTATGTACGAGCGCGTCTCCGACGGTATCTTCATCGAGGTCGGCGGGACCAGCGCCGACATATCGGTCATCCGCGACGGGCAGCCGCAAACGAAATCCGCGCGGGTCGGCGGGCACCGGACGTATCTGAACACGCTCGACGTTCGGACGCTGGCGATTGCCGGCGGGTCGATGGTCCGCGAATCGGGCGGCAGGATCGTTGATGTCGGTTCGAGATCAGCGCATATCGCAGGACTGAAATACGCCTGTTTCGAAGATGCCTCGAAGTTCGCGGGAGCGCGGCTCGTCCACCTTCGCCCGACCGGGAAGGACGCCGCCGATTACGTCGCGGTCGAATGTCCGAGCGGCGAACGATTTGCGCTGACGCCGACGTGCGCCGCGAATGCGCTCGGGCTCGTGCCGGCCGACGCGTTCGCGTTCGGATGCCCCGACGCGGCGCGTGCGGCGTTTGCGCCGCTTGCCGAGGCGGTCGGTCGATCGGTCGAGGAAACGGCGCGCGAGATCCTCGAGATAAGTTGCCGGAAGATCGAAAGGCAAGTCGATGAACTGATCGCCGAATACCGGCTTGACCGGGCGACGGTCGAGCTTGTCGGCGGCGGTGGTGGCGCCGCGTCACTCGTCCTGTTCGCCGGTCAGATGATGGGACTCCCGGCGCGGCTCGCGCGCAAGGCCGAGGTGATCTCGACCATCGGCGTCGCTCTCGCGATGGTCCGCGATACCGTCGAACGGAACATCGTCGATCCGACGCCGGAGCAGATCATACAGGTCCGTTCGGAGGCCGTCGAGGCCGTCTGCCGGATCGGCGCGGTGCGCGAATCGGTCGAGGTCCAGGTCGAGGTCGATTCGCGGCGCAATCTGGTTCGCGCGACCGCGTTCGGAACGACCGAAATGCGCCGCGAAACGATTGAGGGGAGCGCTTCCGGGCCCGAGGATTGCTTGGATTCCGCGGCCCGCTCGATGAGGCTTGAACCCGCCGCGGCGCGTCCCGTCGGAGAAACCTCGGGACTGTTTGTTTTCGAGGGCGTGCGCGAGGAGAGAACGTTCTTCGGTTTCGTGAAGCATCGCAAGAAACTCGTCCGTGTGACCGATCGGACCGGCGTCGTCGTCCTGCAGAGGTCGGATGCGACGGTGCGTTCGACGATCGTTTCCGACACCGTTTCCGAGGTCGACCGAGTGGTCAGCGAATTGACGGATTTTGGCGATGCCGGGCGCACGCTGCCGGATCTACACGTGCTCGTCGGGACCCGGATCATAGATCTCTCGGGGCTCGCCGACTCGACACAGGCGGAAGCATTGGCGGCGACTGAACTCGAGAACTACGCGGCGGACGAAGCCGTCGTCATCGTCGCGACAAGGAAATGAACGAGATCTCGACCGATATCCTGATCGTGGGGGGCGGCGTCGGAGGTTGCGCCGCGGCGATGTCGGCGTGCGCCGCGGGCTTCCGGGTCGTGTTGACCGAGGAGTCGGATTGGATCGGCGGCCAGTTCACGTCGCAGGCGACGCCGCCGGACGAACACGGATGGATCGAGAGCTTCGGCTGCACGCGGTCGTACCGCGAACTCCGGAACCGCGTCCGCGAGATCTACCGGAACTCGTACCCCTTGACCGATGCGGCCGCCGCCGTCACGCACCTGAATCCGGGCGCCGGCTGGGTCTCGCCTTTGTGCGCCGAGCCGCGCGCCTTTTTGGAGGCGCTTGAATCGATGCTCGCGCCGTTACGGAACGACGGTCGCCTGACGTTGCTTACCCGAACGATCGCCGAATCGGCCGATGCCGGGAACGATCACGTGCTGAGCGTCGTGATCCGCGATCTTGTCGGCGGCGGTACGTTGCGCGTCGCGGCGAAGTTTTTTATCGACGCGACCGAGCTCGGCGATCTGCTCCCGCTGACCGGGACTGAGTTCGTCACCGGCTCGGAGTCGCGCCTCGAAACCGGCGAAAGGCGAGCGCGGGCCGTTGCCGATCCGGCCAATTCGCAGGCGTTCTCGATGTGCTTCGCGCTCGGTCATTACGACGGCGAGGACCATACGATCGCGGAGCCTAGCGACTATCGTTTCTGGCGCGAGTTCGTGCCGTCGCTCGATCCGCCCTGGCCGGGACCGCTGATCTCGATGACCGCGCTGAGTCCGCGGACGCTCGAGCCGATCACGTATCGGTTCGATCCGCACCGCGAACCGAACCGCGCGTTTGCCGGGCTCTGGACCTATCGCCGCGTTCTTTTCCGGGACAACTTTCGACCCGGATCGTTCGCGTCGGACGTGACGATCGTCAACTACCCGCAGATCGACCATCTTTCGGGCGATCTCGTGAACGCCGATCGCGCCGGGCGCGCGCGTTTGATCGACGCCGCGCGCGGACAGAGTCTGTCGTTTCTGTACTATCTGCAGGCCGAACTCGGATTTCGGGGGCTGAAGCTGAGGCCGAGCATCGTCGGGACCGAAGACGGCATCGCGAAGATGCCTTACATCCGCGAGAGCCGCCGGATCCGCGCGCGGTTCACGGTTACCGAGGGATACATCGCCCGGGATTACAGGCCAGGCGAGCGTTTTGCCGAGAAGTTTCCTGATTCGGTCGGGATCGGTTCGTATCGGATCGACCTTCACCCGACCGTTTCGGGCGACAACTATGTCGATGTCGAGAGCCTGCCGTTCCAGATCCCGCTCGGCGCGCTCGTCCCGGTCCGGATGCGAAATCTGCTCCCGGCTTGCAAGAACATCGGTACGACGCACATCACGAACGGATGTTACCGGCTGCATCCGGTCGAATGGAACATCGGCGAGGCGGCGGGACATCTGGCCGCGTTCTCGATCGCGCGCGGCGTCGATCCCGAAACGGTCCGGCGCGATCATCTTCAGGAGTTTCAGCGCGAACTTGAAGGCCGGGGCGTCGAGCTCGACTGGCCCGCCGATCTGGATCCGGCCGAAGGTGATCCGCACCGGCACGCGATGGGCGATGAATGAAGAGACCACGGCGAAACGGCTGATCGAAGAGGCCGCGACAAACGACCCGTTCGAACTCGCTCGGTTCCTTTCTTTGCGGGTCGAGTTCGGGAATTGGCATCCGGCGACCTACGGCGAACTCGAACGTCGATCGCGAACGGTGACGATAAATCTCGCGGCGCCCGTGTCGCCGGCACGGATACTGGCGCACGAGCTAGGTCATTTCGTACTTGGCGATCACGCTTCCGAACAAGCGTGCGACCGATTTGCGGAAGCGGTTTTGGAATATGAGACTTTTTCTCGGAGTTGACGGCGGACAAAGCCACACCGAAGCGCTCGTCGCCGACGAAACGGGTCGCGTCCTGGGCCGCGGTCTCGGAGGCCCTTCAAACCACGCCGAGCAGCCCGGCGGCCGCGAGCGTCTGCGCGACGCCGTCGTGTCTTCTGTTTCAGGAGCGCTTCAGGCGATCGGCTGCGTCCTTGGCGAAACGGTCTTCGAGGCGGCCCATTTCGGGATGACGGGCGGCGCAGACTTCAAGGAAGAGATCATCAGCGGGATTGTCCGCTCAAAGATCCTGAATGTCGGCGACGATGCGCCGACGGCGTTGCGCGGGGCGACCGGCGGGCGGCCCGGGATCGTCGTCATTGCCGGAACCGGTTCTGTCGTGTATGGCGTCAATGATGGCCGCGAGGCGCGCGCCGGGGGACTCGGATACGTATTTTCGGATGAGGGAAGCGGATTCTGGATCGCTGCCGAAACGATCCGCGCCGCGATCTTGGAGCAGGACGGCATCGCGGCTGGAACCGGAACTGTTCCGCTCGTGCTCGGGTTCTTCGGAGTTGAACAGATCAGGGAACTGACGACGCGTTTCTACAACGGTTTCGTCACGCGCGAGGCGATCGCCGCACTCGCCCGGCGCGTCGCGGAAACGGCGGCTGACGGCGATCCCTTCTGTACCGGACTGCTTGAACGCGGAGCCGCCGAATTGGCCTTGAAGGTCTCGGCCGTCGCGAAACAGCTTGAGTTCGAGGGCGATTTTCCGGTCGCCGGAGTCGGCGGCGTCTTTCGGGGATCGGTCTTTCGTCGCGCGTTCGGCCGCGAGATCGAACGACTCGTCCCCGGAGCGGCGTTCATCGAGCCGCTGCTCGGCCCGGCGGCCGGCGCGTTACTTTTGTCGTATCTTTCTGCTAAGATTGCACTTAGCGAAGAGATGTTATCAAATCTGAAGAAACATAACGTCTAATGGAATCGGAACGAAAAAGCGATCTTGACAATCGTCTTCGAGGCGGTCTGATAGTCTCGTGCCAGGCTCCGGAAGGATCGCCGCTCTCGCGGCCCGACATTATCGCCGCATTTGCCGAAACAGCGCAACTGAACGGTGCGAGCGGCGTGCGGATCGATTCGCCGGCAAACATCCGCGCCGTCCGCGAGCGGGTCACGGTGCCGATCATCGGCATTCACAAGATAGTATCAGGGGATAGCGAGGTCTACATCACTCCGACCCTCGAGAGCGCGCGGGCGGTCGCTGCGGCGGGCGCCGATCTGATCGCGTTTGACGCGACGGATCGGCATCGGAACGGAAGCGCGTCGGCCGCCGATCTCGCCCGGTTCGTCGCCGAAGAACTGAGTCTGCCGGCGATGGCGGACGTCGCGACGCTCGCCGAAGGTGTGCGCGCCTGTGAGGAGTTCGGCTGTGCCTTCGTCGGCACAACGCTTTCGGGCTACACGCGCGAAACGGCGCATCTCTTGGCGGAACCCGACTTCGCACTCGTCGAAGCCCTCGCGAAACGCGTTCGCGTACCGGTCATCTGCGAGGGACGGATCCGGTCCGCGGCCGATGTCCGTCGCGCCCTCGATTGCGGCGCGTTCGCGGTCGTCGTCGGTAAAGCGATCACGGGCGTCGACGACCTTGTCAGGGATTTTGTCGCCGGGGTTCGCGGCTGAGTCGATTTTCCAACCACGGAGTCTTCCCGGCACGGCTCGAAGGTCTGGCTGCGATTACCGGGAACCGGCGTTCGAATCCTCTTTA
>CAZARD010000092.1:0-17593 GCA_964487505.1 uncultured Blastocatellaceae bacterium | reverse complement strand
ACCCGGATTACGCGATAAGATGACATTGACAGCGTTGCGCCACGGATTGCACGAATTCTCACATATCATTCTGTGTTTTGTTCGCGAAATTCGTGAAATCCGCGGCAGAATTTTCCAAATGCGTAATCCGGGTTCAAACGGGTCCTCAACGCGGACATTTCTCGCACCGATCAAACGTCGCTTTCAACGGCGATATCCGACGATCCCGATCTTCCCGGGGGATCCTCACAAACTACTCAGCCGGTCGCGGCAGTCCAAGATTCGCCAACCGTCACCCCCAGACACCGGGAGCATTCTTGATGATAAGAAAAACCAATGATTTGGTAATCGCAAGACGGTATGAGAGATTGGTCGAGTACGGCGCGGATGAAAGACGCGCCCCGATCAAGACAGGAGCACTTCGTTCCAGAAAATGCTGCCTGCAATCCGATAGGAGAATTACTTTCGAATGAGAATCGTAAACGTACTTTTTTCGGCCGCGGTGATGATCTTGCTTTCCGTTGCGTGCATTAACGCCCAAAACAACAAGAACGCGGTTGCGGACATCGTCGAGATACGCCTTAAAGTCATTGAAGCGATCAAGAAACAAGACCGGCCGATGCTGGATAGGATATTCGCCGAAGGCTACACCCATACTCACGCGACCGGCAAGGTCGATGATAAGAATGCGCGGCTTGACGTTTTGGTTTCCGGTGAGCGGACGATCGATACTGCCCCCGCGGAGGATCTCAAGATACGGATGTTCGGCAAAGGCGCCGCCGTTGCCAGCGGCCGAAGCGCGGTCAGTAGCGATGACGGAATCGTTCAGGAATATCGGTGGACGATCGTCTATGTTAGGGTTGGCAACAACTGGAGGGTGGCCGCCAGCCACGCGACAAAGATAGCGCAATAGCCTTGTGATCGAGAAGCCGCCGAAACGCGCCATTGATTCACCCGGTCCCCGGCCCGGACCGCGACGTTCGTCAATCCCCAGCCGCACTCCGTTGGCCTTTCCCATCCGTTCGTGAAAAATCCTGTGTGCGGATCCCGTCACGGGTTACGATCAGTGTTCTTGGAGAGCATTGATATGGCAAAGGTATGTCAGGTGACGGGCAAGCGCCCGATGAGCGGGAACAACGTCTCCCACGCCAACAACAAGACCAAGCGGCGCTTTCTTCCGAATCTCCAGAAGAAAAGGTTCTTTCTTCCAAGCGAGAACCGTTGGATACGGATGAAAGTTTCGGCACGCGCGATAAAGACAATTTCCAAAAAGGGAATCGAGGCTGTCGTCAGGGAGATGCGGGCGCGTGGCGAAAGAATCTGATTCGGTCAGGCCCCGGAACGCCCGACGAAGCGGTCCGGCGCGGCTCTCGCTTCGAATCAGAACGGAAGGCAAGCGACTGATGCACCATCAATGCTGGCTTCTCGGGCGCGACATTTGGCATCCGGACGGGAACCTTCTAACCAGGTACGGATTCAAGCGGTTCGGCGTGCCGGAATCCCAAACCGGTAGCAACGCCTACCGGTTACGCCGCGAATCGGGCTCGGAGATCATCGTCTGGGGCTTTGGAATGTTTTGCGGCGACGGCCACGGACGGGGAGTGTTCGTTCGCCGTTACGGGTTTTCGCCGGTGTTGCTTACTGAGGGAACATTGGTGATGCCCATCTGGAATCCCGATTTGTTGGTTCCGCTGAGATCCCCCGTGCCGGACCTGGGAGCGCTGTCGGCGCTTTTGAAGAGTCTCGTCCGATGGGTCATCGACTACGAAGAATGGGTCCGGACTACTGCCGGCCGTGATTGGCGCGACGCGTGCCTTGGGGACTGGAGCGGGGCGGAACTCGGAGCCGACGAAATCGAATCCGGTTGGAAACGGTTGTTTAAGATGCTGTCAAAAGTATGAAAAAAGGAATTCATCCCGAATATCGTGAAGTTGTGTTCAAGGACACTTCCGTCAATCACGCCTTCCTGACCCGTTCGACGATCAAGACGGACAAGACCATCGAATGGGAGGACGGCAAGGTCTATCCGCTCATCGAGATCGAGATTTCGAACGTATCTCACCCCTTCTACACGGGCCAGCAACGATTGGTTGATACCGCCGGCCGCGTCGAGAAATTCAATCGGCGTTACCGCCGACGCTGAACGCGCGGCGGTAACGCGAACCGCCCGTTCGGCCAAGACCGCCGTCCATCTGCGCCATCCGACCGTTCATACAATATCAGTCCGACCAGGGCCTTGACTGCCGGATAATTACGATGGTTCGCATTCGTGTGGACCGGCCGTCCTTGCGGCAAAACAAGGAGAGGACTTGCGGGGAAGCTTGTCCTCTTTTTTTGACTGACGCTCCAGGCACAGCCGCGTGTTACCCCAAATTCCGCATTGGATCTACAAACCCGCTTCTCGCCGCGGATGAACGCTGGAAAACGCAGATTTTCCTTCTGTTTTGCCCGTGTTATCCGCGGCTAATGACCTCAATGCGCAAATCGGGGCTTACACGATCCCCGCACTGCTCTTGCCACCGGCTGATGGGCCGCCTGACAAACGAGTTCCAGCCCGGGTTTCGATCGGACGCATCATCCGCGAGCCTTGTTTTCTGCTGAAAATCGTTCTGCCGATAACACGAATTTCTCACGCGCGCCTCGTGCCGCCCGCCCTTCTTCGAGAAAACGCGCTCTCGGCTATCAATTTCTCCGCAGTCGTACAATCAGTACGCGAAATTGCTCACGACCTCGTTTCGATCGACTTCCGAACATAGCATTCGTGCCGGTTCGAAACGGTCCGAATTTAAACGAACGGCTGGTCTCGCGGAATCATCGGTCGAATTCGGCAGTTGAAACGAAACACGGTCGGGTCTATAATGTTGCCGTAGCTTCCCCGCGCATTTCGGTAACAACTTTCCTTCAATTTGGAGTTAAAGCAATGGAACATACGATTCACGAAAACCATACGCATATACACAACGAGGCGTGCGGGCACACGCGGATTCAGCACGGGGACCACATCGATTACTTGCACAACGGCCATCTCCACTCGGGGCACGAACGTCACTTCGACGAATGCGTGATCCCTGTCGGAGACAAGAATCCAGATGCGTGCGTCGCGCTTGACTGCGGATGCGGCCACGACGGATGCGGCCACCAAACGGTCCCGCACGGCGACCACACCGACTATCTTGTCGAGGGACGCCTTCATCATCCGCACAACGGACATTGTGACGATCACGGGGTACTGAACATCGTCTAGCTCGGATTCCATTATCTTGTTATGACAGATTCGAGACGTGAGACTCTCGGGTCCGAGCTTCTCGTCGACTTGGACGGCGACACACGAAGGAAATTCGTTTTAGAAGCTCGGAATCCGACCAATCCGCGTCCGAAACAGGTGGTCGTGACTTCAACGTCGAGGCAACAGGTTTGGTTTTGCGTTGTCAATCGAGGTGATTGAAAGGCACCATGTTACGTCCCTGACAGTGGAATACTGAAATCTGAAATACCTTGCTGTCTGCGTGTCTCCTCGATCCACCAAACCTGGATCGACAAGCGACGCGGGTGCGATTCGCGTCATCCGCTCCTTTGCTTTGACCTACGACGCTAACGGGCGCACTGTCCGCGCGACAGGCAAATGAGTCCGGGACGGTTTGATCCAGGACGGCGTTGAGAAAGGGGACACCAAGATAACTCGGAGTGCGCGAGCGAAGGCACATCGAGTTTGGGGCGGCCTTTGTATGCCGTCGGTATCGATGTGCTGACCGAGGTCACGCGTGAACGCGTAACTCGTACGGCTTGCGTGAATGCCAAACGGCTGCGAACTACTTGACCGCTCAGCTCTTTCGAGGCGCCACGAAAAATCAGGGGCGACTTCGATTGCTCGAAATCGCCCCTAATTTTGTGGCGGCTTTCAAATGTACACCCTACTCGCCGCCGGTTTTTGTATTCCGAAAAGATCCTACGGAGGTCTCTTTCCGGTCAGCGCTTCTACTCTGTTTTCACGTTTCGCCTTCGCTTTCGCTCCGGTGCGCCGTTAGGTTTTTGTTGTGGTGGCTTTTCCTCCACCGCCGGTTACGTTCCCGGCAACGAGGCCTTTCGCGCTTTCGCGTTCCAGGCGACTTCCGCTCCCGTCCGGTGGTTCCTTGCCGGTCGGCGTCATCCCGTTTTTATCCGGGCGACCTGAGGGCCGCTTTTCGGCGTTCCTCGCGAGCAAGCCTTTCGGCTTCGGTCCCGGGCGTAAATAGCCGCTGATTTCCGTAATCTGCCGCTCTCGAATCGGTGCGTCACCGCTCCGCTCGCCTCTCCCTTGACCGGTCGTGATGCCCGTAAGCAATCCCGACTACATCCTCAGTCTACACCCGTTCTTTTCAGGGTCAAGTAGAAAATACTTTAGGTTTTCACGATCTTCCGAACCAAATTCGGCAAACGCTGTGGATAACTTTTCCGCAGCCTTGTGGATATCTCTGTGGAAATCCGCACAACCGTAATATTGGCAACATTATCGCTCCTTGAAGCGCTTGGGTGTGCGTCCTGGGTGCTGTGGAAAACCTCGATTCGAACGGCGAGAAAAAAATCTTCGCATGGTCTATTTCGAGCGTATTTGACGATAATTCCTCCGAAAAATCGTCCCGATCGCCGAGATCTCGACAAGGAATCGAAGTCTGATCCGCGCCGAGATCGCCGCGGATTCACACGGCAAGAAACGTGCGAACCGAATCGATCGAATTTCACATCTTCAAAAAGCTGCGGACCCAAGCAACCCTTGCTGACTCCGAATGCAAAATGATCGGGTTCT
Source organism: uncultured Blastocatellaceae bacterium (assembly GCA_964487505.1). GTDB lineage: Bacteria > Acidobacteriota > Blastocatellia > Pyrinomonadales > Pyrinomonadaceae > JAFDVJ01. Next base: position 12,831 of record CAZARD010000092.1, on the reverse strand, counting down.
GTCAGAAAGCAGTCCGGCGTGTCGTTGGCAGGCCTTGATCTTGCGTGGCCAGCCCGCGAAAAATTTGGGACTTAACCCTATCTCTCAACGTATAATCAGATCGAAAGAGTCGAATCGTGAATTTCATCGAGTCTATAAAACTGGCCTTCGCGGCCATCTTGTCGCACAAACTGCGGTCATTCCTGACGCTTCTCGGCGTGATCTTCGGAGTCGCGACGGTCATCGTCGTCGTGTCGCTCGTCGAGGGATTCAATGCGTACGTCGACGAGAAGATCGCCAATATCGGGACCAACGCGTTCAGCGTGCAGAGATTCTCGATCGACGATTTCTCCAGCGTCGAAAGCCTGAACGCGGCGAGACGCCGAAACCGCGATGTGACGGCCGACGATCTGGCTGCGCTCCGCAACGCCGGTGGCCTGATCAGAAACGCCGGCGGAAAATCGGGTTCATTGTCCGATCTGAAATTCGGCGACACGACACTTCAGAACGTACAACTCAAAGCCACCTCGGCGAACATCGCCGAGATCGAGAAGATCGAGGCCGCCGATGGCCGCTACTTTACCGACATCGAGGACGAGACCCGCAAGTTCGTTTGCTTCATCGGGTCTGAGACCGCCGAAAAGCTCTTTCCGCGCGGAGATGCGGTCGGGCAGACGATCAAGATCGACGGCCGGTCCTTCCGGGTCATCGGTGTCGGCAAGGAACTCGGGTCCGCGTTCGGACAAACGCGCGATATGTATGCCGCGGTGCCGCTTTTGACGTTTCTCTCGATCTACGGCTCACGGCGCTCGATTTCGATAAGCGCGGCCTCGACCACGCCAGAAACCTACAATGACGCGATCGACGAGGCCCGCACACTGATGCGCGTGCGGCGCAAACTGGAACCGGGCGAAAAGGACAATTTCGGGATCGTTACGCCGAGCGCGATCAACGAACTGCGGGACAAGATCTTCGGGACGATCCAGGTCGCGGCGATCGGGGTGACGTCGATCTCGCTCGTCGTCGGCGGAATCGTGATCATGAACATCATGCTCGTCAGCGTTACCGAACGAACAAAAGAGATCGGCATCCGCAAGAGCATCGGCGCCAGACGGGCCGATATTCTCAAACAGTTTCTGGCCGAATCAACCGCGCTTGCGTTGATCGGTGGAACTATAGGGGTCGGCATCGCGTATTTGATCGCGAAACTTGTCGCGGTTTTGTTCTCGATCCCGACATCGCTTCCGTTCTTGTGGGTCACGATCGCACTTGCGGTGTCGAGTTCGGTCGGACTCGTATCCGGAGTGTTTCCGGCGTGGAAAGCCGCGGGTCTTGACCCGATCGAGGCGCTGCGGGCAGATTGAACGATGCGATTCCTCAGATTCGATACAAGCGAGAATTTTCGGATGGCGCTCGCCACGTTGTGGCAGAACAAGCTGCGCTCGTTCCTGACGATCCTCGGGGTCGTCATCGGAACGATCACGGTGATCGTCATCGCGGCGTTCGTTTCGGGAATCGATTCGCGCGTGTCGAAAGAGATCGAGGCATTCGGCTCGAACTCGATCTATGCCTTCAAATTCGATCCGGGATTCAACATAAGTCCCTCGATGGAAGAACGCACACGCAAGCCGCTGAAGGAAGAAGACGCCGATGCCATCCGAGCTGAGTGCACCAACTGCGAGTATGTTTCCCCGTTCATGTCCCCGGTCGATTTCACCGTCGGACCATTCGCCGAACGCGTCAATATCAGAAACCGCGAGATTGAGATGACGAACGCGGCCGTCATGGGAGCCCATTCGGATTACTTCAAGATGGGCGTTTCGCACCTTGCCGAAGGGAGGTATTTCACCGCTGAAGAGGAGGAGAAGCGCGGCCGCGTGGCGGTGATAGGCGTCGATGTCGCAAACACCCTGTTTCCGTTCACGAACGCGCTCGACCAAGAAATCCAGATCGAAGGACGTAACTATCGTATCGTCGGCGTGCTTCAGGAACGCGAGATTTTTCTTGTCGGCGCAGAGGACCCTAACAACGAAAACAAGACCGTTTACATTCCGTTCAAAACCATCAAGCAGCTTTTTCCAGCAAATGAAGACTGCTTCATTATGGCGACTGCAAAGCCGGGCAAGATGAAGGAGGCGCTGGAAGAAGTACGATTGACGCTGCGCCGCACGCGCAAGGTTCCGGCCGACAAGCCGGACAACTTCGGCGTGCAGACGTCCGATCAAATCATCGAACAATTCGGCGCCATTACCGGCGGGATTTTTATGCTGATGGTCGCGATCTCGAGCGTCGGGCTGCTGATCGGCGGTATCGGCGTGATGAACATTATGCTCGTCTCTGTGACCGAGCGAACGAAGGAGATCGGAATCAGAAAGGCGATCGGCGCGAGACAAATCGATATTGTGACGCAGTTTCTGATCGAAGCGGCGACCCTTACGGGACTCGGGGGCATTCTCGGAATCGCGCTCGGCGTCGGCCTCTCGATGCTTATCCGAATGATCATCCCGACCTACATCCCGCTTTGGGCGCCGATCGTCGGATTCGTCGTGTCGGTCGGTCTCGGGATCGTCTTCGGTCTCTGGCCAGCCTGGAAGGCCGCGAAACTGGATCCGATCGAGTCGTTGAGATACGAGTAGATCCGGATCACGCATTGGACGACCCCGCCTGCGAATGGTCGCCGATTTTCGCCAATTGGGCCGGTCGCTGTTGGCGTTGATCAGGGAAAATTTTGGAGGAATTCCGCGGTGAAACTCGAGGTCTTGATGTGCGTTCCCCGGCAATTCAGGCCCCGGCCTGTTGCGGGGCCAGAAGCGAAGGACCTGATTTGCCAAAGGTGCGCGTAACGGGGAGAGCGAGATCGTTACGAGAGGCTTACTTGATGAGTTTGATCTTCCAGTACTGGCCCGAGACGTCCTCCGATTTGGCAAGCTGGATCTGGTCGTTCTTGCCGTCGTTGACGACATCCAACGATTTCTCTTGGCCCTGCCATTTCGTAGTCAGCCGGTAGTACCCATCGCCGAGTGAAGTAATCATCCAATACTGCCCTGTGACGTCAGCCGTATCAGCCAGCTGAAGTCTGTTGTTCTTGCCGTCGTTGACGACGTCTAGAGACTTCTCTTCACCGAGCCACTCGGTCGTGAGCCTGAAATAACCCGTGTCGCCGATCGGAGTGATCTTCCACGCCTGCCCGGAAACTTTGGCGGTCTTCGCCAGATGAAGTTGGTTGTTCGTGCCGTCGTTGACGACGTCAAGCGATTTTTGGTCGCCGCGCCACTGCGTTGTCAGGCGATAATAGCCTTGGTCAAAACTCTGGGCGTACGCGCTCTGGGCAACGAACAAAAGAGCCGCCACCAGAAGAAACTGCAATCCTCTTCTCATTCCTTTCTTTCCTCCAAAAGTGTTGGTTATGTTGAATCCGCAAACGACATTGCGGGGTCGCCGTCCGGAAACCTTACGATACGAGAATCGGTCAGGCCGGTCAAGTCGCAGAATGGAGAAGTCGATGCATCGATGCCGCGAATGAAATCAGGGGCGACTCCGATCGCTCGGAATCGCCCCTAATTTGTTTGGCGGCTTTCAAATGTACACCCTACTCGCCGCCGATTTTTGTATCCCGAATCGCGTCCGACGGTTCGGACCATCCGGTCGGTACCGCGCTCCGCTTTCGCTTCCCGCCCGATCCTTTCGGACCGGCGTACCGATTGGTTTTTGTTCTGGTGGCTTTCCTCCACCGCCGGTTACGTTCCCGGCAACGAGGCCCGTCTTTCAACGGACGGCTTCCGCTCCTTCCCGGTGGTTCCTTGCCGGCAAGCGCCAACCGTTTTTATCCGGCTGGCCTGACGCGCTGCCTTCCGGCCGCGTTCGTCGCGAGCAAGCCTTTCGGCTTCGATCCCGGGCGTCAATAGCTTCGGATTCCGTCTTCCTCCGCTCTCGAATCGGTGCGTCACCGCTCCGCTCGCCTCTCCCTGGACCGGTCGTGATGCCCGTAAGCAATCTCGACTACATTCGCAGTCTACACCCGTTTTTTCGAACGTCAAGTAGAAAACACTTGAGGTTTTCCGCATTTTCCGGCCCGTTTGAAAGGCCTGCTGTGGATAAGTTTTTCGCAGGCTTGTGGAAAAATCTGTGGAAAACGAGACAAACGCTTTAGACGTAGCGAAGCGCCCTTTCCGCGCAGTCGCCGGGGGCGTCGGGGCCTGTGAAAAACTCCGACTTTTCCGACGAAGAAATTTTCTTCGAATCGTTCGATTCACGCTCTTCAAGTCCGAGAGATCATCGAATTCTTGGTGAATTCTTCCGCAAAGGATACGTAACACCCGAAAATCGTCCGAACTTCGCGATTTGGAGAGGCGGGCAGCCCGCGCGGCTTTCGCAACTTCGCTCGAAAAGCGTTCTTCAGGTCGAGGGAACTACGAACTATTCGCGCTGTTTGCGTGCCGGGTTGGGATTCATTCGAAGTTGGTGAGCAGAACGGCATCGTTTTCATTCCGCCCGCGGGAGATCAACGCCGTTTCTCCATTCTTTGTATGCACGAGGAAATAGACGACATCATCGAAAGAACGGATCATTCTGGGTTTCGAATCACCGGTGCCGGAATCGATTCGCTGGATCTCATCCCTTTCGCCCATCGGCGCAATGAGATCGAAGGCGCCTCCGTCTGGCGTCCAAACGATTCGCGGGACCCTGCCGCCCAAATTCAGTTCCCGGGCGACGGTTCGGCTCTCGATCTCAAACACGATGACGCGGTGCAGTCTCCCACCGGCCGGTTGGCCCTCCGGCGTCAGGTCGTGAAACGCGAGGTACTTGCCGTCAGGCGAGATCGTCAAGAAACTTGTCGGCGAGAACTTCTCGGTTTCGGTCAGTTTTTCCTCGGTTCCATCCGGACGAGAAATTCGGAACACAGCGGAACCCTTTGCGGTGCGGCGGAGGAAATAGAGCCATCTCCCGTCCGGCGCGATTCGGGGGTTCGAGTCAGAGCCCGCTCCGGGATTCGTGATCTGGCGCGGATTTCCTCCCTCGGCGTCGATCTCCCAGATCGATGCTTTCCCGCTGCGATCCGAGGTGAAATAGACCGATCTCCCGTCGTTTGACGCATTCGGCTCGTCGTTGCGGCGACCGACGTTCTCGGTAAGTTTCGATTTCTTGCCGGAGACCGGATCAAGCCGCCAAATATTGAGCGCACCGTCGTCGCCCGCGTTGGAGGAGTAGACGATCTCGCCGCTCGGCAGGTAATCCAACCCGTACATACCTTCCCTGTTCGCGTTGCCAAAGGTCAGTTGGCGTTCCGCGCCCGATGCCAGATCGATCTGCCAGATGTTGCTGAAGATCGTGTTCTGAGTCGTGAGTACCGTCCTTCCGTCCGACGTAATCGACGGCGAGAAATGATTTGCGAGGGCGTTTGTCACACGGACGGCTTTGCCGTCTGAGACCGCCACCTCCCAAAGTTGGTAGAATTTCCCGTCGCCGGCCGCGACGAGCAATCGATCGCTTTTCGGTATCCAGACCATTCCCTCGACTTGCCTGAATTTCGGGATCACCAAATCGCGTAGCTTGCCGGTAACAAGATCGCCGACGACGATTCTTCCCAACACCGAGTCGGCCTTGTTGACAACGGCCGCAAAAGATCTGCCGTCGGATGAAACTGCGGACGCTACACGATTGTTGAGCGTCTCCGGGGCGACGATGGACAAGACCTCGGTCTCGTTCCCGTTTTCAAGATCCCGCATTACGACTGCGCCGCGCTTTTCTTCGGGAATCAGACGGTTCAAAAACATACGGCGTCCGTCGGCGGAAACGACGAATCCGCCCCAGACGTTCTCCGCGACCTTTACAGCTTCACCACCGAAGCGCGAGACCTTCATCACATCGGCGGCGATCAGGTTCGACGCTCGGTTGCGCACGTACAAATGGTCGGCGTCGGCTGAGAACTGCATCAAACCCAACCGCTGGACGTTCGAAAGATTGATCTTCGTTTCGGCTCCATTGCCGGTTTCCCGGATAAAGAGCGCGGCATTGGTGCTTCCCGGATTCCTTGCGAAGGCTACGAACTTGCCGTCGGGGGAGATCGTCGCATATTCCACATCGCCGGAATCGGTGACCTTCTTAAGGACGATCCGGTCACTGCGCGAAACGGTGATCACTGACACGTCGAAATACCGGCGGTAACCAAAGTATGCGAGAACCCCGAGGACGATCAGTCCGAACGTACACGCGACCGCGACGCCCAGGTTCAATTTGTTGTGCTCCCGAACTTCAGTTGACGGCTTTTTCTGGTCGTCGCCGGAACGATCGACTGGAACGGTGATCCGATAACCAAAGCGGGCTTTGTTTTCGATAATCGGATGCCCGTCCGACCGGTTTCCAAGCGCCTTTCGAAGTTTGTATATGTTTTGGGTAAGTACTCCATCCTCGACGAAAGCGTCCGCCCAAACGGTGGCGAAGATCTGATCCTTTGAAACGAAGTCACCGCCGGCGTCGAGCAGCAATCTGAGAAGTGCCGTCTGTTTAGGAGAGAGCGCGATCGACTCGTTATTCCTAACGATCTCACCGGACGCGGCGTCAAACCTCAGCCCTCCAAATGCGTATAAGTTGTTTTCCCTGTTGGCCATGGCCGCGTTGAGAACTTTTTGAGAACTTTTTGAGCCGGGCGTTGAGGACATTTCATATCCTGGCCCGCTATCCTCCTGTTCTCGTGATGCTGTCTGCTGAAGTTTACAACAAAAAGGCTTGTCGGCGACAGAAAACCGTCGGCCGTTCGGCCGTTCTGGTTGCTGTGTTTCTAGTCGCATCTTGTGCGGTTCCGAAAAGGGTTGCGATCCGCGATGTGTGCCTCGAACCGGAAGGCACCACGGTCTCCGTCGACGGATTCGTGTCGTTGCCAAGGACTGTCGATACCGTTCAACTGTCACGCGGCGGACGGGTTGCCGAAGTCGGTTACCAGCTTCTTGTCACGAGCGACGGCGCGGGTACCGGCGATTCCGTCAAGGTCACTCTGTGGGCAACCGAAAGCCGCCAAGCCAACCGCATCAAGGCGGTGACCGAGATCGGAAGGTTCGGCGAGCTGACGGTGTACGCGAACGACGGGCGCGAGCTCGGCGTCGGTGAAGCGGTTCGAATCACAGGAGTCACCGTGCCGGACGTAGTTTCGGGGTGCGCCGTCACCGCGACCAAAGTGGACCTTTCCGACGCAGTCAGCAGCGTTCCTGAAAAGGCGGCTCGCTGATTCCCTCGGCGACGCTTTGCGATAACTTTCTGGAGTATCGAATGAGCAAGATCTGCATTATCATCCTCGTTTTGTCTCTGTCGGTAACCACACGCGCGTTGCCCGGCGACCTTGACACGACCTTCGGCGGCAACGGGGGCTACGTGCTGACCGATCTTTTCGGCACGTTGGCCCACGAGGCTTTCTCCGATGTCGTGGTTCAGCCCGACGGGAAGTTGGTAGTTTCCGGAGGCGGTTTCGTGGCCCGTTTCAACGCCGACGGTTCAGTCGATACCGGTTTTGATATCGATGGATACGTGTCCTTTTCGGCTTGTCGGGGAGGTGCGATCGCGCTCCAACCGGACGGCAAGATCCTGTTCGCCGGTTCAACGTTCTCCATCGCCGATGTGTGCGTCACTCGGCTCAATTCCGATGGATCGCTCGACACCGGTTTCGATCTGGACGGGACGCGGACGATACTCAGTGTCGGCGAATCCGTTTCGATCGCTCTTCAGAACGACGGAAAGATCCTCGTCGGCACGAATTGGAATGGCGGGGTAAATGCCCGTGCACTCGTCATCAGGATGAACACCGACGGATCGCTTGACACCTCATTCGATGGCGATGGTCTTCGATTTATCAACACGTCCGGTGTCTGGTTTCCATACGGCTTGGCGGTCCAAACCGACGGAAAGATCGTCGCGGCGGGCCGGAGTTCACAGAACGTTACCCTGCACGATATCACGCTTGTCCGTCTCAATACCGACGGCAGTCTCGACAACGGCTTCGACGGCGACGGCGCCGTCATCACCCAGATTCCCGGCGAAGAAAGCGAAGCGCGGGATGTCCTTGTCCAACCTGACGGGAAAATCGTCGTGGTCGGCGCATCCGAGGTGTCGTCGTCGTTCCTCGGCGAGAATCCGCTGATCGTGCGTTACGAGTCGAATGGCGCCCTCGATACATCATTCGACGGCGACGGATACCGGTCATTCGAACTATCCGGCACTGGGGCGGACTATCTTTTCGCCGACGTCGCCCAGCAATCTGACGGAAAACTGCTGGCGACTGCGTATGAGTCGTCTCAGTTTGGATTCTTGGTTAGAGACGATTTCTATGTCCTGCGTCTCAATCCCGACGGTTCATACGATAATTCGTTCGACCACAACGGCAAGGTCAAGTCGCAATGGTGTGAAGATCCGTTCGGGATCGCTCTGCTCACGGACGGGAGGATCGTTGTTGCAGGAGGCCGCGATCGGCCCGAATTCTCGACCCCCAACCAAGCCGGCTGCATTCAGCGGTTCAACGCTGACGGGTCGGTCGACTATCTCTTCAACGTCTCCACGCCGAACGGCAAGGCCGTTCTTTCGTCAGTTCCGTTCGACGAGATCGAGGCGGTTGCTGGTTTGCCGGACGGGAAGATAATCGTGGCCGGTTGGGGAACTTACTCGGGGGTCACAGAAGCGCGCCTCTTGCGGTTGAACGCGAACGGTTCGCTGGATACGTCGTTTATGGACGAGGGCTCGTTCGTCCGCACAAGCAACTCAACTGCGAACCCGAACTATTTCCATGACATTCTTGTCCTCGGAGACGGCAGTTTCTATGTCGCCGGTGACGGTGGTTCGAGCGGTGCGGTCATAGCGAAGTTCACGTCCGCGGGCGGCCTCGACACCTCATTCAGCGGTGACGGCATCGCGACGACCACGAGCGCGCAGCGATTTCACGGGCTGACGATCCAGGCCGACGGGAAGATCCTCGGATGCGGATCGTCGGGCAGTTCGACGCGGAGCGGACGAGTGATCAGGTTTTCGACTACGGGAACCGCGGAAATCAACGCCGCGAACACGCTCGGCGCGTCCGGATTCAACAACGAGATCCTCGACTGTGCACGGCAGTCCGACGGCAAACTTGTCGTCGCAGGCTACGGCTTCGACGGTACGAGCGACAGCATACGGGTCAGCCGCCACTTGACGACGCTCTCGGTCGACACCTCGTTCGGAACGGGCGGCGTCACGACGACCGATCTCGCGAACACCTTGAACGACCGCGCGAAAGAGATCGTCGTCCAGCCGGACGACAAGATCGTCGTCGCGTCGACCGGACTCAATCCGTCGGGCGACCGTGATTTCGCGGTCCTCCGGTACGACGCGAACGGAACGCTAGATCCGGCGTTCACGGCCGATTTCGGCTCGGGTGGGGTATCACTGATCGATTTCGTGCTCGGGGCGCCCGATGACGAGGCGAACGCGTTGATCCTGCAACCCGATGGCCAGTTCCTCGTCGCCGGGTCGACTTCGTCGGGCGGAGAGTCGCGTTTTGCGTTGACCAAGCTCAACTCGGGCGGCTCGCCCGCGCTCGGGTTCGGAACGCTCGGAAGGGTGCGGACGGCGTTCACCAACAACGATGCGTCGGCGAAGGCCATAGCGTTCTATCTTAACAATCGTGTGATTGTTGCCGGCCGTGCCTGGAACGGGACAAAGTACGAATTCGCGCTCGCCAGGTTCGAGAACGAATTGATACCGACCGCGGCCTCGGTCTTCGTATCGGGCCGTGTGATATCGGCCAAGGAACAAGGAATTCGCGACGTCATCGTGACGCTCACCGACCGCGACGGCGTTTCCCGATCCGTGCGAACCAACTCGTTCGGCATCTACCGGTTCGAAGACGTTCGTGCCGGTGAAACCTATATCGTCAGCGTTTCATCGCGTCGCTACGCTTTCCCGACATCGGTACGGATGGTGACGCCCGTGGACAGCGTGCTTGATCTCGATTTCGCTTCGGAGTGATATGAAAAAGTTCATGTTTGCAGTGCTTCTCATAACGGCCGCCTCGATGACCGCGGCGGCGCGGCAGGATCTGGTCGACGACGGATTCACTTGGTTTGAAGCCTATTCGACGTCCGAGCTTACCGGCAACAACATCCCGACGGCGACGGGCTGGACGCTGAAATCCTGGGTCCGGGTCATCGGCGAGTATCGCAATGGCACCAAACTGCGGTTCGCGGTATCCAAATCCGGAGTCCAGCTGTTCTCGGTTCTCTGCGACACGATGGTCTACCGGAAGACCGCGAACGACCTCGACGAGAGTTTCGCGAGGACGGCCGAATGCTGGCAGAACCGGGCTGCGACAAAGGAAACGGGAGATATCGATGTCGCGGTCCATGTTAGAGACGGCGGCGGCGAGACGGAGCGACTTCTACGGAATTACCGGATCAGCGTTCGCACGGTGGCACGCGTTCCGAGCGGTCAGGGGGCCGGAACCGAGCCTCCGCGATACTACATCGACCGCCATGGCGAAGCACCGGTGTCATTTCTTTTCCTGAGGCCCACCGGTTACGTCCCGTATTTCGATGTGAGCGAAAGGCCTGAGCGGGCTTTGGAAAACCTGATAGAATTCTATTTTCCGCTCTCGCCGTCCGACATCGGCAAGAACATCCCGTTGGGACAGCTGGACTGCTCAGTCAACGGCAAAGCGTTGACGTTTCCGGGACCGATGCCGTACGCGACGCAGGTGTCGGCGACGCTGCCACGCTGGTATCGCGAAGTTCATCAGGATCGGCTCGCACCGCGATACCGAACCGGAATGCCGTATGAAGAAGAGATCCGATTTCAGATGGTGCGGATGATCCTGCCGCTGACGTGGGGTCGCACCCGGGCCGGCAATCGATTGGCGATCGAGGATTTCAAGGGCGCCTGGCAGTGCGCGGTCGGCAACAACGGCCAGACCTGGCGGATTTTCAGGTGGAATTCCGGCACGGATGGTCTTCCGAAGCCGCACGCCGAGCAGACCGGGAACGTTGTGCTTGGCTACAACACCTTTCTTCTCGACACTGAGATTCCGGCTGGCGGGAGCGAGTTGGACGGGAGGCTTGCAGGACCCTCCGGATCGTTGTTCTACGGAATCGGCTGGAAGTCCGCAGAGGGCAAGGCTATGGCCGGCCGGGTGCCGCAGAAAGGCAGGCCCTTTCCTGTTCCATCAACAGCGCAGGGGAAGTAAGGTCGGAGATCCGAATAGATCTGACGGAGGCAGACTTATGAAAGATGAACTGTTGGGAGTGCTGAAGAGCCCGCAGACGCAGCGGATCGGATTCGCGTTCACCGGCAGCGGCGGCGCGCAATATCGGGTTCGGCCAGCCGATTTTGCGCTGGTCGTCGCCGCGGTTGAATCCGGCGCGATCGCCGTGACACAAGGCGGAGCCCCGCCGGGAACTGCCAGATACTCTTTGCGGCAAGACGGAACCGACAGAGCCAACACATTTTACATTGGCCAAAACAATACGTCGGAAAAGATCTTCCACAGCCTTTTTGTCCACGAGTCCGTTCACGCGGCTTACGATCTTCAGAAGATCACGATGCCCTGGCTCGACAACGAGGCGATCGCGTACGTCGCACAGGGATTCTATCTGTTGGCCGTCGGCCAGGAAACGGGGCTTTCGGAACAGGCCTATCTCGGGCTCGAGGTTGCCAAAGAGATCCAGAACGGCGGCGGAGACTCGTTTTGGGGAGATTCCTTGCGGGCCGCGCTTCAGGGTGATCCCCTGTACAAGGACTACATCAACAAGCGATTTGTCGGTGATGGTTAAGAGTCAGGTCCAGCGACGGGGCTGACCGGGATCGGTCAGAGTCGATTTCGCGGTCGGCCCGGTCGATGCCTGTTTACGATTCTGCTCGAATTTGAGATAAGTTGAAGAGAATATGAAAAGGAATTTGACACTTATGATCCTCGTCGCTGCCTTCGCATCGGCCTCGTTGATCTCGACCGAACTCGAACTGGCCCCGGCCTTTGCGTCGCCGGCACCGACGCCGAGTCCGAGGAAAATCCGCCGCGTTCCGGCCCCGACGCCGTCGCCGGTGACGACAAATTCGAAGGTCAAAGCGTCCGGAAACGAGGTCGCGGTCGAATCTCGCAAGAAGAAGCGCCGACGGCCCCGTACGAACCGATGAATTCTCCCGAAAAAAAATCCGCAAAAAGAGCAAGAAGTTCAGTCATCCAACTGCAACGCCTTGGCGACGCAAGTTTATAAGAGGAGAAACTTTATGCTTAAACAATCTGCAATCATTTTCGTTCTTTCATTGTTCGTTTTTTCAGCCAGCGTCTTTGCGGCGCCGAACGGCCAGAACCAGGTCAAAAAGCCGAAGGTGCAAACGAACTCGATCCAGTCTCCGCGAGATGTTGCGTCCGGACAGCGGACGAACGGAGATCGGACTGCCCAGCGGAACACGGGTCTCATCGACACAAGCACCGGCGAGATCGTTTGGGCTAAAGCAAACGGGAATGGATCCAGCAACGGCATGGTCCGACGCTGATCTTCAGGCTTGGATGGGAACGTTGGTCGGCTGATAAAAAAACTCGCACTCCAAAACAAGAAGGGCCCATCGCGAACAGATCGCCACGGGCCTTTTTGTTCCGGAATATCCCGAATATCTGGTTTATGACGTGCCACTCGGAGCCCGTTTGAAAACCTTCCGAAATTGAGTTCATAGATCAAGATCAAGCGGCTTTTCTTCTTAAGAATTGCCACTAGCTTCAGAGGCTGTGTCAAAACTCCGATTTGTCTTCGGCTTTATGAATTGGAGGCTGCCTGAAAGGTCCGATCTCCAGCGCGATGGCGAAAGGACGATCTTCGACGCGCGAAGCCCGCTCGGCAAGGATCG
>CAZARD010000091.1:0-18033 GCA_964487505.1 uncultured Blastocatellaceae bacterium | reverse complement strand
CGGAAAATTCACCAGGGCGCAATCACATTCTTCTCCACCCTATTACTCGCTTTTCTCGCATCGCACACCATGTTCGCACAGCAGGTTCCGATGAAGGCCAAGGATTCAAAAAGCACCGTCAATATCTCCGAGTTTGAGAAGATCGGGATTTCAAACGGCTCCTTCAGCTTCAATATCCCGCTTGCAGCGTTAGGCGGACGCGGCGTCGGAAATGGCTTCTCTTACAATGTCGAGACAAAATGGAGACGTGACGAGGTCATTACCGGATACACCGGTGCGAATCCGATGGTGCAGGAGCGGATCGATCCGGATCCCTACGCGCTGCGCGGTGTTTTCCCGAGCCTCGGCGGATATTTGCTCGGCAACACCAAGACCGTCGATACCGACGACATCGGACTCTGTTCGAACGAAACGACGATTCGTGCCGCGCGGAAGGAGTTCCGGCTGAATTTCAGCGGATTCGGAGGATCTGGCTTTTCGTTCATCAGCACTCAGAACGACGGCGAAGACGTCTATTTCAACGGCCACTCCTGCACGGTCCAATACCAGTCGATCGGCACGGTCTTTGTCGCAACCGACGGCAGCGGCGCGAAGTTCATCGCCGACTCGAACATCCTTGTCAGCGACGACCCCGCCGGCGAGGGAAACGGTCCGAACATCTACCCTTCCGGAAATCTGAAGCTTCCGAACGGAACGACCTATCGCGTCGACGGCGGACTTGTCTCGGCGATCATCGATCGCAACGGCAACAGGACGACTTTGACGAACACCGGATTCCAGACCGACATCCGAGAGAACCGGGTGACGAAGATCACCGATGCGCTGAACCGCGAGATCCTTGCTTCAAGCGACGCCAACTTCAACTACGTCACGTACAAGGGATTCGGCGGCGCGGACCGGACAGTGAAGATCTCGAACTACTCGGCCGCCGCATCGACCGTCATGCTGAACACGCTTTTCACCTGGATTCCGGCGAATCATCCCTGGAATCGATCCGTTGGCTGCGGTTATACCAATTACATCGAACTTCCCGACACACGCCGCTATACGTTCACCTACAATTGCTACGGCGAGATCTCGCGCGTCGAACTTCCGACCGGCGGCGCGGTCGAATACGATTATGCGACGGTAAGTCCCGGAACGTCCGGTTCAATGGAGCGCCGCATCACGGAACGTCGCGTCCTGTCCGACGGAACAAGCGTCGACAACAAAACGCAGTATTCGTACTCAAGTTCTGTACCGACTGACGCGCACGGCGAGGAATCGGCACTGAAGGCCCAATATGGCCGGAGCGTTTCAAAATCAATTGACTTACGGGAATTGACGCTTCGCGAAATTCTGAATGAAATCGCGAAGGCAAAAAACGGTGGTTGGTCGCTACGCTGGGCACGCCGAAAATCGGATGGACCTGAAAGACATATTGACTTGGACATTTAGGTTTCCTGCTCCGAGGAGCGTCAGGTCACGAACCAGAAAATCGGCAAACGGCTGATCGTGTCGGAAGCCCGCGTATCGCGACAAACAATCTCGGTCAGGCCGCATCCCGCCACGACTACATGCCGTTCGGCGAGATCGCGGCGACGGTCGCAAATCGGAATCAGGTCGTCGGGTTCACCGCCAATCACCGTATCCGCCAGCAGTTCACGGGCTACGAACGCGACCCGGAATCGGGCCTCGATTTCGCCCAGAACCGATATTTCTCGGCGAGGCTCGGCCGCTTCACGTCGGTCGATCCACTCGCCGCATCGGCAAATGCGACGAGTCCGCAGACGCTGAACCGCTACACATATGCATTGAACTCGCCCTACAAGTTCACCGATCCGCTGGGACTCGCGGCAACCCAACACTGCTGGGGTAATATATGCAATACCTACGACGCGAGGGCTCGATCGGGCAATTCTGCGATTCTTCCCGCAGCTGGCGCTACATACTGACGCCCTCTACGAGGGCTAAATTGGACAAGAATGTTTTTGGATTTGAGAGTTTTCACTTACGAACCTCGGCATCGCTCAGTCAACCAGCATCCGCAAATCCAAAATCGAAAATCCAAAATCCAAAATCCCGCTTGGCTATGGCATCGCCGGTATTCCCATCGCCGCCCATTCTTCTTTTGCCGGTCCGTAGATGCCGACGACCGGGAGGCCGGCCTGGCGCATCAGCACGGTGATCTGGCCGCGGTGATGAGCTTGATGAAGGACGAGCGCCAGCAGAGTGCGGCCCCGAGCCCAAGTGTCGCCGTACATATCGTCTTCCTCGAGCAGCGTCTCGTCCGTCCATTTGGCGGCGATCTCGTCCCGAAGCGACCTCGCGGCCCGCTCGAACGCGTCGACGATCTCGCCCGCCGAGGCCGGAACCGGCGCATCCTCGGCCGGGGCGTCCGCCTCGAGTCCGACCTTGCCGGGCATTTCCCCAAGGGTCAGCACGATGTGCCACGCCAAAAATCCCAGCGAGCGCCCGTCGTCGGTCACCTTCTGTCCCAACGACGCATCGGTCAGGTTCTTGAAGAGTTTGACCGTCTGTTCAAATTCATAGGTCCAGTCGCGCGTGAAATCTTCTATTTTTCGGTACATAGCAGTTATTCCAGGATTCCAGACGATTCCAGGATTCCAGGTTGCACGCTCAGCCAAAGTCGATCTTGAACTGGAATCATGGAATCCTGGAATGCCCCGCTTGGAATCACGTTAAATCGCAAATCAAAACTCACTTCCCGACCGCCTTTTCGATCGCGGCCCGCAGGATCTCGGGGTTGAATTTTCCTTCGCGGAAATAGACCTGCTCGCCGGCTGCGTTGTAGATGACCGTGAACGGCAGTCCGCCCGACCAATCCTTGTTGATCGACGAGATCAACACCGTTTCGTCCTGTGAAACGAGCAGATACGTCGGCATCTCGGCCTTCATCCGCTTCAGAAAATCCGGAACGCCCTTGTCGATGTCGGCGATGTCATCGAGCGAAACCGTCACGAGATCGATCTTCCCCCGAAAATCGTTGTCGATCTTGACGAGGTCCGGGAATTCTTCGATGCACGGCGCGCACCAGGTCGCCCAAAAATTCACCACCAGCGGCCGGCCGGCCGGCTTCAGGACGTTCTTGAGCCCGTCGTCGTTGACCTTCGTCACGAGAATCTCGGCGGGCACGGGCTTTTCGACGACCTTTTCGCCGGCCTGAGAGAAAGCCGCGCCGGCGAACGCCGTACCGATCAGCACCGTGCCCGCGATGAAGTTCTTGAAACTTTGAAGGTTCGTCATCTTACTTCCTTTCCGCCCGCTTGATCGTGCAGCCGAAAGCGTTCGCCTTTGTCGTCGAAATCGCTTTGCCTGCGAGCGCGGATTCCGCCGCGTTGCGCAAATAGCCGATCGTCACGTTGTTTCCCGACCTGTCGTTGTCGATCGCGCCGTGATAAAGAAGCTTGTTGTTGCCGTCAAAATAGAAGATCTCCGGCGTCACCGACGCGCCAAACTTGTCGGCGACGACGTTGTCCTTGTCGATCAGGACCGGGAACTTGTATCCGACCTCGGCCGCGTTCGATTTCAACCAATCAACAGATTCGGTCGAATTCGAATTGATGCCGACAAAGTTTATTCCGTTTGCCTTGAATTCTTCCGAGATCGCCTTGATGCGCTCGTTATAGAGCTTGACGACGGGACATTGCGCCGAAAGCCAGACGACGACCGTTCCGTTCTTGCCTCGCAGATCGTTCAGCGATTTCGTTTCGCCATTGAGATCCGGCAGGCTGAAGTTGTCGACGGTCGTGCCGATCTCGAGTCCGCCGGCGTGGCCGATGTTCGGCATTGCGATGAACGCGGCGACCGCCAGAACGACCGCCGCCAACAAAAATCCTGATCTTCTCATACCGTTACTCCTTGTTTTTTGTTTGAACCTAACATTCTACGCGAAGCAGCCGGATTTTGTTCAATTGGCGACGCGGACCGCGCCGATATCGAGCGCGCAGCCGAATGCCGCCTCGAACATTTCCTTGCGGAGCGCCGCCGCAGTCAGTTCGGCCGAAAAATCGGAATTGCCGACGAGCGTCATCGTCACGCGCTCCTTTCCGGCCTTTGAGACCTTGATATCGGAGACCCGGCGCTCATAGCCGAGATCGAACGCGTCGGCGATCCGCAAGATCGAGCCGAGCCTCATCACGATGCCCCGGTCGGCCTCGGAAAGCGCCATGAAATCAAGGTGCTTGTCGCGCGGCGGCGTGCCTCGATGATACCGCGCGACGTTCGCGATGATCGCGCGCTCGGTCTCCGAAAATCCGGTCATCTCCGAATGCTTGATCAGATACAGCGAATGTTTGTGATGGCTCTCGTGCGAGATATGATAGCCGATGTCGTGAAGGATCGACGCCGCCGAAAGCAACGTTCGTCCGTGCCGCTCGAGGCCGTATGCCGGCGCGATCTGATCGAAGATGCGTTCGGCCAGAAACGCCGTCTGCAGCGCGTGGCGTTCCTCGTAGCCGAATCTTCTGCCGACGGCGAAGACGCCGCGCAACCGCGCGTCCTCGACATCCGGCACCGGCGGCAGCGACTCGGCCTCGATCTCGCGCAGATGGTCGATGATCACACCCTCGCGAAGCGCGAAAGTACAGGGGCGCAGCGTTTCGATACCGAGCGCGCGCATCACGTTCTCGAGTATCTGGCCGCCGGCGACGATGACCTCGGCGCGCTGCGGGCTGATCACCGGGATCTGAGCGCGAGAGCCGAGGTTCATCTTTGCGAGGCGTTCGTTGAGCGTCGTCAGGCGCTTCAGGTCGATCGAATCATACGATGTCCCGTCGAAATGGCCTATCAGCTTCAGCAGATTGAGTATCGTTCCAGACGTGCCGGTCGATACGCGCCACGTCTCGCCTTTGATCTTGCGCAGCGGCCGGTCAAGCGCGAGTTTGATCTCGGTCCGAAGTTCTTCGAGTTCCCTTCGTTTCGGCGGATCGCCGAAAAGGAAGCGTTCGGTCAGGCCGACGGCGCCGAGCTTCATCGAGAACAGCTTGTGCGGCTCGCCGTTCCTCATCAACGAGAGTTCGGTCGATCCGCCGCCGATGTCGATATTGAGCAGTCGGCCCTTTGAGACGCGCATGTTCTGCGCCGCGGCGATGCCGATCAGACGGGCTTCTTCAAGCGACGACAGGACCTCGACGTTGACGCCGGTCCGCATTGCGATCTCGCGGACGAAATCGGCCGCATTTTGGGCCTCGCGCACCGACGCGGTCGCGACCGCAAGGATGGTGTTTGCCCCGCGTCCCTCGGCGATCAGCCTGAACTTCGCGATCGCGGCGGCCGAGAGGTCGATCGCCTCGTCCGAAAGGCGGTGGCTGCGCAGCGTCTCGTGCCCGAGACGCACGCGTTCGCGTTCCTGGACGACGATCGTGAAGGAATCGCTCGCCGCCGCCTGAACGATCGCGAGTTTCAGAGAATTCGAGCCGATGTCGATGGCGGCAATTGTTTGCGTTTTCATTGTCACTACGATGATAATTAAACTTCAGCCGAAAAGAAACTTCTTCCGAAGGCGGCGTGTTTGCGGAGTTCGATATGAAAGTTTTTGAATTGATGACGGTCGATGTCGGCTTCTGCCGCACGGGCGATGATCTGGCCCGCGCGGCCTACATTATGTGGCAAAGGGATTGCGGCGTCGTTCCGATCGTCGGGGACGACGGCCGGGTCATCGGCGTCGTCACGGACCGGGACATCGCGATCGCGGCGGCGTCGCAGAACCGGCGGCCTTCGGAGATGCGCTGCGGCGAGATGGTGGCGCGTTCCGTCGCCTGTTGCCTGCTTGACGAGTCGATCGCGGACGTCCTCGAACGGATGGCGAAATTGCGTGTCCGCAGACTCCCGGTGATCGGCGCGCGTCACGAGCTGGCGGGCATCATCTCGCTGACCGACATCATCCGCAAGGGCGGAAAGAAGGATTCTAAGCGGGCGATGAAAGCGCTCGCGAAGATCCTCGGGCCGGCCGATCGCGCCGAGCCGGAATGTGTTCCGGCCGACGAGGTTGCCGAAACCGAGGCTGCAGAGTAGAAAGTGCTCAGGTTTTTCTGATCCCCGACCGGATCAACAATTGGGTCCTGTGAAAACAATTTATCTCCTGCGCCACGCGAAATCGAGCTGGGACGATCCGGATCTTGCCGATTTCGACCGGCCGCTCAACTCCCGCGGCCTGAAAGCCGCGCGGTTCATCGGCGCTCTGATGTTCGAACGCGGCATCAAGCCGGAAAGGATCGTCAGTTCTCCGGCAAAGCGCGCGAAGCAGACCGCCGTCCTGGTCCGTGAGATCGCCGAGCTGCCGAAACTAGAAATCGACGACCGGATCTATGAAGCGAGTTCGCTGACGCTGTTCAATCTCGTTTCGGAGTTCGCCGACGACACAAGATCTGTCCTGATCGTCGGCCACAATCCCGGAATGGAAGAACTGATCCGGTTGCTGACCGGCGAACCGCATTCGATTCCGACGGCGGCGTTATCGCGGCTCACGCTCAATATCGATCGCTGGTCAGATCTTGCCCTTGACTCGGGCACGCTGGATTTCATCGTCCGCCCGAAAGACCTGATGCCGCGCTGATTTTCGAAATGGCAGAACCGACCCCGATCGGAATATCTCATTCAGGGCCGCACGTTGAGCTCCGGATCTTCGAATCGAGGAAACACGCCGCGCTTCTCGAGGCTTGGCTTGGTCAACCGCACGTCAGGGAATGGTGGGGCGATCAACTTGACGAACTACCGGAACTTGCGGAGCGTTCGGCGGACTCGCACGCAGTCATTTATGCCAACGGCGTTCCGGCGGGCTACGTTTGCTGGGGCCGGCTCTCGCCCGCGGACCTGTCATCCGCCGGACTGGCCGCGCTTTCGGGCAGCCTGATCGATATCGACATCCTGATCGGCGAACCCCATCTCACCGGCCGCGGCATAGGTCCGCGCGCGCTGCAATTGTTGCTCCTCCAACTGCGAACGAACACAGCCGCTCGCTGGGCGGGCGTCGGCACTTCGCGGTCGAACCGACGAGCGCTTGCTGCATTCGAAAAGGCCGGATTCCGCCGATTCCGCGACTTTGACGATCCGGACTTCGGGCCATCGACATATCTGATCACCGAACTTCACGCAGATGCCTGAAACAATGCCCGGGCGGGCCGCTTTCCGGCATCTGCAAGATGCCGGCATCACCGCGCGTTAACAATCATTTAACATTGCGTTCATCCGGGCTTAAGACGGTCGTCATATCGTCGAGGAAAGCGCTCGAAATTTCCGGTTTTGGTAAATCGGACTTTTGTTCTAAAGTCGAAACTGATGGAACAACGGAGACTTTTGGAACGCGAGCTTGACATTCTTCGGGATCGGCTCTTGCTGATGGGCGGCGAGGTCGAACTTTCGATCCAGCGTGCGGTCCACGCCCTCGTGCGGCGCGACAGCGAGGTCGCGCAACAGGTCATCGAGCGCGACAGCGTGATCGATCAGCTTGAGCTTGAGATCGACCGCCAGAGCATCGACGTTTTGACGCTGCGGCGCCCCGTGGCCCGCGAAATGCGGCTCGTCATCACGATCACGAAGATCACGCCGATCCTCGAACGCATCGCGGACCACGCGTCGAGCATCGCCCGCGCGGCGCTGGAGCTGAACGACGAGCCGGAACTGGCGATCGGCGGCGCGGTCACGGAGATGTCGGAGATGGCGCTCGAGATGCTGCAGTCGGCGCTCGACGCGTTCACCGCGAACGATGCCGACCGGGCCCGCGAACTGATCGCGAAAGACGCCGCAATCGACCGCGCGTATGAGCGTTTTGTCGGCGATCTCCTGAACTCGATGTCGCAGGACGCCGGTAAATCGACGCGGCTCGCGCGCCTGCTGTTCGTCGCGAAGAATCTCGAAAGGATCGCCGATTATGTCAAAGACATTTGCGAGTTGACCGTCTATATGAAGGAGGCGGTCTTCATCAAACACCAGTGACGCCGAATTCGGATCTGGGATATGGGATTTCGGAAGGACCGACGGCTTCATTACCAAAGATTCTAGATCTGGAACCGATCTTATGCTGCAAATTCTCATCGTCGAAGACGATTCCGACATCGCGGAAAGCCTGCTATACAATTTCCGGCGTGAGGGTTTTCTTCCGATCATCGCCGAATCTGGCGAGAAAGGCTTGCGTCTCGCCTTGAACGAGAAGAACCCGCCTTCGATAATCATCCTTGATCTTATGCTTCCGGGAATGAGCGGCCTCGAGCTTTGCCGGCGCCTGCGCCGCGAATCGCTCACCGAAAAAACGCCGATCATAATGCTCACCGCGAAGGCCTCGGAGAACGACAAGATCACCGGTCTTGATCTCGGCGCCGACGATTACATTGTCAAACCGTTCTCGGTCAAAGAGGTCGTGGCCCGTGTCCGCGCGGTCCTGCGGCGTTCTTCCGATTCGGCGCTTGAGCGATACGAAGACGGAGAGCTTTCCATTAATTTTGCGGATATGCGCGTCGAATGTTGCGGAAGCGACATCAAACTGACGCGGAAGGAATTCTCGCTCCTTGCCCATCTCGTCCGAAATTCCGGGCGCGTGGCGACGAGGCAACAGCTGCTGGACAGCGTTTGGGGCTACAGCTATTTCGGCGACACCCGGACGCTCGATGTCCATATCCGCCGTTTGCGCCAGAAGTTGGGCGAATGCGGGAATTGCATCGAAACCGTCGTCGGAGTCGGTTACCGCTTCACCGGGAAGAAATGAGCCTATTCAAGACACTTTTCTCGGCCAAGAACGAGGATGCAGAGCAAACCCGTGAGTTGCTGCACCGGGTTCTGGCGACGATGCGAGAGAGCGTAATGGTCGTCGGCAGCGACACCCGGATCCTCGCCTCCAATCAGGCGGCGTATGATTCGTTCGGGCGTCGGAACGGGCCGCTGGAATCGAAGAGGCTGAGCGAGGTCGTCCGCGATCTCGGGGTTCACGAGGCGTTCCGCAAAGCGCTCGAGGAGTCTTGCTTCTCCGACGTCAAATTCGAGATCGCCGGCGTCGAACCGCGAAAGTTCGAGGTCCGGATCGCGCCGGTCGAGTTCGGTGAAAGCCGCGGAGCGATCGGGATATTTTACGACAAGACGAACATCGAACGGCTCGAGAATGTACGGCAGGAGTTCTTCTCGAACATCTCGCACGAACTGCGGACCCCTTTGACCTCGATCCTCGCTTTCGTCGAAACGCTTGAGGACGGTGCGATCGCAGACGAGGCCAACAACCTCAGGTTTCTCGGGGTCATACGGCGCAACGCCGAACGCATGCAGGCGCTGATAGACGATATCCTGGAGCTTTCGACGATCGAATCAGGACGCGTCTCGATCGATCCCCGTCCGGCCGATCTTGCGAGGACCGTGGACGAGATCTTCGTCAGCCTTTCGAACAAAGCCGCGGAATTCGGCGTCCGGCTGATCAATCAGGTCCCGAAAGGCGCGACCGTCATCGCCGATCACGTCCGGCTGGATCAAATGCTGACGAACCTAATCGACAACGCCATCAAATTCAATGGCGAAAACGGCTCGGTGACGGTCGGTTACCGGCGGCGCGACGGCGTCGACGCAATCACCGTCACGGACACCGGCGAGGGGATAGCAGCCGAGCATCTCCAACGCATCTTTGAACGCTTCTACCGGACGGACCGCGCCCGTTCGCGCGAGATCGGCGGCACGGGTCTCGGGCTCGCGATCGTCAAGCATCTCGCACTGCTTCACCGGGGCGAGATCAGCGCGGTGTCGACCCCCGGAACGGGATCGACATTCACCATCGAACTTCCCGCCGACCCATCCTGATCCACCCGGTTTCAACCTTTTTCGATCATTGACGCTGTGGTAATATTAGAGTCGAACCTTCAGTTTGGATTCCCACGAGCCTGTCCGCGCTTTTCCGGACATCGAGTGTTATGGCAGCGAAAACTGAGAACGGCGTTGATGAACTGGCAATCGGCCAAATGGTCGCGTACCCGAGTCAGGGTGTGTGCCTTGTCGATCATATCGAACGGAAAGAGGTCGGAACGTCAACCGTCAAGGTCTATGCGCTTCGGGTGTTGAGCGATAATTCGACGATCTATGTCCCGATGGCGAACGCGCGTTCGGTCGGCATTCGTCCGGTCATCGGCCCGCAAGAGTTCGAATTCCTGATCGAATATCTCGAGCGGGATTTTGATCTCATTCCGAGCGACTGGAAGGTCAGATCGCGCGAGTTCTTCGAGCAGCTTCAATCGGGAGATGTTTTTGCGGCGGCGGACGTTCTCAAGAAGCTGACGTTCCTGAGCCAAGAGAAGAGGCTCTCGTTCCGGGAGCAGAATTTCCTCGAAAAGGCGAGATTTCTGATCGTTTCCGAGATCACGTGCGCGGGTTACGCGCCGGAAACCCTTTTCGAGGTAAAGCTCGCCGAGTTGATCGAATGCGCGTGCCGGCGGCACGCCGAGATCCAGCCGCAGGTCTCGACGAAACTAAGTCACTGAACCAAACGATCAGAGCTTTCCGTCCCATCGTTTCGCGTGGGCCGTCGCCCTTTGGCTCCGGCGCGTCAATGATCATCCTTTCGCGTAACTGGCCCGCACGACCGTCTTGATGTTTCCCCTGACATTGAAATCGCCCTCGAGTTCGATCCGGAGCGGATCGCAAGCGTTGACGAAATCCTCGATGATGATGTTCACGACGTGTTCGTGAAAGACCTTCACGTCTCGGAAAGAATTGATGTAGAGTTTGAGGCTCTTGAGCTCGATGCAGCGTTCGTTGGGAACGTACTTGAGCCGCAGCGTCGCGAAGTCGGGAAAATCCGAGAATGGGCAGATCGCCGTAAACTCCGGGATCTCGAATTCGATCCAAATCTCGCGCCCGGGGAATTCGTACGCGAAAGTGTCGAGGGGAAAAAGGTCCATCTCTTCGCGGGGCGTCGAGCGGATGTCGAGGTTCTGTTGGTTAACGGGTTGCATAATCTCATCCGCGATCGCCGAGATCCCGGAATCCTCGATTCTCGCGAATCGGCGCGAAGATTTCAACCCGGATCACGATTTATCCCAAATTACGCGTCAGGGTTTCGATCGCGGCTTCCCGACGAGTTTCGGACTCGCTGACGTTGCGCCCTTTGCGGACTTTGCGTGGGAAAATGCCCTTTTTGGCGAGTAGATGCGGGTTCCTCGCGCAGAGCCCGCAAAGATCGCAACGGCGACAATTATGAAGATTCGCCTCAATCGCGTAATCCCGGTTTATCCCGGACTCCGCATCGAGAAAATCTTGCCAGGGATTTGCGAATTACGTGAAGTTGTTTGGTTCACGCGTGCCCCATTCCGCGGATCGCATTCTGTTGCCCTCTTCGAGGTCTCGATGAACCCAAACTACGCGTCAGGATTTCGATCGCAGATTCTTGAGGAGTTTCGGACCGCCTTGATCTGAAAGCGGAGATATTCGAAACGCGAAATCGAAATTGTCCGCTGATCGCGTAGCGATCATTCGAATTTAGCCGTGGGTTTCAACCCACGGTAACCGGGAATCGTTCGATCTCATCGCGTCAGCGACGATTGACCAGGATCGAATCAGCCGAAATTCAGTCGCTGCTGACGCGAACCGTGTCAGCCCGTGGGTTGATGAATGCTGTTTGCCCCGCGGTTTCCCTCCGTTACCAGGGTTCATTTTCAACGTGCACCCCGGATTCCGGGCGGTTCAAACCGCCTTCGCCCTTCCGGCGCGGAGACGGCGAGCCCCGGCGACGTCTTTTACACCGCGACGATTCAGTTCTTCGAGAAGGTTGATGAAGATCTCGGCCGTCGCCAGAGCGTCGTCCGCGGCCCGATGATGATTGTCGAGCCTGATCTCGTAGTGTTCGGCGACGGTCTTCAGTTTGTGGTTCGGGATATGCGGCAGCAGCTTGCGTGAGAGCTGAACCGTGCACAGCGATTGGTTCGCCATTCGTACGTTGCCGTAGACGCGGCTTACCTCGTGGTTCAGGAATCGAAGATCGAAATGCGAATTATGCGCGACAAGAACCGAATTCCCGATGAATGCGAGCAACGGTTCGACGATCTCTGCAAACCGTGGCGCGTCGGCGACCATTGAGTTCGAGATTCCGGTAAGCTGAGTGATGAACGCCGGGATCGGGGTTTCCGGATTGACCAACGTGTGGAACTTGTCGACCACGCGTCCGCCGGCGACGCGGAACGCGCCGATCTCCGTCACCCGGCACGGCGGGCATTTGGCGCCCGTCGTTTCAAGGTCAAAAACGACGAAATCCGTTTCCGTCAGAAAAAGCCGTGGCTGCTCGACCAACTCCAGCACATCGTCGGACAATCGCAGGCGCGGATCGCCCTCGACGATATCCGCGATCAACAGCTTCGCGAGGTCCGGCGGCGGCTTTCTGATCTTCATCACATAATCGACCACGTTGACGACGTTCGCTGACCCGCCGAACGTCTCAAGAAGTCTGACGGTTTCGCTGACGAGGACCGAGTCTGAAACGAGGTTTGGAAAAGGCGGCATCCGTAATGATTCTAGCGCGAACGCCCGATTCCGCAAACTTGCAATTATCGTGCGGCGATACTCTAATGTTAGGGATGAAACCGGAGCAGATCCTCGACCATTTCCGCGCCACCGACGCGTTGCTTGACGGGCATTTTGTCCTCTCGAGCGGATTGCACAGCCCCAACTACCTGCAGTGCGCGCTGGCGCTCCAGTTTCCGCGCGACGCGGCGAAGTTCGGGCGCGCGATCGCCGAATCGTTTGTCGGTTCCGGGATCGAGACCGTCGCGTCCCCGGCGATCGGCGGACTGGTCATCGGTTATGCCGTCGCCGAAGCGCTGAACGTCCGATTCCTATGGACCGAGCGCCAGGCCGGCGAAATGACGCTCAGACGCGGATTTTCGCTGAAGCCGGGCGAGCGGATCCTGGTCGTCGAAGACGTTATCACGACTGGCGGATCGACGCGCGAATGCATCGCCGCGCTCGAAGCGGCCGGCGGGATCGTCGTCGGCGCCGCGTCTGTCATCGATCGGTCGAACGGCAAGGCCGACGTCGGCGTCCAGCGGACCGCGCTCGTCTCGATGGACGTTCCGAGCTACGCGCCCGAAAGTTGTCCGCTTTGCGCGGAGGGGATCGAGGCCATCAAGCCCGGGAGCCGGAGCGCCGCGCCGAGAATGGGGGAAGGTGCCGCGACAACTGAGAAATGAACTTCAAGTTGCTCATCCAATATGACGGGACCGATTTCCGCGGCTGGCAGGTTCAGGATGCCGAACGCACGGTGCAGGGCGAACTTCAGCGCGTCGTCTCGATGCTCGAAGGGGCCGATGTCTACGTTTGCGGTTCCGGCCGCACCGATTCCGGCGTCCACGCCGAAGGTCAGGTCGCGAACATCAAACTCACAAAGCCGTTCGCGCCCGAGAAGCTTCGGGCGGCGATAAACGGCAATCTCTGGAGCGACGTGCGGATCATCAATGTCGAAAAGGCCGACGACGATTTTCACGCGCGCTTTTCGGCGCGCGGCAAGACCTACGTCTATCGGGTCGTGAACGCGCCCGTGATGTCGCCGTTCTGGACGCGCTACGCGCACCACGAATCGCGTCCGCTCGACGTGGCGCGGATGAACGAAGCGGCCCGGCTGTTTCTCGGAGAGCACGATTGGACGGCGTTCTCGGCGGCAAACTCAGATGCCGAGCACCGCGTGCGAACGATCCGTGAATTCACGGTCGAGTCGCGATGGGACGCGCGTGCCGGGGCCGCGATCATCGAGTTCAAGATCAATGGCGACGGTTTTCTCAGATACATGGTCCGGTCGATAATCGGCACGCTGCTTGAGGTCGGGCGCGCCGAAAAGGATTTTGATACAATTCAGACGGCGATCGTCGGCGGTAACCGCGATCTGGCCGGACCGACGGCTCCGGCGCACGGACTGACGCTGGTGCGCGTCTTTTACGACTAAGCGGCCGGCTTGACGGCCGTCAGTAGCTGTTCATTTGAAAGAAGCCGATCGGGCTTGATTGCGCTATCGCGGCGGCGGGACAAATCGTATGCTGATCTACCACATCGTGTTGCCGGAAGTTTGGGAGCGATTCGCGGATGAGTACGAGTACGTCGCCGAAAGCCTGCAAACTGAGGGCTTCATCCATTGCAGCTATCGGAATCAGATCGATGAGGTGCTCAAACGGTACTATCGCAACGCGTCACGCGTCCTGGTGCTCGCTATCAATCCGCATCTGCTGACCTCCGAACTTGTTGCGGAGCCTTCGACCGGCGGGGAGATCTACCCGCACATCTATGGCCCGATCAATCGTCAGGCGATCATCGACGCCGAGGAGCGCGCACTTTTTTTCGCTTGAGCCGAATATGCACGGAAATTTTGCAAACGTCGTTAAGCCCGGCACCGAAGAGGCCGAGCTGCTTGAACGGATCGATTTCGAGCGCCTGCCGCGGCATATTGCGGTGATCATGGACGGGAACGGACGTTGGGCCAAGATGCGTGGCAAGCCGCGGCTTTTTGGGCATCGCGAGGGCGCCGAATCGGTCCGCGCGATCCTCGATACCTGCGCCAGGCTGGGGATCGAGGCCGTCACGCTCTATGCATTCTCGACCGAGAATTGGAAACGGCCGGAGGACGAGGTTTCAGGTCTGATGCAGATGCTCCAGTTCTACTTGAAAAAGGAGCTATCGAGCGTTCACAAGAACAACATCAGGTTCCGCGCGATCGGAGCGACCGAAGCGCTCGCCCCGGAGATCCGGCAGGCACTGGCCGCGGCCGAGAAAAAGACGGCAGGGAACACTGGTACGGTTCTCAACGTGGCGCTCAACTACGGCGGACGCGCCGAGATCACCCGCGCGGCGCGGCTCGCGGCGAGACAGGCGATGGATCGCGGGGATTCCGTCGAGGATATTTCGGAAGCAGACATCGAACGCAATCTTTACACGCACGGATTGCCCGAGGTCGACCTTCTGGTGCGCACAAGCGGTGAATTTCGCATTTCGAATTTCCTGCTCTGGCAACTCGCGTACAGCGAGATCTACGTTACACCGACGCTTTTCCCCGACTTTCGCCGGGCCGAGATCTTCCGGTCGATTGTCGATTTTCAGAAGCGTGAAAGAAGATTCGGGGCGACGGGATAAGGGCAATGGACGGCAACGGCCAATGGACGGCAATGGACAACGGACAACGGACAATGCCGACTGTGTACCACGAATTCTTGATCGTCAATTGACAACTGTCCATTGTCCATTGTCCATTGCCGACCATTGTCCATTGCCTACTGACTGCCTGAGATGAACTCAAGACTTATTACTGCGATTGTTGCCCTTCCGTTGTTGGTCCTTGCGATCGTGCTTCCTTATCTGATGCCGCAGGCGGCTTGGGCCGTTTGGCCGTTTGCGGCGATCGCCGCGCTCGCGCTCGGGGCGGGCATTTTCGAATTCTTTGCTCTGTCGAAGAAGCTCGAACTGAAGGCTGACGCGGCGATCGCGTATCTGGGCGCTGCTGCGATTTTCGTCGCATTCGTTTTTGACGCGCCTTCGAAGATGCCTGAAATGCTGATCATCAGCGTGATCATCTTTCTCATCGTGCTTCTGATCACGCAGACGTTCCGGTTTCAGGTCGATTTCTCGAAAATGATAACGGGCGTCGCCGTGACGTTCCTCGGCGTGATGTACGTCGCGTTCCTCGGCGGGTTCATCGTCGCGATGCGGGTCGGATTCGCGGAATCGATCGTCCCGCACCTTTCGACAAAACTCCTTGGCTTTTTCTTTCTCATCGTGATGGGCGCCGACACCGGCGCGTACTACGTCGGGAAGAATCTCGGCAAGCACAAGCTCGCCCCGAAGGTTTCACCCGGAAAGACCTGGGAAGGCGTCATCGGCGGTCTCGTCCTGAGCGCGGCGTTCGCGGCGACGGCCTCCGCGACGTTCTTCCCCGAAATGCCGATGAAGATCTCTATCCCGTTGGCTTGCGCGATGAGCATCATCGGACTGTTCGGCGACCTTGCCGAAAGCGCGATGAAGCGAGGAGCCGGAGCCAAAGACGCCGCGAACATCCTGCCGGGCCACGGCGGCCTTCTCGACCGGCTCGACAGTCTGCTTTTCAACGCCCCGATACTCTATTATTTCGCGCGGTTCTTTTTTTGAGAGCAGAGGGTAGACGGATTTTCGATTTTGGATCTTCGATTTTGGATTTGGGAATTCGGGCGTGGGATTTGGGATTCGCGAAATCCGAAATCCCAAATCCCAAATCCAAAAATGAGTCCCGTTTGCTAATCCTTCGCCCGTTCCTGTATCATTTTTCTTGATATCTTATGAACGCGGTTCGATTCAATAACGACGATAATTGACTGGCGTGAGCGTTGAGTTCATAACGTTCCGCCTTTCGATGCGTCCGAGATCGAAAGGCGTTTTTTTGTTTGGAGTATTGTTTGGAGTCCCGCCTTCAGGCGGTCTCATTTTCAAAACAGAGAGCGTGGAGTTGAGCGGCAGGCCGCCTGAAGGCGGGACTCCGAGCGGGGAATTATGCTCGATCGATTAGGAAATCTTGAAAGAACTCATTCGTGCGGCGAACTTCGCGAGACGAATGTCGGGGAAAAAGTCGTTTTGATGGGTTGGGTCGCGAAAAAGCGCGATTTCGGCGTTTTCACGTTCATCGATCTGCGCGATCGCGACGGCGTGACGCAGATCGTGGTCAGCGAAGAAACCGACAAGAAGGCGCACTCGAAGGCAAAGATCGCGCGCGGCGAATACGTCATTGCCGTCAAGGGCGAGGTCTACTCCCGCGACGAAGGAACGCACAACAAGAAACTCGCGACCGGCGACATCGAGGTGCACGTCCACGAGATCCTCATCCTGAACGACGCCAAGACGCTTCCGTTCGAGCTCGAGAAGGCCGGATCCCAGAACCTGGCGTCGGAAGATCTGCGGCTCAAATACCGTTATCTCGATCTGCGCCGCCCGCAGCTTCAGCACAACATCCGGATGCGCGCCAAGGCGGTCAAAGCGATCCGCAACTATATGGACGACCTCGGATTCACCGAGATCGAAACGCCGATCCTTCTGAAATCGACACCGGAGGGCGCGCGCGACTTCATCGTCCCGTCGCGGATCCACACGGGAAAGTTCTTTGCGCTGCCGCAGTCGCCGCAGATCCTGAAACAGATCTGCATGATCGCGGGGCTCGAGAAGTATTACCAGATCGCGCGTTGTTTCCGCGACGAGGACCTGCGTGCCGACCGCCAACCTGAGTTCACGCAGCTCGACGTCGAGATGTCGTTCGCGAACCAGGAGATGGTCTTCCGAGTCATCGAGGGAATGTTCAACACGGTTCTTCGGTTGATCGGCGTCGATCTTCCGGCGCAATGGCCGCGGATGACGTACGCCGAAGCGATGCGGCGGTATGGATCGGACAAGCCGGACCTGCGTTTCGAGATGGAACTTCAGGATCTGACCGCAGACCTGCGCGGCACCGATTTCGCGCCGTTTGCGTCGGTTGTCGAGGCCGGAGGCGAGATCAAGGCGATCGTCGTCAGGGGCAGGGCCGATTATTCCCGAAAGCAGCTCGACGAGTTGCAGGAGTTCGCCAAACGCTACGGCGCCGGCGCGCTGGCCTGGATCAAGATCGGCGTGGCTGAAACGACCTCTTCGCTTCTGAAGGTCCTGGGCGAAGCGAAGATCGCGGAACTCGCGTCGGCCGCAGGCGCCAGAAAGGGCGACGCCGTGCTGATCATCGCGGGCAAGAAACCGGTCGTCGCGGCCTCGTTGGGCGCGCTTCGGCTCGAGGTCGCAAAGCGCGAGAACCTGATCGACCGAAGCGCCTACAAACCGCTGCTCGTGACGGAGTTTCCGATGTTCGAGCTCGATGAGGAATCGGGCCAGTATATGGCCGCGCATCATCCGTTCACGTCGCCGATGGACGAGGATTTGGAGATGTTCCGGACCGCGATCGAGGACGAATCGCAACACGATCTGCTCGGCAACGTCCGCGCGAAGGCGTACGATGCCGTGATCAACGGCTACGAATGCGCCGGCGGTTCGATCCGTATCCACCAGAATGAGATCCAGGCACTCAATTTCAAGGCGCTTGGGCTGACG
>CAZARD010000090.1:6200-18073 GCA_964487505.1 uncultured Blastocatellaceae bacterium | reverse complement strand
ATCGTGCCGACGAATGAACGGTCGACCTTCAGCATATCGATCGGGAACCGGTGCAGATAGCTGAGCGACGAATAGCCCGTTCCGAAATCGTCGATCGACAACTGCAGTCCGAGCGAACGCAGGTTCTTGAGCAGTGCGATCGCCGACTCGGCGTTCTCCATGACGGCACTCTCCGTTATCTCAAGCTTGAGAGTCGGCGGCTTGATGTTGGTCTCAAGCAGAATGCGACGGATCTGCTCGACAATCTCGCTTTGCGCGAAATGCTTGCCTGAGAGATTGACGCTGATCATCAGGTTCTCATTCTCTGGCGAGCGGAAGTGCCAGTCGACCATTTGCAGGCAGGCCTTTTCGAGGATCCAAAGTGTCAGCGGAACGATCAGACCAGTTTCTTCCGCGACCGGGATGAATTCCGACGGCGGTATGATGCCGCGCTGCGGATGGTTCCAGCGCATCAGGGCCTCGAACCCGATCAGTTTCATGGTCGCGAGATCAAAGATCGGCTGATAATAGACGGATAGCTCGTTCCGGTCGATCGCCGACCGAAGGTCCGTCTCGAGTTGAAGCAGCGTGACGGCCCGAAGGTGCATTGTCTGGTCGAAAACGACGTAGTCCTTCGCCTTCTCTTTCGCGTTGTACATCGCGATGTCGGCATCGCGAAGAATGTCTTCCGCCTCTTCATAACCCGCGTTGCAGATCGAAATGCCGATGCTCGCGTTCGTGAAAACCTGGCGGCCGGCGATAGTGAACGGCTTTTGGATGCGGCGCTGGATCATCTGCGCGAGCTGCACCGCATCGTCGGCCATCTGAATGTTCGTCAGGATGATGCCGAATGCGTCACCGCTGAATCTCGCGACGAGATCGTTTTCGCGCATCATCGATGTGAGCCGCTTCGCGACGTGCGAGATCAGCCGGTCTCCGACCGAATGCCCGAGACTCTCGTTGATCGTCTTGAAGCGGTTGAGATCGAGAGAGAGGACGGCGAACGTCCGGTTTGGCGTTCGTTTGTG
This sequence comes from uncultured Blastocatellaceae bacterium, assembly GCA_964487505.1. Classification (GTDB taxonomy): domain Bacteria; phylum Acidobacteriota; class Blastocatellia; order Pyrinomonadales; family Pyrinomonadaceae; genus JAFDVJ01. The sequence continues at coordinate 17,066 of CAZARD010000090.1, read as the reverse complement.
CTTCTCGAGCAGGAATTTTAGCGTTTCGATGAAAAGGTTCCGGTTCGGAAGGTCGGTCAGCAGATCGTGAAACGCCGCGTGTCGGAACTTCTCGCGGCTCTCTCGAAGGTCGGTGCTGGTCTTCTCCTGTTCCTTGATGTAGTGCTGAAGTTCTTCGATATGCCGTTCGGCCTGTTCGGCGCGTTCCCGTTCGGACCGCTCGGCCTGTGCCGACGTGGCCTTGATCTCCTCAACATAGCTGCGATAGGTGAGGAAGACGACGATCGCGGCCCCCAGGGCGACTGCGAGCAGTACCGGCTCGAAGTGTTCCAGGGCTTTGAACAGGATCGCCGCCAGAAACCCGCTGGTTAGGAACATCAAAAACGCGCTCAAGCAGTATTCGTACCAGACCTTCCAGACGGGCTTGTTCGTGCGGATGCCGGAGAATACTGCGACAAACAGCGAATTGACCATGAACTGCATCGCGACCATCAGACACATCATCAGGACGAAATCCGTCGTCCGACCAACCTCGATCGCTGAACGGATCGTACCGAAGACGGCACGCACGGCGAAAACCGTTCCGAGAGTGGCGATCATGGCAATCGCGCAATTCAGCAGCAACGTACGCGGTTTGACCTTGACACCCTTTCGTCTCAGGTTGAGCGAAGTATAAGCCGACTCGACGCCCGCCACGATGATCCCCACCTCACCGCCGTAGAGCAGCAGCGCCACGAATACAACGGAATCCGAGATCGTGAAATGGAGCTTGGTTCTCGGGAGTTGGATCTGGAGAAAGGTCGTCAGTACGATCGCGACCGCGGTGAACAAGACGAACGTGTAATCAATCGAGCCGATCGGCAGATTGAACGAGGCAAACAACAAAGCCGCCGCGCCCGTGGCGACGGTGACCCAGATCAGTGCTTCGCTGAACTTTTCTTTTGACGTCACAAAAATTGGCTTTAAGAGCAAAATTGCGGCGAGATCGCCCGCGGGTGGGCCCAATCACGAATGTCTCGGATTTTGCCAAAGTTATTATATGTTTAACTTTCTTTAACTTTCAATATTTTTTTGACGATCCGGCCGAAATGTTTCGGGCCAACCGGGCGATCGTTCGATCCGGTTCGTTACGGACCTTCACCTGATCACTGCCGGCAACTTGGATGCCAAATCGGTTGAGCAACTGTAACTGTTGACAAGATTGATTTTCGGGCGGGAATTGTTGGCACGGGCAACATCGGAACGAAATTCAGTAACCGAATTTCTGTCAATTTGAGGGCAAAAAATGCGGCCGCCGAAATCGGCGGACCGCATTTTGTTCCGGCCTGGGATCGGGTCACTTCGTGATTCCGACCTGGCTGAGCGCGTACGCGTACTCGAACGCGATCTCCTTCAGACGGTCGTAACGGCCGCTCGAACCGCCGTGTCCGGCACCCATATTGGTCTTCAGGAGAATGATGTTATTGTCGGTCTTCATCTCCCGCAATTTGGCCGCGAACTTCGCCCCCTCCCAATAGGGAACCTGGCTGTCATTAAGCGAGACCTCGATCAGCATATTCGGATAGTTCTGAGCCCTGACGTTATCGTACGGCGAATACTTGATCATATAGTCCCAGGCCTTCTTTTCGTTCGGATTTCCCCACTCGATCCATTCTTCTGTCGTGAGCGGAAGCGTTTCGTCGAGCATCGTGTTCATCACGTCGACGAACGGAACTTGAACGATCGCCGCCTTGAAGGTCTCGGGCGACATATTGACCACTCCGCCCATCAGGAGTCCGCCCGCGCTGCCGCCCTGGATCACGAGCCGGTCGGCCGACGTGAATTTGTTCGCGATCAGCCACTTGGATGAATCGACGAAATCATAGAACGTGTTCAACTTATTGAACATACGCCCGTCCTGACGCCATTTCTCACCGAGTTCCGACCCGCCGCGGATATGGGCGATGCCATAGATCATTCCGCGGTCGACGAGACTCAGCCGCGCCGTCGAGAAATTCGGCGTCATCGAGTATCCGTACGAACCATACGCATAGAGCAGCATCGGGGCCGAACCGTCAAGTTTCGTTCCCTTTTTCCAGACGAGCGAGACCGGGACCTTGACGCCGTCACGCGCCACGGCCCAGACGCGCTTCGTCTCGTATTGCGCTTTGTCGTATCCAGAAGGTATTTCCTGTTGCTTGATCAGTTCGCTTTTGCGCGTCTTGAAATTGAACTCGTACGTCGAGTTCGGCGTGATCATCGACGAATAGGTGTAACGGACGGATTCCGTGTCATATTCGGGGTTGCCGCCGAGGCCCATCGTGTAAACCGTCTCCGGGGTCGGAATGCGGATTGCCGCCCGCTTCGATTTCAGATCCATCACGCGCAGGTACTCGAGACCGTTCTCGGTTTCCGACACCACGGCATGATCCTTGAAAAAGCTGATTCCTTCGATCTTGACCGCCGGTTTGTAGGGAATGAAGTCCTTCCAGTTCTGCTCCGACGGATCGGTCGCCGGAGCACGAACGACCTTGAAATTCTCCGCTTGCTTGTTGGTCCTGATGAAGAACTCACCGTTATCGAAATCGGCCGAATACTCGTGTCCTTCGCGGCGCGGCGAAACGACTTTCCAGTTGCCGGTCGGGTCGCTCGCCGGCAAATACCGGTACTCGCTCATCGTCTTCGCGAACGATGCGATGAACAGCATCTTCTTGTCGCGCGACTTTCCGACACCGATGTTGAAAAGCACGTCCTTCTCTTCGAAGATCAGTTCGCTCTTGTTGGCGGCGACATCGTGACGCCACGCCTTGTCGGAGCGCTTCGAAACCGCGTCTTCCTGTCCGATGAAGATGTACCTGCCGTCGTTCGACCACTCGGCGCTCGTCACGCGCTCGACCTTGTTCGGAAGCATCGCGCCGGTCCGCAGGTCCTTGATCTGAAGGGTGTACTGACGATAACCCGTCGTATCGGTCGAAAACGCGAGAAAATTCCCGTCCTCGCTGACCTCGAACGAGCCGATCGCAAAATACTGATAGCCCTTCGCCAGTTCGTTCTGATCGAGAAGGACTTCGGGATTCGCCAGGTCCTTAGTCTTGCTACGGAGATAGACAGGGTACTGCTTCCCCTCCTCGGTCTTCGAAAAATACCAGAAGGCGCCGAGCCTGTACGGAACGCTCAGGTCAGTTTGCTTGATCCGCCCGAGCATCTCCTTGTAGAGCGCATCGACGAACGGCTTGTGCGGATCCATGAAATGATCCGTGTAGGCGTTGTTCTCTTCGAGATACTTGATCACCTCGGGATCTTTCTTGTCATTCCTGTCCCGCAGCCACGCATAGTTGTCCACGATCTCGTAACCGTGGATCTTGAGAACCTTTGGGACCTTTTTCGCCACTGGTGCTTTCATAACGGTCTGTGCAAACGTGCCGGTCGCGCTGGCGAAAGCCACGGCCGCGGCGGCAAACAAAAGAAATCTTCGACTCATCCGATACTCCTTGAAAGTTTCTCGTTGATACGGCGCCGGAACCGATCGGGTTTCGCGGCGCCTGTAACTGAAAAAGGCAAACCGGATCTGTCCGGCTTGCCTTTCCAAAGACCCGTCGGAACCTTGATCAGCGTTCGGCGACGGGGACGTACTTGAGATCACGGCCGCCGATGTACTCGGCACGCGGACGGATCAGCTTGTTGTTCGCGTACTGTTCGAGAATATGGCCCGTCCAGCCGGAGATTCGGGAAACGGCGAAAATGGGCGTGTACTGGTCGAGCGGGATATTCATAAGGTAATACACCGATGCCGAGTAGAAATCGACGTTCGGATGCATTCCCTTCTTCTCGAGCATCAGCTGCTCGATACGCATCGACATCTCGTACCACTTCAATTCGCCCTTCTTCTCGCCGAGCTGGCGCGAAAAACGACGGAGCCACGTGGCGCGCGGATCTTCGGTCTTGTAAACCGCGTGTCCGATGCCCATGATCTTGCGCTTCGCCTCGAGTGCCCCTTCGAGCCACGAATCGACCTTCGGGAGATCTCCGATCTCGATCAGCATCTTCATCACGTTCGTGTTCGCGCCGCCGTGGAGCGGGCCCGCGAGCGCCGCGATGCCGGCCGTCACGGCGCCGTACATATCGGCAAGGGTTCCCGAGACGACGCGCGTCGTGAACGTCGATGCGTTCAGTTCGTGGTCCGCGTGCAGGATCAACGCAATGTCGAAGATCCGCACCTCGTCCGCTTCGGCCGGAGTCCCGCGCATCATATACAAGAAATTCTCGGCGATGCTGAAGTCCGGATTCGGCGCAACGATCTCTTGCCCGTTCCGGATGCGTTCCCACGCGGCGACGATCGTTCCCATCTGCGCGGTGAGCTTAACCGCCGTACCGACGGCCGTCTCGCGGTCGGTGCCGTGACCGGCTTTGTCGTAGAAGCCGAGCGCCGAAACCGCCGTACGCAGAACGTCCATCGGATTCGCATCCTTCGGAAACGACTTGAGCATCGCGATGATCTCGGCCGGAATTCCGGTGTTCGCGCGAAACTCCGCCTTCAGCGCGTCGAGTTCGTCCTTTTTCGGCAAACGGCCGTTCCAAAGGAGAAAAACGACCTCTTCGAACGTCGAATGTTCGGCGAGATCGTGGATGTTATAGCCTTGGTAAATAAGTATGCCGTTTTCCCCGTCAACGTCGCCGATGGAGCTCTGAGCGGCGACCACTCCGCGAAGTCCGGCACTTGCTGCGGTCGTTTCTGTTCCTGTACTCATAGTGATAAATACCCTTGTAATTATTAGATTTTTCTATCGTTTAAATTTAGCAAATGCGACGGCAATCAGCAAGCAACGCAATCGTGCCGGACCGGGCATCGCAGTCGTTCGATTCAGCGCCGATTTCTGAGTCGCGCAGGTCGGAAAAGCGTGCAAAACGAGGGCCGCACGAGATCGCTCTCGGTCGGCGGATTTCGGCAACGAAAGAACCCGGCACCGAAGACCGGAGCCGGGTTCGCGTTTCTCTCGCCGATCGCCTATCGGATCTGCGTTTCGTATGTCGATTTGATGCGGAGCTGCTGGAGTTTGTTCAGTTTGACGTGTTTGCCGCGCTCGACGACGACGGCGCCGACTCCGAAGGCCGCGCCGACTCCCGCGCCGACCGCCGCGCCGACCGGCCCACCGACGACCGCACCGACGACGGCGCCCGTCCCGGTGGAAGCGCCGACCTTGATCGAATCGCTCTTGAGCGTGCTCTTCCCTTCGACCGTTCCCTCGGTGTCGACCCGCTTGACGTTGTCGCCTTTCACGGGCAGAACTTCGGTCAGGATCGCGCTGAAGTTGGACCAACGCGATTCGCTCAGCACGATCCGGTCAAACGTCAGCAGAATCTCCGCGCGCCGCTTGATGCGCCCGGGTTTCTGAATCTTAGAAACGCGCCCCTCGACGATCGCACCGGCGATCTCGGTCGGCGAGACGATCTTTGCCGTGAACTTGTCGCCTTCCTTGCTGCGCTCGGTCGTGATCTCGTCGTTGAGCTCGAGGATCAGTTCGGTGTCGGTCGGGATAAGGATGATCGCATCCGCATCCGACAACGGACTCGAGATCTCGTCGGTCTTCGTTTTCAGAATCGGGGGCTGTTCGACCGGATCATCCTTTTTCGGCGTCACCGTGACATCGGCCGTCTGGTTCGAAGGCACCTGGATCTCACTCCGGCGCTTCAATTCCGTCGGAAGCGTGGCGTCGAACGAGCGCTTTTCGTAGCCGGTGTTGTAACCTGCCTCAAATCCCTGTTGATATCCGTCACGATAATCTTCGATCGACCCGAAATCCTTGCTGTAAGCACGATCTGCCTTTGCATACTCAGGCAACCGCGCAAAATTGCGCGCGGCATTGTCGATCACGTCCCTGTATCCCGCCATATAGCCGTCAGAGTAACCGGTTCGGTAACCTCTTTGCAGCGCAATTTTGGTGGTTTGGGCGTCGACCGTTTGCTGTGGCAGCGTCAGAAAAGATATCAGGCTCAGGGAGAGAATCAGGGCGAAACTCGCGAAACTTCTGGTCAGTTTCATTTTACCTCCTACGTTCAAAAAACAAGAAATGATTTATCCTCTAGGGTTTATACACGAAAAGCTAAGAAATTACAACAACATTTTTCCACAACCCATGGGCCTGATCGTTGAGGTTATCCGATGCCGCGCTTCCGGTTTTCGATGCCAGATAAAAATCGGGCCGCCCGAGAAGGCGGCCCGATCGCGCTAACACTATATTTCGCAACGGCTTGCGGGGTCAGAAGCTCTTGCGGAAGAGATACGAGGCACGAATGAAGAACGTCCGGCTGTTGCGCTCGAACCGCGGCTCCAATTGCCCGGTGTACGGACTGAAGCCGTTGTAATTGACATTGTCGTTGTATCCGACGTAGAGCGCGGTTCCAGGATTCGGGTTCCAGCCGAACAGCAATTGGCCCGAGACGTTCCGGCTGAGGGTATCGTAGTCGAGCCTGAGTCGCGTGTAGGTGAACCGCGAGAACTGATAGGTCGAGCGGATCGAGAAGATGTTCGAATCGAACGCGACCTTGCCGGTGTCGTTTCGCTTCAGCCTGCTTTTCCGGTAGCTCATCGAAACCCGGAACGGATCGCTCGGTCGGTATTCGAAACCGACCTCGCTGTCGAATTGATATCCCTTGCCGGGGTCGAGACCCGGATACTGCAGTTGGCAATTGGGGTTCGCTCGGAAGCAGTCGAGCCACGCGAGATAAGCCGGCGAAACCCGCCCGAAACTGCCGCCCGCGCCGAAATCGTAATCGAACGAGTTGAAGATCGAGCCGATGAATCCGTACGCTGAAAGCTTCTTGCCGAAGTTCTTTTCGGCGTTGAAGCTGAAATAGGGCTGATAAGCCGAGCGCTCGGACGCTCCGAAGAAAGAACCCGGCCGGGTCGCGGTCCGCTTCGGCCCGAACTCCTCTTCAAAGACGCGGTCGTAACCGACGCCCGCTTCGGTGTAGATGGAAGCGTTTCCCTGAAGATTCAAGTTCAAGTTCATCCCGGCAACGCCGTTCTGCGATCTGCCCTGCCAGTCGAAACCGAGGCGGGCGAATTGGTTCCAGTTTGCCCTGATGATGAATGAGTCGGGCTTGGATTTGGTGCTGAAGCGGTTCGCAACGAGGAACGAGTTCGTGTTCGTCCGTTGCGTGAAACCGGAATCGGCCCGGTAATCGGACGTCCTTCCGGTCGCCTGGATGAACCAGCCGCGCGTGTCGGCGGTGTGATCGAGGCTCCAGTGATAGCCGAAACCGTTCCCGGACCGATATTCGGAACGACCAAGGTCGGCATCGAAAAAGTACTTGCGCGAATGCGTCCCAAGCGCCTGAAACGTCATTACTGTGCGGTCGTCTAGTTTGAAGGTGCCGTCGAAACCGCCGACGAAGTTCCGGTTCTTCGGAAAAACACGTGCCGTGCCGAAAAACCCGACATTGTTGCTCTTTCCGAAGTCGCGCTTCACCCGCAATACGCTGAAGAACGCGTTCTTGTCAAGAAACTCGTCGATCCGCGGCCTGATGAGCGGATCGTTGCGCTCGTCTTGGGAATAATTGCCGGGAGCGTTGTCAGAGGCGGCGAGAAATCCGAACGATGTCTTGCCGATCTTGCCGGTCAGTTTGGCGGCGAAGTCCGGATCGACGATCGTTCTCGAATAGAAAGGCTGCAACGGCGATTCGAAGATCTCCTTGCCTTCAAGGAAAAAAGGCCTCTTCTCTTGGAAGAAGATCGGGAACCGCTGGTTCGCGGTAACGACCGGCGCGTCCGCCTCAATCTCCGCGAAATCGGGATTGATCGCCGCGTCGAGCGTGACATTCGGTGTCAACGTGTATTTGACCGTGACGCCGATGTCCTTCTTGATCGGCTCGTTGACGAACCGGCCGGGGTCGCGGATGCCGTTCGGATTGAAGATGGGATCATACCCGTTGGCGTTGACGGTCGAGATCGGCACGGTTCGCGTTCGGCGGCCGGTCTCGGAAAGCGTTACGCTCGGAACGATCTCAAGCGTTCGTTCGGACTTGATCTCGTCGAGCCCTGAGATCTTGCCGTGTTTGACCAGGAACCCTGAAACATCCCGGTCGTCCGGAAGCCATTGATCGAATTCGTCATTGAAGCGATCTATGTTGCGCGCGACGTTGAATCCCCAGAACTTCCCCTTTCCGCCGGCGTAACGAAGCGATTTGAACGGTATCTTGGCCTCCACCGACCAGCCCCAATCCTCGATCACTCCCTTCGACTCCATCACGATGTCGACCGAGAAATCAGGGCCGCTGCTTTCGGAAAAGATCCCGTCCTGCTGGATGCCGAAAGGATTGAAACCCAGAATGTAAGCCCGACGCTGGTCATCATAGGTATCGAGCCAAACGCGGACATTGTCCTCGCCGAAGATCTGATCGCGCTTCGCGACGGTCGCCCGGACCTGGTCGCGGTCGTCCCAGCACTTGAACGCGATGTACAGGTGCCGTTCGTCGTACACGACGTACACCTCGGTCGGCTTCGACGGCGCGGTATTGTAGCCGGGATTCGTTTGGTAAAAATCCTTGAAGACGGCGGCCTGTTTCCAGATCTCCTCGTCAGGCTTGCCGTCGATGACCGGAGCGACCTCGATCTTCGGTATCTTGACCGGCCGTTTCTTCTCAGCCGGAACCTCTACCTTGCCGCCGGTCGCGGACGTCCTTTGACCGGAGCCGTCCTTGCTGATGCCGGATTCCTGAACCGGCTGAGCCTTTATGATTAGAAATGAAAACGCAAATAGCAGGATCAGAGTCCAGAAAACCCTCATACTTCACCTCGTCTGTCGCTGATCGATGAATTTGGTATGAATGCGACGGATGGATGCTTCCGTCTTAATAGAACGGAGCAAACCTGGGAATGTTTCAGAAAAATGGCGGCGCTCAGTTCTCGCCGACGAGCCGCGATGCTTCGCGCACGATCAGCCGTCCGTCCCGGGCCTCGAAACTGAACTGCGGACCGCCGTTCCCCATCTTGTAGATGAACCGGTCCGCGTCCGACTGTTCGAAAGCCAAGGGGACGCCCGTCGATTCGACCGATCGGGTGTTCGAAACGATCGTAGCCGCAACATTTGATGGCAATGTGAGCATTATCGTACCATCCTCGGCTTTTGCGTTCAGTGATTGCAGGTCGCCTTCAAGGCTGATCTCGCCGTCCGCCGTGACGGCTTCGGCAATCCCGCGGAATCCGATCACGCGGACACGGCCATCGCCATTCTTGACGGAAAGGCGACCGTCGATATCGCGGAGATTGACGGCCTCGTCGCCGCCCTCGACGTCGATCGCGCCCGAGACGTTCTCAAGTCTGATCTCGCCGCCGGACACTATCTTAAGGTTCGATTTTCGCGGCACGGAGACCTCGATCCGCACTGCGGCGAATTCGCAACCCGCGCAATCGTTCCGGGAATCGTCAAACCGGATCGCGACAACGTTGCCCGTTTGTTCCGCAGAGACCTCAAGCGGTTTCGCGACGCGCGTTTCGGAAACGCGCGTCACAGAGTAATCGACCGTATCTTTGTCCCACCCGCGGATGCTGACCTCGGCCTCGCCCGCATCGACCTTGACCGTCGGGACGCCCTTGACATCGAACCTACCGGTCTTCTTCTCGATCACCGGCGGACCGTTCACGAATCGCACGTTCTTCATGCGTTCGCGCATCTCGCGCCGGAGCCGCTCGGCATTCTCGCGCAATTCCTTGAATTCTTCGGATTTGAGGAATTCCTTCGACGCTTCGATCGTCTCCGCCGATCTCTTCATCGCTTCGGCGGCCGCCTTTTCGATCTCCGGCCGGGCTTTTTCGATCTCCTTGCGGGCCTCCTCCAACGCCTCGGTCATTTCAACCTTCGAGCGGCTCACTTTGGCCTCGATCTTGGCTTCATTGTCGGCGTTCTCGGGATCGTCCTGCGGTTTCTGCGGCAACAGATCGACGACCGGATTCGGCGTACGTCCATCGGCCTTGCGTTTGATCGAGAGCTCGCCGTTGATGCTGTTGAGCTTGATGTTGGTCTGGCCCGATCCGATCCGCCCGTAGAGATCGCGACCGATGTACTTGCCTTTCCGGACCGGCAGCCCGAATTCGTTCGCGATCTTGCCGTTCACCGTGTCGGCCTTGACCGTCGCGTTGACGTCCGAAGGCAAGGTCAGGTTGACCTGGCCGTTGACTGTGTTGAGTTCGATCGTCCCGGTTCCGTCGATCTGATCGAAATCCGCGATGACCTGACCGTTCACCGTCGAAAGTTCTGCGGTGCCACGCAGGCCGGTCCCACGGACCTGGCCGTTTACGGCCTTTGCCTTCGTCACATTGTACGCGTCCGTGACGTTTATCGACCCGTTGACGGTCTCGATCTCGTCGAGGACCGCATTGCGCGGAACCGTCAGACGGTAGTCGACGACCAGTTTCGTCGTCCGGTTCCAACCGTCGCGGTTCTTCAACTTACCATATTCGGTCCTGACCTCGAACGAATCGCGATCCGATTCGATCTTCACCTCGGCGTCGTTCAGTCTCTCTTTTGTATCGGCGGTTTTGACGACCTCGATTTTGACCTGTTCGGCATCCCACGTCTCGATCGTGATCGAACCGTTGATGTTCGACACGGAGACTCGGCCGTTCCCGGAAAGCGGGTATGTTTGTTCGAAACGCTCGGTCTCGTCGGTGGCGGTGACGACCGGCACGCTCGTCGAGCCCGTGTCGGGACCGAACGCGATGATCGGACGGTTCGGGTCCGATGCCAGTATGCTGCTTGCGATCAATATGGAAAAAAGCCAGGACATATCGTTATTACTCCTAAGATGATTGCTATTGATGATCGGATGTCGTTCCGTCTTTCATATGAGATACACCGGCGGGCAAGGGTTTGTGACAGATTCGATCTTCGATCTTCGATTTTGGATTTT
>CAZARD010000090.1:0-6100 GCA_964487505.1 uncultured Blastocatellaceae bacterium | reverse complement strand
CTGTCCTATCGGAATTTTCGGATTTGACCCTAATTCCAAAGGCCAATCGTTTACAAGCATTCGCCGATTTGATAGGGTATTTTCTTTGAGAACGCGCGTTTCATTTCGAGATTTAACGATGAACTTAAGACGGACAAGGCTGCATATTTCGCACCGAGCTGACGATCTCAGCAAGGAAGCCAAGGTCGGCGTCTCTCTCCATTGTCATACCGAGCATTCAAAGGAAATGATGGATTTCATCCCTCATTATGCCGACAAACTGCCGGTGATCAACTATTTCTGGCGCAAGGAGCGCGACAAATACATCAAGCGCGAGGGCAAGGGCATCGACTTTTCGACCGCCTATTGGTCGCCGCCGCTGCCGGCCCACGATGTTTACGAGATCGAGAAAAAGCAGATCGAAGGCGCGGGCCTCGAAGCGATCGTTTCTATCTCGGACCACGACAGCATAGACGGCAGTCTGCGCAACGCCGAAACCCGGGACGTCGCGCACGCCCCGATTTCGCTCGAATGGACGGTTCCCTTCGAATACGGGTTCTTCCACGTCGGCGTCCACAACCTGCCGCCGGAACGTGCGGTTGATATCACGAAAGACCTGCTTGGGTTCACGTTCAGCGGAGACGAGAACCCGTCGAACGAGAAGCTTGCCGAACTTTTCGCGATGCTCAATGAGATCCCGCAGGTCCTGATCATCCTGAACCATCCGCTTTGGGATATCGAAATGGTCGGCAAAGAGCGGCATGTCGTTCTGCTGAAGCATTTCATCCGCGACCACGGCCGTTGGATCCACGCTTTCGAGATCAATGGTTTTCGGACATGGTCCGAGAACAAGGAAGTGATCGAGATGGCCGAAGCGCTTGGAATTCCGATAGCGACCGGCGGCGACCGCCACGGATGCAAACCGAATACTGTCATTAACCTGACCAACAGCCGGACCTTCGATGAGTTCGTCGAGGAGATACGGGTCGAGCGTCGAAGCGAGGTCGTGCTGATGCCCGAATACCGTCATCCGCTCCATTCGCGGCAACTCCAGTCGTTTTCAGAGATCTTGAGCCTTTACCCGAACCATCCCGAAGGCCGCAGACGTTGGTTCGACCGCGTCTTTTTCGATATCGGCGACGGCAAGGGCGTCAGTCCGTTGTCGGGACACGGTTGGCAAAGCGGCGGACCGCTATGGCTTCGTTGGGCGATCTGGACGTTGGGGTTTCTTGGCAGCCCGAAGATGAGGCCGTTCTTCGCGCTCGCCCGAAAAGGCCGTGACCGCGTGCCGAAAAACGCCGCTGACACTGATTTCAAGATCCCGAGCCGCGAGGAAATCGCGCCGGGCAGCCTTTCGTCAGAGCCGGTTTAGATTGCGCTGAATCGGCATTATGTTTGACCGAACGGAGGCGGTCCGTGCAGGACTGTCTCCGTAATTTTGTGATTGTGAACGATATTCTCCGCGTCGCGTTCTTCCCCGATTCCTTTCTGGAAGTGAACGGGGTAGCGATGACCAGCAACAAACTGATTCGATTCGTACGGAAGCGTGGATTGCCGTTTCTCGTCGTCCACGCGGCGCCGAAAACCGAGACCGTTCACGACGGCGAGATCACATTTGTCCGGCTGAAGCGCTCGCCGACGTCGTTCGCAATGGACGAGGGGCTCAAATACGACCCGCTCTTCCAACGGCACACGAACCGGGTCCGCAAGGCGCTCGAAGAATTCAAGCCGGACGTCTTTCACATCACGGGGCTCAACGACATCAGCATTATGGGCGCCTACCTTTGCTGGAAGATGAAGCTCCCGATGGTGGGTTCGTGGCATACGAACCTGCACGAATACGCCGCCCGAAGGCTTCGGACGCGATTCTCGTTCCTGCCGAAGAAGCAGCTCCATTCATTCACCGATTTCATCGAACGGAAGATACTCGACGGCGCGAAGCTTTATTACAAGATGCCGCAGGTCCTGCTGGCGCCGAACGAGGAACTCGTCGAGATGCTCGCAACCGGGACCGGCCGCGAGGCGCGTTTGATGATCCGCGGAGTCGATACCGATGTATACTCGCCGGACAAACGCACGGTCAACGACGGAGTCGTCCGTTTCGGATTCGTCGGCCGCCTGCGGGCCGAAAAGAACGTGCGCCTTTTGGCCGAACTCGAAAAAAGGCTGATCGCGGCCGGCAAGTCCAACTTTCGTTTCCTGATAGTCGGTGAGGGCAACGAGCGCGATCTTCTCGAACGGACGATGAACCGGGCCGACTTTACGGGTTTTCTAGAAGGCGAGGCGCTTTCTGAAGCGTACGCCAATATGGACGTCTTCGTCTTTCCGTCGGATACCGACGCGTTCGGGAACGTTGTCCAGGAAGCGAACGCCTCGGGCGTCCCGTGCATAGTCACCGACCAAGGCGGACCGAAGTTTATCGTTCAGGAAGGAAAGACCGGTTTCGTTGCAGCCTCGATCGACGATTTCGTGAAGTATTCGATCGACCTGTTAGACAATCCTGAAAAATTGACGAAAATGAAATATGAGTCCCGCGAATTCGCTTTGTCGCGTTCGTGGGATTCGGTTTTCGAAAAAGTTTACGAAGCGTACGGCGAAGCTCGCGAAACCCTCGCGCGAAACCGTGCCCGCGCGGCGAAACGAAAGGAAGAAATTGGAAGATAAGATGACGAACGAGGCCACTTTCGAAGATTCGTCCGCGCCCGTCCCGACCTACACGATCGGCGAGGCGTTCAGGAATCTGCGCCGGAATCCTTCGCTGTTCATTCGGCATTGGAATTACAAGGGCGCGGTCCTCAGCGGGATGCTCCGCGCGCCGATCTTTCTGATCACGTATCTCGTCGCAAAAGAGGGTCTCAAGCTGGCGATCGGAGCGGCGCTTCTTCAATTCTCGTTTCGTTTCCTGTTCGCCGGCATCGGCGGCGCGCTGATCCAGGCGTTTCGCCGCGTCGAACCGCCCTGGAAGGCGCTCCTGACCATCCTTCTGACCGTTCCGCTGATCAGCCACGTTTTCGAATTCGGAGTTCAGGCAGGATTCGCATATCTTACCGGGACGGCCGATCACACCGACGAAGCGATCGTCCGATCGATCTGCGTCTCGGTCATATCGTCGCTTTTCACTCTGTACATCATGCGCCGGAACGTGATGATCGTCGGCGAGGCTGAAAGCAAATCGCTGCTCAGCGATATCATTCGGCTTCCGGTGCTGATCTTCGATTTTATGGCGTTCATCCCCAACGAGATCGCGCTGATGCTGCGCCGCGGAGCGTTTCTCGGGGCATTGATCGCGATCGCCGCGTTCGGCGTCTTCTCGCAGATGCTCGTTTGGGCGGTGACTGGCAAGGCGTTCTGGACCTACGGCGGAGGAAATGAGATCGCCCTCATCAAGTTTTGGGGCATCGACGGGATCATTCTGCTGCTGCTCGCGATCGCCGGATCGCTCGCGATGCTTTCGCGCAAGAGCCTTCACCGCACGAGGAACTGAAGCGCGATGTCACCGATCAAGTCCGTACACATCACGAACTACTACCACAAGAATTCGGGCGGCATCAGCACGAGTTTCAACAATCTGCTCGACGCCGCCGCGCGCCACAAGCGCGAGGTCAGGCTCATCGTTCCGGGCGAGACCGAGAGTGAAGAGACGGTCAACGATTTCGCGAAGATCTACTACGTTCCGGCCAATTACTCCCCGGTTTTCGACAAGCGTTATCGGATCATTCTGCCCTGGCAGTATATGAGCGGCGATTCGATGGTCCGCAAGATCCTGCTCGCCGAGATGCCGGATATGGTCGAAGTGACCGACAAATACACGCTCAGCATGCTCGGGGCGATGGTCCGGATCGGAAAGTTCCGCCACCTCGGACGGCCGATGCTGGTGCATTTCAGCGCCGAGCGAATGGACGACAACATCGGCGCCTTCCTTTCGGCGGGGCGCATTGCCAATTGGTTCGCGCGCCGCGTGATCGGGAACTACACACTCCCGAGCTTCGATTTTCACATCGCGAATTCGGTCTACACCGCCGAGGAGTTCCGCAATGCGTACTTGAAAGAGATGAACGCCGGCCGATCGCGGGCCTTCTTCAATTTCTGCTGGCGCGCGCTGAAGGCCCCGCGTATTCCGATTGAGGAACGCATCTATGTCTGCCCGCGCGGCGTCAATGCTGATGTTTTCCGTGCCGATCGCAAGAACGGATCGGTCCGAGCGGCGATGCGGGAACGCGCCGGGATTCCGGCCGATTCGATCGTCCTGCTCTACGCCGGACGAATCTCACCGGAGAAGAATATCGCTCTTTTGGTGGAGATGATGAAACGGCTCGCGTCGGACGAGACCCGCGATTTCAGGCTTCTGATCGCCGGCGCCGGTCCACAGGAAGAATGGCTCAAGGAACAGACGGCGGCGCTGTTCCCCGGAAAGATCGTTCTGCTCGGGCATCTCGACAAGGAAACGCTCGCCGACTACTACGCCAACGCGGATGTCTTTGTCCATCCGAACCCGCGCGAGCCGTTCGGGATCGCGCCGCTCGAGGCGATGGTTTCGGGAGTTCCGACCGTCGCGCCGAATTCAGGCGGCATCCTGTCGTACGCGACATCCGACAATGCGTGGCTCGTTGAACCCAAAGGCGACGAGTTCGCGGCGGCGGTCCGGTCCGTCGTCGACGATCCGGACGAGGCGAAACGCCGGACCGAAAATGCGGTCCGGACAGGGCTTGAGAACACCCGAGTGCGGTCGACGGACAACCTTTTCGCGGCCTACGATCGGATGTACGAAGACTTTCGGCGCCGAAACGAACTGTTTACTGATACCGAGGCCGCACGGGATTTCGATTATCTGAAATTGACCGAGAGCGCGGCCGGGTCGAATTGATCATATGCTCGAACTTGTGTTCGCAAATCTGAGGGTCCGCCCGTTCCGGACGGCGATCAGCATCATCGGCGTCGCGCTCGGCGTCGTTCTTGTGGTTCTTTTCACGGGCCTCGCGCGCGGAATGACGAACGACATGGCCCGTCGCGCGTCTAACTGGAAGGCCGAGATCGTGTTCACGCGCGCCGGCGCGATGGAGATGACGACCTCGAACGCGTCCGTCTCGACCGCCTACGCGCAAAAGCTTCTCGAGATCGAAGGCGTCGCAGCGACGATCCCGGTCATCCGTTACGTCACCCCGAACACCAAGGGCCGCTGGGGAATCATGCAGCTTGACGGCGTCGATTGGGAGCCGTTCGCGGCGATGAACGATATGACGATCGTCAGCGGCCGCGCTCCGACCGGAACGAACGAGGTCGTTTTCGACGAGCGCCAGCTCCGGCTCGACGAACGCAAGATCGGCGACACGGTGGAATTCTTCGGTGGCCGCAAGTACACGATCGTCGGCGTTTTCGCCCCGCCGTCGGGCTCGCGCATCAAGATGCCGCTCGGGGCGATGCAGGAAGCTCTCGAATCGCCAAACAAATGCACGTACATCCTGGTCAAGATAAAGGACGGCGCCGATGCCGACGCGGTCGCGGCGCGGATCAACGAGCAGCTTCCGGGCAACAAGATCAACCTCACGCGGGACCTCGTGATCGATGCGCAGGAGCGCGTCCCGGCGCTCAACACGTTTCTCAAGGCGCTGGTCGGGCTCGGAGCGTTCGTTTCGACGATCTTCGTGCTGCTTTCGATGTACACGACGATCACCGAGCGGCGCAAGGAGATCGGCATCCTGAAATCGCTCGGCGCGTCGAAATCGTTCATCATCCGCGTCATCGAGGGCGAAGCCTTCCTGATCGGCGTTTTCGGCGTCATCGCCGGTTTTGCGGTATCTTTCCTCGCATCGGACCTGATCACGCGGATATTCGAACTCCAATTCGAGTTCAGCCGCGGATGGATCGCGACAGCCATCGCGATCGCGATCGGTGGCAGCCTTTTCGGCGCGCTTTATCCGGCCTGGAAAGCCTCTGCCATCGATCCGGTCGAAGTGATGGTCAATGAGTGAATCGATTTTCGATTTTGTATTTTGGATTTTGGATTTCGTTTGAGGTGTAGGATCTGGGAGCTGGTCTTTGCATAAGCAGGTGACGGCGTTGTGTGTCTGCCGGTCGCTACCGAGGCCGTGTCAAAAGCCGTCCGCTGATCCATCGGCAATCG
>CAZARD010000089.1:0-18411 GCA_964487505.1 uncultured Blastocatellaceae bacterium | reverse complement strand
GCGGAACTCTTTCTGACCGCTGTCCGATACGCGTTTTGACACTGCCTCTACCGCTTCCGGTTCCGACTGCGGTCCGCTGACTGCTCACTGCTCACTGATAATTGTGCGAGACTACGGCGGTTTCGGCGACGCGGAGAGGTTCGAAATAGAGTCCCTTGACCATCGTCTCGCTTTCGGCGATCCCCTTGATCAGAAGAAACGAATTTTCGTTGATCACAGAACGGTATTTTTCGAGCACGTCAGGGAGCACGATGACGTTCGTGAACCCTGTCTCGTCCTCGAGCGTGATGAACAGCACGCCGCGGGCGGTTTCGGGCCGCTGGCGGACGATCACCGCGCCTGCCACCGTGACCGGATCCTTGCGTCGCATCGTCAGCGTTTCTCCCGATGAAAGCACGTTCTTGCGCCGCAACGCTTCCCGCACGAACGTCATCGGATGCGGGCCGAGCGAGAGCCCGGTCCGAGAGAGATCCGCGGCGACGTTCTCAAGCGGCGACATCCGGCGGATGAACGGCGTTCTTGATGTCTGGTCGAATGTTTGATCGGTGAAGAGCGCCCCCTTTTCGCGGATCGCGAGTTCTACCTGCCAGAGCGCTCGGCGACGATCGGACGCATCGAGCGCGCCCGTGAGCGCGAGGCTCCGAAGCTCCTTTTTGTTGACCGCCGGAACGCGCGCGACGAGGTCGTCGGGATCGGAGAACGGCCCGTCGCGGCGCGCGGCGGCGATCGCCTCGCCGGTATCCTTGCGAAGTCCCTTGACATAATTGAGCCCGATGCGAAGCTCGTCATCCTCGAGCGTGCAGAGATAATCCGATTCGTTGACATCGATCGGGCGAAAGCCGAGCCCGTGACGCTGCGCATCCTTGACGAGCGTCGCCGGCGAATAGAACCCGAGCGGATAATTGTTGAGCATCGCCGCCGTGAAGGCGTCGAGATGATGCACCTTGAGATACGCCGAGGCATAGGTCAGCAGCGCGAAGCTCGCGGCGTGCGATTCCGGAAACCCGTAGTTCGCGAAAGCGTAAACCGAGGCGACGATCTTGTCCTGGGTCTCTTCGTCGAGGCCTTTTGCGGTCATCCCGCGGCGCATCTTTTCCTCGATAACCTTCAATTTCTTGTCGGCGCGCTTGAATCCGAGCGCGCGGCGCAGTTCCTCGGCCTCGCCGCCGGTCAGACCGGCGGCTTCCATCCCGATCTTGAGCACCTGTTCCTGGAAGAGCGGAACGCCGAGCGTACGCTCGAGCACGGGCTTGAGCGACGGGTGCATATAGTCGACCTCTTCGAGTCCCTGACGGCGGCGCAGATAGACGTTGAGCATATTCCCGACGATCGGTCCGGGCCGGATGATCGCGACCTGCACGACGAGATCGTAAAAGGTTTCGGGTTTCGCCTTCGGCAGAAAGTTCATCTGCGCGCGCGATTCGACCTGGAACATCCCGACCGTGTCGGCGTCCTGCAGCGTTTTGTAAACGAGCGGATCGTCCTTCGGTATCTTCGCGAGATCGACCTCTTCCTTCTTGTGCTCGCGGATGATCGTCAGCGTGTCGCGGATGACGGCCATCATCCCGAGCCCGAGAAGGTCGACCTTGACGATGTCGAGTTCGGCGCAGTCGTCCTTGTCCCATTGGATGATCGTCCGGCCTTCCATCGACGCGGGCTCGATCGGAACGACGCCGTCGAGCCGTCCGAGCGAGACGACCATTCCGCCCGAATGCTGGCCGAGATGCCGCGGGAAATGCATTATGTTGAGGAAAAACTGGAAGAACGCGCGGATCCGCGGCGAACGCTCGGGATCGAACCCCGCATCGCGAAAGCGGACGAGCTGCTCTTCGGGATTCGAGTCGTGGAACGAGATGAGCTTCGACAGCCGGCCGAGTTCGTGATCCTCGAATCCGAAGACCTTGCCGACCTCGCGGATCGCTGACCGCGATTTGTAAGTGATGACGTTGGCGGTCATCGCCGCGCCGCGTGTCCCGTATTTCTGATAGACGTACTGGATCACGGCCTCGCGGTCGTCGCCGCTCGGAAGATCGATGTCGATGTCGGGATACTCGCCGCGCTCTTCGGACAGGAACCGTTCGAAAAGAAGTTTTCCTTCGATCGGGTCGACGGCCGTGATCCCGAGCGAGTAACAGACGACCGAGTTCGCCGCCGAACCGCGCCCTTGCGAGAGTATGTTCCGGTTTCGGCAGAACTCGGAGATATCCCAGACGAGCAGGAAGTATCCGGCGAGCTTGAGTTTTTCGATCAGACGCAATTCCTTTTCGAGCTTTTCGCGAACGATCGGCGTGATCGATCCGTACCGCCAGACGGCGCCCTTTTCGGAAAGCTTCCGGAGCAGCGAATCCATCGTTTCTCCGGCCGGGACCGGATATTCGGGAAAGGTGTAGCCGACGTCGTCCATCGAAAAGGCGATCCGCGAAGCGATCTCGGCCGTGCGTCCGACCGCGTCGGGGAAATCCTCGAAAAGCCGCAGCATCTCGGCGGCGGATTTGATCCGGCGCTCGTCATTGCGCGACAGGAGCCGGCCGGCCTGATCGATCGTGACGTGGTTCTTGATGCACGTGAAGACATCGAAGAGCTGGCGGTCGGCGCGGTTCGCGTAGTACGCGCCGTTGCTCGCGAAGATCGGCACGCGGAGCTTGTGTGCGAAGCTCACGACCGACTGGTTGAGATCTTCCTGGTGGCGCAGATAGTGGCGCTGGAGTTCGGCGTAAAGACGGTCCCCGAAGACATACTGGAGCCAGGCCATCGCCTCGAGCCCGCGGTGCTGCCTGATCTGTGAATGCAGGTAGCCGTCCTCGCCGCCGGTCAGGCAGAGAAGGTCTTTTGAATAGGTCTCGATGTCCTCGCGAAACGCGCGGTGCTCGCCTTTCGGGCTCCGCAGCTTGATCGTCGTGATCAGCTTGCAGAGGTTCTGATACCCGCGGATCGAGACCGGAACGAGCGGCAGGGCGCTGCCGTCTTCCATCGTGATCTCGGCGCCGATGATCGCCCGGACGCCCTTTTCCTTGGCCTCGAGATGAAATCTGACCGCGCCCGAGACGGTGTCGCGGTCGAGCAGGCCGACGGTTCCGACGCCGAGCCGTTCGGCCGCGCCGATCAAATCCTCGGGCAACGACCCCGATGCCAGGAAGCTAAAAGCTGATCGTGTGTGCAGCTCGCAAAAAGACATTGTTTCAAGATTCCAAGATCGGCATTTCATGATTCCAGATATTCCAAAATTCCAATGATGTGTTGAATCGGGATCTGGCAATTTCCGGAAATCCATGAAAGCAGGCGTGAATTGCCGCTCGCTTCCGAGTTTGTGTCAAAAGGCACCTGGAAATTGGGATTTTATGAATTGCCGTTCGTTTTAACGAACGGACAGCGGTCCGAATGAAGATCGCGGCTTTAGCCGAGCGTTGTGTTAAAGCTCTGCGCTGCTTGAGTTTAGCGCCTCTGGGCATAGCCCGGGTTTCATCGTACAATCGTTCAACGGCTGGGCAAGGAGCCCAGCCCTGAACGATTGCCGATAGGACGCCGGGCGGCTTTTGACACAGCGTCTAAAGCAGACGGCAATTCATAGGAATCCATTTCTAAGTAAGTTCCGACGCGAACTACCCCTCGCGGTACTTATCACCGACCACCGACCACTGCTCAATCGCAGATCGGCAATCGCAAATATCGCAAATCGCAAATTCAATCGTATTCCCCTGTTATGAACCACTCGCGCCCGGCGCGCGCGAGCCGGTAAACACCTCCGTTTTCAAGTTCTATGTCCCATTCCTCGGTTCTCCAGTTGGCCGCGTTCCACCATTGCGCGGACTCGGTCCAGACGCCGCCGTACTCGATGACCTTTCCCGAAAAACGCGCGGTACGGACGTACATCAGTCTTTTTTGGTTGACGACGACATCGGCCTTGAGCGGCGGATCGAAAAAACCCAAGTGGATGTGCGGCCGGATTTCGGCCTCGGTCTTTGCTTCGACGCCGGCCGGCAACCTGTCGGCGTCGAGCGCGAACGCCCGGCTGAGGCGCTGGTCAAGCACGACAGGCACGCCCGCATTCCCGTCGCCGATCAGCTTTTTGATCTTCGTAACCGTCAGCAAAAGGCTTTCGGGCTCGAGGCTGGTCGAGGCAAAGAGACTTTTCTGCGCCGTCCGCGGTCTCACGAAATGCGATGCCACCGCGATCGACATGATGCCTTCGGGCGGCGGATCGGAATTGATCCGGAGACCGATGATCTTCGACCAGAATTTAACGTCGAGCGTCGGGAATGAGACCTTTATTTCGTAATCCGAGACCGCCCCGCTCTCAAGCCCGAGCGCAATGCCGAGACGTTCCGTCCGAAATCCGTACCGATTCGTTTCTTCAAAGATCCGCTCAAGTCCATGGCGGACGATAAATATCAATTGCTCGAAATCGAGGACGGGAAAGTCGAGCGGGTAACGCCATTCGACAAGGTCCTGCGTCAGATTCGGAGTGAGCACATGCTTGCCCCTGTTATTCATCAGATCGAGAACGTTGCGGAATCCGGTCCCGTAACGTGCGATCAGATCATTCTCGGGAATCCGCTTGAGATCGCGGATACTTGAGAACCCGAGCGCCTCGAAGATGTCGAGCGTGTCGTTTTCGATCCCGAGTGACCGGATCGGCAGACGGTCGAGCCGGGCGTCGGTGACGACCGCGGCGCCCTTGCGGGTGCGCGCCCGGAGCATGGCCGAAGCGGCATTGGCCGCGACCGCGACATTGCCACGGATTCCGGCTTCGGCCAGAGATTCCGCGATCTTGGCGGCGATTGCGTCTGGCGATCCGACCAGTTTTTCGAGTCCGCTCGTCTCGAACAATACACCGTCGCCGAGCCACTCGATGCGGTAGGCGAAGCTTTCAGCGACGGCGATGAGCGTCTCGCGCGCGGCGTCGCTGATGATGCAGGCGTAGAGTCTAGACATAATTGCTCGTAATCCGTGTCATGATCGGTCGCGTCGAAAGCGGTTTGCGGCTTCCGAGATCGATAAAGAATTCGCGCAGGAGCTTGAACCGACCGAGTCCGTTCCAGATCGCCCTCGCGCGCGAGACGGTGTATGACTGACTCGAGGCCGATCCGAGCAGCGGCTCGCGGACGGTGACGATGAGCGTGGTCTGGCCGGATCCGACGCCTGTCCGAAACCGGTACCAGAATGATCCCGGAATCTGCACCAACTGTGCCCGCGGAACAAAGTTCAGATTGAGCCAGATGGCGCCGAAACCCTTTGCCTGAACGAGGTAGTCGGTGACGGTGAACGCCTTCTCGATGTCACTGCCGCATTTCAGCCACAGAACGTTGTCGAGCAATAGCCCGTTATCGTGGGCGGTCTCGGCATTGAAACTGTCGCAGACATCGACGACCGCGCAGATCTCGCCGCTTTGCGTGAGCGTCGCCAGAAACGCGAGTGCGAGGGCCGACTTTCCGGAACTCGGCGAGCCACAGATCTCCGAGACACCGCCGCGCTGAAGCCGGAGTCCGTGACAGTCGATGAACTCGCGGGAAACGCGCTGCTCTTCCCGAAGTTGCGACGCGCTTTTTACCAACGCTAAAGCCATGGCATTTCGGAATTCGGATCTGCGATTGCGGATTTGCGGAACTCGCAGGAGTTACGCGTGTACGCTGTGATCAGGCGATCGGAGTCCGCAAATTCGCAATCGAATTCCGGGAACTAATGATTCAAACTGGAAGCCAGAGTTTTTGACTTTATGAATTGCCGTTCGCTTCAGCGAACGGATGGCGAAACCTACTGCAGCGGCTTTAACCAAATACCTTCGGCTAAAGCCGAATCCGCTGGTTGATTCGGACCGTTCGTAAACGAACGGCAATTCATAAACACCTTACAGGCTCAGAAATCCGCAATCCCAAATATCCCAAATCTGAAGACAGGTCTTCCGCGGGAGAAGATTGGATTCCCGATCTCCGATCTTCCCCCGACGTGTTTCCGGTACGCCCTGCACCGAAATGTTTTATGCGTCTGTCACGCGTAACTCCTACGGGTTCCGCAAATCCGCAATCCCAAATCCGAAGACGCCGCCTGAAAAACTTCGCCGTTTCTGCCCGCGCGATCCTGTTCGCGCTTCGCGCTCATTGCAAGCGGGACGCTTGCGCTCCAGTCAAGTCCCAAATTCCAATTCCCAGTTCCCAAATCTACGAACCGAAATATCTCAGAAGCCCGACGACGACCCCTTGGACGGTGACGCGGTCAGCATCGACGACTATGGTTTCATAGCGGCTGTTGGCCGGGATCAGATGGATCTTGTCGCCGACCACCTTGAATGTCTTCACGGTCGCGTCGCGGCCGTCGACGAGCGCGACGACGATGTCGCCGTTGTTCGCGGTCGGCGAAGCGCGCACGACGATCCGGTCGCCTTCGACGATCTTCTCCTCGATCATGCTGTCGCCGACGACGCGGAGCGCGAAGTGGTCGCTGCCCGGCCGCAACATATCGCGCGGCGCGTTCAGATATTCAGGAACCAACACCGCCTCGATCGGGTTGCCGGCCGCGACCAGCCCGAGCAGCGGGATCCGCACCGTTGATTCCGATTCGTCCGAATCGTAACCGCCGACAAGTTCGACGCCGCGCCAGCCCTTGCGCCGCCGGATGAACCCTTCCGCCTCAAGCGCGTTCAGATTCCGGTACAGCGCCGACTTCGAATTAAGCCCGAGCGCCCGCGTCATCTCATCGACCGTCGGCGACTCGCCGCTGCGTTCGATCGTCTCTTTAATGAATCTGTACAGTTTCTTTTCCTTCATCGCGATCTATCCCGATTTGCCCTGATTGGACGAAAATGGAATAATTTGGAATATTGTGGAATATATCAGGAAAATTTGGAAAAATCAAGCCCGTGCGCGAATCAAGGAAAAAGAAATTATTGACAATCAAGAAAGATGTTCAATATATTACTAAGTTGTAATATTACAACCCTAAACTATATGACTGGGAAGGAATTGCGCAAATATCGCCGAGATAACAAATTGACCCAGAAAGAAGCTTCGAGACGTCTGGGCGTTTCGCAAACCTATCTTTCGTTGTTGGAGAGTGGGAACCGCCCAATAACTGAAGAGCTAAGAATGAAAGCTGTACAAATGTTCCATTTGAGACTTACAGAATTGCCGGCAAGAATGAATTCATATGAAGTCAGAAGCGCAACCGATGATCAATTGACGTCTGACCTTGCGGCTCTGGGGTACGAGGGGTTTTCACATTGGAAACCATCACGGCTCAAGAATCCGGCCGACGTTCTGCTTTCAGCGTTGAAATCTCCGTCACGCGACGCACGGCTTGTAGAAGCATTTCCGTGGATAGTGCTCAAATTTCCTGAAATGGAATGGAAGAAGATGGTTTCAGTTGCCAATGCCTACGGTCTGCAGAACCGACTTGGGTTCGTCACAAACGTAGCACGACAAGTTGCGGAATCCAGAGGAGATCTCAAAACCGCAAAAAAGCTTCAACGACACGAAGAAGAGCTCAGACAATTCAAGTTGGAGCGCGAAGATACTTTGTGCAATGAGACAATGACCGACTCAGAAAAAAACTGGCTCCGGACACAACGTTCCGATGCGGCAAAGCAATGGAATCTGTTTACCGGGCTTTTGCCGCACCACTTGAGATATTATGGCCAATAGACCAATCCCAGAGCCCTGGTTAAGCTTTCTACAGGAAATAGATGACTCACTAGAGTCGGAAGTTTCCTTTCATTGTTTCGGAGGGTTTGCAATTACCCTGTTATATGACTTGCCAAGAGAGACCTCCGACATCGATATCATGGCAACGGTTGTAAAGTCGGAATACGAAAGCCTGTTGAAAACCGCTGCAGAAGGATCCAGTCTGCACAAAAAACACAAAGTCTATCTCGACCTAGTAGGAGCAATCGCGAATGTCCCCGACGATTACGAAGGGAGACTAATCAAGATCGATTCACCATTTGCAAAAATAAGACTCTTTGTGATGGAACCTCATGACATTGTCCTGTCAAAACTTGGACGCAACGCGCCCAAAGACATTCAAGACGTCAAATATCTTGCAAACGTGGCCGACTTGAATACGGACCTGTTAGAAACCAGATACCAAAACGAACTTCGTCACAATATGATCGGACCGATCGAACGCGCAGACGGAACATTGAGGTACTGGATAAGGACGATCAACGAACTGCGATCAAGATGATTCCGAATTCCCTCAAAAGAACCGCGATCGCCATCACTGATGACCGCATTTGTCCTCTCCCCAATTCGCAACTAACATAAACCCCATGCAGCCGCTCGCCGACAGGATCAGACCCGCTACGCTCAAGGAATTTGTCGGCCAACCGCATCTTGTCGGTGAGGACAAGCCGTTGCGCCGCGCCATCGAGCAGAAACATATCTTCTCGTTCATCTTGTGGGGTGGGCCGGGGACCGGGAAAACGTCGCTCGCACGGATCTACGCGAAGGCGCTCGATGCCGAATTTCACGAACTGTCGGCCGTTTCCGCCGGAAAGGACGCGATCCGCAGGATCGTCGAAACGCCGTCGGAGCGGCCACGGATCCTGTTCCTCGACGAGATCCACCGATTCAACAAGGCGCAGCAGGATTTCCTTTTGCCGTACGTCGAAAGCGGCGAACTGGCGCTCATCGGCGCGACGACCGAGAATCCCAGTTTCGAGGTCATCGCCGCGCTGCTTTCACGGATGCGCGTTTTCGTCCTCAAGGAACACGGGCCCGAGGAGATCAGGCGGATCATCGAACGCACGGGCGTCGAAATGGACGCCGACGCGCGCGACTGGCTCATCGAAATGGCGAACGGCGACGCCCGCCAGGCCGTGACGATGATCGAGAACACGTCGCACCTGTACGACCGCATCACCGTCGAAAATCTCACGAACGCCGCGCAGTCGTATCTGCGCTACGACAAAAAGGGCGAGGAGCACTACAACACGATCAGCGCGTTCATCAAGTCGATGCGCGCCAGCAAGCCGGACGCGGCGATGTACTATCTGGCACGGATGATCGAATCGGGCGAGGATCCGAAGTTTATCGCGCGACGGATGGTGATATTCGCGTCCGAAGACATCGGGCTCGCGCAGCCGACGGCGCTCGTCGTCGCCAACGCCGTTTTCCGCGCCGTCGAAACCGTCGGGCTGCCGGAGGCGGCGATCAATCTGGCGCACGGCGTCGCGTACCTTTCGAACTGCAAGAAGGACCGAAGCGCCTACAACGCGCTCCGCGAAGCGAGCGAGGACGTACGCAAGTTCGGCAATCTGCCGATCCCGATGGTCCTCCGAAACGCCCCGACCAAGCTGATGAAGGAACTGAAATACGGCGAAAACTACGAGCACTGCACCGACGAAAATCTTCTGCCGGAAAAGCTGAAGGACAGGAAATACCTGAAGTGACTTGGGATATCGCATTTGGGATTTGGGATTTGGGATATTTGGGATTGCGGATTGCGGCGGTGACACTCATCCGAAATCCGAATTCCCAAATCCGCAATCCTATGATGTCCTTTTTTCCGACCGCCGTTCGTCTTAGAGATGAGCCGCCGGAAACGGCGATCGAGATAAACAACAAGAGGAGAAACGAAAATGCCCGAATATATGTTGATACTGCACGAAAGCACGACCGGTTTCGCCGAGCTCTCGGCCGAAGACATCGAAAAGGTGATCGCCGATTACGTTGCCTGGAGCAACCGCGTCGCAGAGATGGGAAAGATGGCCGGCGGAAACAAACTACGCGACGACGGCGGACGGATGCTGACGATCAACGACGGTTCGCTCCGCGTGACCGACGGCCCGTTCGCCGAGGCCAAGGAGATCATCGGCGGCTATTTCCTGATCAGCGCCGACAATTATGACGAAGCCGTCGAGATCGCCGGAACCTGCCCGCATCTCACCTACGGAGGGCGAATTGAACTTCGCGAAGTCGAGCCCACCGAATGACGGAACCGCCGCATCGGTCGAGCATCTGTTCCGCCACAGCGCGGGACGGATGACGGCCGTGTTGGCGCGAGCATTCGGACTTGAGAGATACGATCTTATCGAGGACGCGATCCAGGACTCGATGATCAAAGCCCTCAAGACCTGGCCGTTCGCCGGAATTCCCGAGAATCCGCAGGCTTGGCTCATCGCCGTCGCGCGGAATCTGGTCATCGATCGGCTCCGCCGCGACCGCCGATCCGAACCGATCGGCGACCTCGATCGCGAATCTGAAGAATCGTTCGATATTAAGTTCAAGGACGAGCTGGACGAGGACGTGCTGCGAATGATGTTCGCCTGCTGCGATCCGCGTATCTCGCCCGATTCGCAGGTCGCGCTCACGCTCAGGGCGGTCGGCGGATTCAGCGTTCGCGAGATCGCGGCGGCTTTCCTTTCAAAGGAAGACTCGATCGCAAAACTCCTGACACGAGCAAAAAAGCGTCTCCGCGATTCGGAACTCGCCATTCCGCCCCCGAACGAGATCGTCGGGCGGCTCGAGCCGGTCCTCAAGGTGCTGTACCTGATGTTCAACGAGGGCTACAGTACTTCGGCCGGCGAAAGCGCGATCCGCAAAGACCTGTGCGACGAAGCGCTACGTCTTGCACGCATTCTTGCGTCGCACCCGCGCACGAGGTCGCCAAGAGTACACGCGTTGGCGGCGCTTCTTTGCTTTCAGTCGTCGCGCGCCGACGCGAGGTTCGATGCGAACGGCGATATTCTGAGGCTCGCCGAACAGGATCGGAATTACTGGGACCGGCGCCTGATCGCCGAGGGCCTCGCGCATCTGCGGGCGTGCGCGTCCGGCGACGAACTCAGCGTTTATCATCTCGAGGCCGAGATCGCGTCGATCCATTCGGTCGCCGATGATTTCGGCTCGACGGACTGGGATCGGCTTTTGTTGTGTTATGACCGGTTGCTCGAGCGCCGGGCGTCGCCTGTGGCCGCGCTGAACCGGGCGATAGTGATCGCGCAGATCGAGGGACCGAAGGCGGCAATCGGCGAACTCGATACGCTCGCCGCGAAACTCGGCGATTACGCGCTGTTCCATATCACGCGCGGCGATCTTCTTTCGGAGCTCGGCGAGGCCGTTGAGGCCGCGGATGCGTTCCGGACGGCCGGACTATTGACCGGAAATTCGGCAATGTACCGGTTTTTGCGCCGCCGGCTCGAACGGAAAGAATAGCGACATTCGTGCTATTTTGATTCCCATCTACATCTGAGGAATTGCCACTTATGAAGAACTATCGAATTTGGGCGAAGACGGCAGCGGTCCTGATGATCCTGACCGGCGCCGTCCACGGTTTGAGCCTTTTCGTTCGATCGACGCCCGCAAACGAGACCGAGCGCCAAATGCTCGACCTGATCACGAACTACAAGATGGACGCCGGCGCCGGATTCCACCCGAGTTTTTCGAATCTGTTCACGGCGCTCAGTTCCTGTATGAGCCTTCTGTGTTTTCTCGGCGGCGCAACGATCTTTCAACTTCTGCGAAAGGCGACGAACGCGGAAACGATGAAAGGACTGCTGATGATAAACGTGGTCGTCTTCGGGATCTGCTTCGCGATGATGGCGTACTTCACGTTCTTGCCGCCGATCGTCTGTACAGGCCTCATCTTTCTGGCGCTCGTCGCCGCGCGAATCACGATTCGCGCGGTTTAGGCATCGAACTGTCGCAGATGGTGATCGATGTGTTTGTACTGAGTTACGCCCCATTCGCGGCCCGAAAGCCTCCCGAAGAAACCGTGGATGTTGCCATCGACGCCGCTTTCGCCGAGCGAGTGGAATTCATCGACCAGTGTCTGGAGACGCGCCTTTGTCGCGTCGAAATCGGGCTCATCTCCGACGATGAAATCGGGGCCGGTCGGAGCATCCTTAGGGAACGGCTTCTCACCGAGGAACTGCGACTTGAAGATCCAGCCGATCAGTTTGCCGAGCGTCCGTTGCTTCACCGGTTTTGTGCCGCTCGCCATTTCAACGGCCCGGGCCGTATGTTCCATCGCCTGCGCGGGCGTCATTTTGCCCCATTGACGAACGGCGGAACGGTCCAGCGACGCGATCCGAGCCTTTATTTCATCGTACGATTCCTTTTCAAAAAGCGATTTCATTGTTTGCCTCCGGCAGTTTTTCTGATCCTGAAACTTCTTCCGAGGTTGTACGTTCAAAACGTCGTATCGGTTTGACGCATTTCGCATTTGGTATAAGATTGGTGAATTCCAATTAGGAGAACCGCAAATGGTTAGAAATATCCTGGCCGTGATCGTCGGATACGTGAGCATCTTCTTGTTCGTGTTCGTCACCTTCACGGCCCTTTATTTTGCGCTCGGCCCGGCGCAGACGTTCGTTCCCGGAAAGTTCGACGTGACGATGACCTGGATCGTCCCGAGCGTCGCGTTGAGCATACTGTGCGGCATCGCAGGCGGTTTTATCTGCAACAAGATCGGTGCAGATTCGCGTTCCGCGACGTGGCTTGCCGTCGTCGTGTTCGTGCTCGGTGCCCTGATGGCGCTGCCGGTCATCTTCGGCACGCCGCCGCCGGATGTCCGTTCCGCGGATCTTTCCAACCTCGAGGCGATGGCGCAGGCGCGTCAACCGGTCTGGGTCGCGATCGCCAATCCGATAATTGGGGCATTCAGCGTGCTTATCGGCGGTAGCTTATCGAAGAAGAAGTGATGGATCTTCAGACGTTGCGCGACCTTTGTATGTCGTTTCCGGGAGCGACCGAGGACGTCAAATGGGACAACGACCTCTGTTTCTGCGTCGCCGGAAAAATGTTCTGCGTCGCGGCGCTCGAAGGCCCGGCGAAGGTCTCGTTCAAGGTCCGCGACGAAGAATTCGGGCCATTGTGCGAAACGCCAAACATCCGGCCGGCCGATTACGTCGCCCGTTACAAATGGGTCACCGTTGAGAATTTCGCGCGATTCAACGACGAAGAATGGCGATGTTTCGTCGGCCGGAGTTACGACCTGATCGCGTCGAAAATTCCGAGATCGAAACGCCCGGCCCGCTGATCAATAACGAAGAATGATGTTAAAGCCGTTCATCTTTTCATCGCTTGTACTGCTCGCATTCGTCCTCGCCTCGACGGCGCAGACCGCGTCCGACGCGTCGAAGGTCTTTGCGATACTCGAAGGCATTTGGCAGGCCGAAGGGCGCGAGACCTACGAAAAATGGGAATCGACCGCCGCCGGTTTCTTTGGCAAGGGATACGAGATCAAGGACGGCGCTGAGAAGGTAAGCGAGACGCTTGAGATCCGCGTGATCGATGGTGCATTGTTCTATCTCGCGACGGTCCCTGATCAGAACAACGGCGCGACCGTGCGTTTCAAACTGACCGAGATCGCGGCCGACCGCGCCGTCTTTGAGAACCCTGAACACGATTTTCCGAAGAAGTTGATCTATCAGCGCACGGGCGACGACGGGCTTACGGCCCAGGTCCTCGGCGCGAACGGGAAAGGGTTCACGCTGCGTTTCAAACGGGTCGGAAGACGTTGAAACTTTGTCCGCCGCAAATCGTAAAGGTCTAGCTGAAGATGTTAGACCTCGAACTTGAAAGGCGCGTCGCTGAAAGGCTCGGATCGCTCGGAATCGAATTCGAACCAAAACGCATGTTCGGAGGCGTTTGCTTCCTTGTCGACGGCAAGATGTGCCTCGGCATCGTCGATGATTCGCTTATGGTGCGATTCGACCCCGAACGAAGCGAGGAACTGCTTTCGCGTCCCGGCGCTCGGATGATGGACTTCACGAAACGGCCGATGAAGGGATATGCGTTCGTCGGTCCCGAAGGGCACCGCGACAACGCTTGGTTATCAAAATGGATCGATCTGGCGCTCGAATTCAATCCCCGCGCGAGATCTTCAAAAAAGGAGAAAAGACGAAATGGATGAAGGAAATCCCGGAATGCCGAAACACGGCGAGTTCTGCTGGACCGAGATCGCGACCGGCGATCTCGAACAGGCGAAATTGTTCTATGCGAACGTTTTCGGCTGGAAAATGCACGAGAGCAATTCGGTCGGCGAAGGAATGGAATACCAAGAATTCAGCACCGACGGCGGCGAGCCGATGGGTGGAATGTACCAGATCAGCGCCGAGATGTTTGGCGACAATCCGCCGCCGCCGCATTTCATAAACTACATCGCGGTTGACGACGTCGACGCCACGGCGGCACGCGCGGCCGAGATCGGCGGCGCGGTACAGATGGGACCGCTTGACGTTCCGAATGTCGGCCGGATGGCCGTGATCAAAGACCCGACCGGCGCGACGTTCGCCGTCATCACTTTGGGAGGTGGAGCATAATGGCCGAATTCGAACCCGGATGCAACGGCGCGGTTTGTTGGTATGAACTGGCGACGCAGAACACGGACGCCGCCAAGGCGTTTTACCAGGACCTTTTCGGCTGGAATCTGTCGCAGTCGAAACTTTCGCCCGTTCCCTACGACGAGATTCATGTCGGAGAAAAGGCGGTCGGCGGAATGCTCAGGATCGACCAAGGCTGGGGCGAAGGCTGGGAGAATATCCCGCCGCATTGGACGACCTACATCTCGGTCGACGACTGCGACGCGACCGTCGAAACGATCAAGGCGAACGGCGGCGGCGTCTGCGTTCCGCCTTTCGACGCGCCAAATGTCGGCCGTATGGCGGTCTGCAACGATCCGTCGGGAGCGATGTTCTCGGTGATCCAATTTGCGATGCCGTCGTAATGGATCCGGACCGCACGATCGAACTTATCAGCCGCGGCAGAACTGACCGCGTGTTCGATCTGTTGCGGCTCACGGATTGGCGTGAACGGCTAAACCTCGGCGCGGTCAAACCGTTGCAATGGCTTGTTTATTACAACGATGTCACGGCGATGCGAGCAGTGCTCGAGGCCGGTGGAACGCTTGATTCGCTTGACCTCGACCGCGAACTCGGGCACGCGGCATTTATGGGGCACTGGAAAATGGTCGATTTCCTGATCGCCCGCGGTGCCGATCCGAGGTTCGCCGACCCCGAGACTGGCGAAACGGCGCTCCACGGCGCGTTGGCAAAAGCCGGCCGGCCCTATTATCTGTTCACCGTCAAGCTGTTGGTCGAGCGTGGCGCGGACGTCAACGCGCGAACGGTCGCGGGCGCACCGACACAGGCGTTCATGCGCGACGTTCGAACGAAGGGTGAGACGCCGCTCCATCGCGCGGCCGCCTACGCCGATGCCGCGACGGTGCGTTACCTGATCGGGAAGGGCGCCGACCTTGAGGCCCGCGACGGCAATGGCGATTCGCCGCTGACCTGGGCGAGCGAGCACTTGCGGCCGGGCGAGATCCTGAGCCTGCTTCAGTTCGGCGACTTTCGCGTTTCGGAAAAGGCCCGGCAGATGATGATCTCCGATCACGGCGATCGGTGGGGATACGGAATGGAGTGGAATGCGCTCGGCGAGTTCGACGCCGAGTGTCTGGAAGAGGAGTGATCTTATGGATCCGACGATGAACGCGGTCAAATGGTTCGAGATCCCGGCCGCCGATATTCAGCGCGCGAAGACGTTTTACGAAACGATCTTCGGGATCACGATGAACGCGACCCCGGTCGCGAATATGTTCACTTTCCCGCAGGCTCCGGGCGGCGACCGTTGCGGTGGCGCGATAATGCAGCACGAGATGTATGTTCCGTCCGAGCACGGGGTGACGATCTATCTCAACGCCGATCCCGATATGCGTTCGGTCGTGGAACGGATCGAACCGGCAGGCGGCAAGATCGTGATCCCGATGACGCAGATCAGCGAAGAGATCGGCTATATGTGTTTCTTCCGGGACACCGAAGGGAATCGGCTCGCCCTGATGGCGAAAGGATGAGGCGCCGGGAATGAGGAACGCGAAGTCGATCGACGAGTATTTCGAGACGGAAACGCACTGGATCGAAGAGCAGCGCCGGTTGCGCGAGATAGTCCGGTCGACCGGCCTTGAAGAATCGTTCAAGTGGGGTGGCCCCGTTTACACGCTCGGCGGCAAGAACATCGTCGGGCTCGGCGGGTTCAAGAGCTATTTCGGTCTTTGGTTCTTTCAGGGCGCGCTGATGTCCGATCCGGCGAAACGCCTGATCAACGCGCAAGAAGGCGTGACAACGGCGCAACGCCAGATGCGTTTCAATTCGGCGGATGAGATCGACGCCGACCTGATCGTCGGTTACATCGCCGAGGCCGTCGAGAATCACAGGGCGGGCAAGGCCATCAAACCGGCGAGCAAGCCTCTGATAGTGCCGCCCGAGCTCGAATCGGCGCTCGCTTCCGATCCGGCTTTGCGCGATGCGTTCGACGCGCTCGGTCTTACCAAAAAGCGAGATTTCGCCGAATACATCGAGACCGCGAAGCGGGCCGAGACCAAGCAGCAAAGGCTTGAGAAGATCATCCCGATGATCCGCGAAGGGCACGGACTGAACGACCGGTACAAATGATCCCGATCATTGCTGCCCGGACAGCCTTGAGACGAATCTTCGCCGTCGCCCGGTACATCGGCGGGCCGATTCTTTCGCGTGATTCGCGGTCAGTACCCGCTTTGCGCGCTTCAATCGAATGAATATGAGAATCCTTTTTATGTTGCTGTTCGTGGCGCTCCTGTCGGCTGCCGTCCCGGCCCAGTCGCCCGAGAAACCCGAACGAACCGCGCGCGATTTCATCGCTGCGTTCAATTCGCGGAACATCGACAAGATGCTGTCGATGACCGCCGCCGACGTGAAATGGTACACGGTTTCCGGCGGGATCATCCGTGTCGAGACCTCGAATCACGAAGAGCTCCGCGCTTTTCTCGAAGGGTATTTCCGGACCTGCCCGACCTGCCGGTCGAAGGTCACCCGCGTGACCGCCGCCGGATCACGCGTGACAATGACCGAAACGGCGTCCTGGCAGACCGAAAAGGGCACGGAGACGAACGACAGTTTCGCGGTCTATGAATTCGAGAACGGAAGGATCGCCCGCGTCTATTACTACCAAACCCCGGCCGCGAACGGCTACGACGCGGCCCTCGCCAAACAGGTCGGGGCCGACGAGCGCGGGATGAAGATGTACGTCTTCGTGCTTCTCAAGTCAGGAAAGAAGACGTTCGAGAAGGAAGAACGGGCGCGGCTGATCGCCGGTCATATGGAGAACATCGGCCGGCTCGCTGCAGCCAAGAAACTGGTGCTGGCCGGGCCGTTCGCCGAGAACGACGCCATCCGCGGGATCTACGTCTTCGACGTCCGGACGAAAGAGGAAGCCGAGAAACTGGTCGTCACCGACCCCGCAGTCTCTGCCGGCGTGTTCGATGTCGAACTCCGTCTCTGGTACGGTTCGGCGGCGCTTCTCGAACTGCCTCGGATCCACGAATCGATTCAGAAGAAATGAGGAGAAAATGAAATGAAAATTCTCAAGATCCTTGGAGCGTTGATCGTCGTCGCAGTGATCGCCATCGCCGCACTGGTTTTTCTGGCGCCGGCGAATTACAAGGTCGAGCGCGAGATCACCATCAACCGGCCGCGGGCCGAGGTTTTCGCCTACGCGAAGATCCTCAAGAACCAGAACGATTGGGGACCGTGGGTCAAGCAGGATCCGAACATCAAGCTTTCATACAAAGGCACGGACGGCGAGCCCGGATTCGTTTCATCTTGGGAGAGCGCGATGGAAAACGTCGGCGTCGGCGAGCAGGAGATCAAAAGGATCGAGGACGGCAAACGGATCGACTCGGAACTCCGTTTCAAAAAGCCGTTCGAATCGACGAGCCAGGCGTATATGACGATGGAAGACGCCGGCCCGGGTCAGACCAAGGTCCGCTGGGGATTTGCCGGTTCGATGCCGCGGCCGATGAACCTCTTGCTGCTCGCGATGGATATGGACAAAGAGGTCGGCAAGGATTTCGAGGCGGGGCTCGGGAATTTGAAGACGATCCTTGAGAAAAACCAGGGGAACTAGATGCTGAAGAATATGTTATCGGTCGTCGCGGCGTTCATCGTCGGCGGGATTTTCGTTTTTGTTATCGAAAAGATCGGTCACGCGTTCTATGCGGTTCCGGCCGGACTCGATATCCTGAAGCCCGAGACGATCGTCGAATACGTCAAGAACGCTCCCGTCGGCGCGTTGCTTTTCCCGCTCGCGGCACAGTGCGTCGGAGCTTTCGCCGGCGGGCTCGTGACCGCGCTGATCTCGATCGCAAAGTTCCATATGGCGATGACGTATGGCGTTCTGATAACGTTCTTCTCACTTATGAACGTCTACGTCGTGCCGCACCCGTACTGGTTCACCGCGCTCGCGCTTCTGCTCCCGATCCCGCTCGCCCTCGCCGGATCGCGCTTCGGACAAGTGTTCGCCAAAACCGCTTGACCCGGAGTTTTTTGGAGCGTGCTTAGCACGCGATTTGTCGATAGCGCCGGGTGACGCCGCCAGGCGGAACCTGGTGTGGGCGTGCGAAACGATCTCCCGGAGCGTGCGGAGCTCGCGGCTCCGGAGACGCGTG
>CAZARD010000088.1:12483-18453 GCA_964487505.1 uncultured Blastocatellaceae bacterium | reverse complement strand
GTGGCTCCTTCCGCCACTAGTCAATCGCACCGAGTACGGCGCACTCCCAAATTACACGGTGGGATCTCCACCGGGGTTTACGTCGAGTTCCGGACTGCCTGGCATCGCGCCCTTTGCGGTCTTTGCGCAGGAAAATGCCTTTTTGGCAAGCGGATGCCGGTTCCTCGCGCAAAGCCCGCAAAGATCGCAACGGCGAAAATCATAAAGTTTAGCCGCTATTGCGTAATCCCGGTTTATCTGTGTGGCTCCTTCCGCCGCTAGTCAATGGCACCGAGTACGGCGCGCACCCAAATTGAGCGGTAGGAATCAGCCCGCGAATTTCCGCCGATCTTCGCGAATCCACGATTGACTGTTTGTTTCCGATAACATCAACAATGCCAATTACTTGGGAGAAGCTCGCAGCATAGGATCTCAGACATTCGAACCCGAACAATTGCCTTATTCGCTCTAATTCGCGAGGATTCGCGGGCAAATTTCACCAATGTGTAATCTGGGTCAAACGCTTTGCGCCACGGGTTGCACGAATTCTCTTATCTTCTTCTGTGTTTGTTCGCGAAATTCGTGAAATCCGTGGCAGAATCCTTCAAATGCGTAAACCGGGTTGCACCGCGTTGGGATTTCCATCGCGGATATCTGACGAGTTTCGGACCGGCTGACGTTGCGCCCTTTGCGGTCTCGGCGTGTGAAAATGCCTTTTTGGCGAGTGGATGCGTGATCCTCGCGCAAAGCCCGCAAAGATCGCAACGGCGACAATTATCGAGATTCGCCTTCATTGCGTAATCCCGGTCAAACGAAATTGGATCAATTCGGGGTTCCGGCTCGGCGACGCCAAAGGGCGCCAAAGAAACCTTCAGCGCCATTTCGGGAACCGGATTCGCGCGCCTTTCCGAAACGCGCGAATCAACATCAAAAGCCGGCAAACAGCATATTCGCGTCGATTCGCGCGATCCGGTTTCTCAAGGCAACAGCTAGCGTTTCGGCGTTAACCGAAAAAGGCCGCAAAGACCGCGCGGATCGCCAGGAACACGAGGCTGATCGTCAACACCACCGCCCACGAAGCTCCGCTCGAGATCTTCCCGACCCGGCTCAATCCGATAGCGGCCAGGACCAATCCCCAGATCGCGAAGAGATCGATCGCCGACACGACGGTGTTCAACGCCGGGTGTGACTTGAGATCGATGAACATCGTCGGATTCGCCGCGACCAAACCTTGCTGGCTGCTCGCGAGATCGATGTCATCGACCGGCTTGAGAAAGAGGACGATGAAGTTCGCGAGCATCGCGATCAGCGTTGGCGGAAATGAAGAATAGACCCAGACCGCGGTCGCGCGCAAGAACGTCGTCTTGCCGCCGACGGCGCTGATCCCGAACCAGTAAATAAGCCCGCCGATGAACAGCGCGATGATCATCACGATCGGCGACGACGCGTACGTTATGTATTTGACGACCGGGGACGATTGCTGCTCGATCAGCTTTCGCTTGTCCTCCTCGGGCATCTGCTGTACGCGGCTGTTCGTTTCAAAGCGCGCGGTTATGATCTTCTTGAGACCGATCTTCTCGACGAACGCGATCTGAAACGCGCTGAAGGCGAGGATCATCAGGATCGTCGCCATCACGAATCGCGGCTTGCGCCGAAGATCTTCGAACGTCTCGCCAGGATCGAAGAAAACGTTTCCGAGCGTCGCGACCTCTGACATCTGCGCCGGCTCGGACGGTTCGGCCTTCTCAGGCGGCCGCGACGCCTGCAATTCGGTGTTCTGTTCTTCCATATTCACTCCGTTATCCTTGGATTCAAAAGGCTTTGTACGCTTTACGAAAACCGCGGCGTCCCCGTTTCAAAAATCCGGGATCGGGGAACGGCAATCGATCAATGGACAATGGGAAACGGACAGCGGACGATTCGAAACCTCATTCGGTGGCCGTTCTTCCTTGCCGATTCGGCATTGCTCCATTATCAGGTCACCATTTCGCCGATCCTTATGCAGGCCGCGAAATGTCCCGGTTCGATCTCGCGAAGCTCGGGCTCGATTCTCGAGCATTCGTCGGTCGCGATCGGGCAGCGGGTCCGGAAGCGGCAACCCGACGGCGGATTGATGGGCGTCGGAACGTCTCCTTCGAGCACGATCCGCTCGCGCTTTTGTTTCGGATCCGGAATCGGGATCGCCGAGAGAAGCGCCTTTGTGTAAGGATGAAGCGGAAGTTCGTACAATTCCCTCGCGTCGGCGATCTCAACGATCTTTCCGAGATACATCACCGCGACCCGGTTCGAGATATGCTCTACAACTGCAAGCCCATGCGATATAAAGAGATACGTCAAGCCAAACTCGGCTTGCAGGTCCTGCAAAAGGTTCACGACCTGCGCCTGGACAGAGACGTCGAGGGCCGAGACAGGCTCGTCCGCGATGATCAGTTTCGGGTTGAGCGCGAGCGCCCGCGCGATGCCGATCCGTTGCCGCTGTCCGCCGGAAAACTCGTGCGGATAACGGTTCATGTAATCCGGATCGAGCCCGACCTTTTTCAAGAGATCGGCGACCTTTTCGCGCCGGTCGGCCTTTGTCCCGATCTTATGGATCGTCAGCGGCTCGGAAACTATCGAGAAGATCGAAAGTCGCGGATTCAGGCTCGCGTACGGATCCTGGAATATGATCTGCATCTCGCGCCGCAGCGCCTGCATCTTGTCGTTCGGAAGATCTGTTATGTCGGCACCCTCGAATTCGATCGCGCCTGAGGTCGGTTCGTGAAGTCTCAGCAGGCAACGGCCGACGGTCGATTTGCCGCACCCCGATTCGCCGACAAGTCCGAGAGTTTCGCCCGCGCGGATGTCGAACGATACGCCGTCGACCGCGCGCACGACGTCATCCGAATCCTCGACTGGAAAATGTTTGACGAGGTCGATCACCTCGACCAGCTTCGATTTCTGGGTCATTGCTTTTGATCCGGACATCGGTTCCAAACTGCTCCTCAAACTGCCGACGCGCTCGACGGTTTGACGCCGTAGAGGACGCAGCGTACAGCGGCGCCGCTCGGCAGCGTGACCAGCGGGATCTCGCCTTTGGAGCATTCGTCCCTGCGAAACGCGCAGCGCGGAGCGAAATGGCAGCCCTCAGGCAGATTCGTCGGACTCGGTACGGTGCCCTCGATCGTCTGAAGCCGTTCAGCCTTCTCGATATCGTGTGCGGTCAGTTTCGGCACCGACCGAATCAGCCCCTGAGTGTACGGATGCTTTGGACTGTCGAACATTTCTTCGACGGTCGATTCCTCGACGATCTTCCCGGTGTACATTACCGACACGCGGTCGGCGACCTCGGCCACGACCCCGAGATCGTGCGTGATGAGCAGCACCGAAAGTTTGCGCGACCGCCGGAGCCCGTTCAGCAGTTCGAGGATCTGCGCCTGGATCGTCACATCGAGCGCCGTCGTCGGCTCGTCGGCGATCAGCAACTCGGGATCGCACGCCAGCGCCATCGCGATCATCACGCGCTGCCGCATCCCGCCCGAAAGCTGGTGCGGATAGTCCGAAACGCGACGCTCGGGCGAGGGGATCGCGACCTCCTTCATCGCCGCGATCGCCGCGTCCCAGGCATCCTTCTTGTTCAGTTTGCGGTGCAATCGAAGCGCTTCGGCGATCTGTTCGCCGACGGTGTAGACCGGATTGAGCGACGTCATCGGGTCCTGGAAGATCATCGCGATGTCGTTGCCGCGGATCTCGCGCATGCGCTCGTCGGTGGCGACGGTCAGTTCCTCGCCCTTGAACCTGATCGAACCGGCGGCGATCTTTCCGGGCGGCGAAACGAGTCGCATCACCGACAGCGCGGTGATCGATTTGCCGCATCCCGACTCGCCGACAAGTCCCAGCAGTTCGCCCGCGGCGATATGGAAACTGACGTCGTTGACAGCCCGCACCAGTCCCGCGCGCGTCGGAAAATGAGTTTCAAGATTCTTGACTTCGAGCAGATGGGACATCGGTCTTCATGGGGCGAAAAACCGGGAATCGATGTCCCGCAAGCCCTCGAATCGCAGAAAAAAGTCGACTCCGTCACCAATCGGGCGAGCAACTCTTTTCGTCGCTTTTTCTTCCAACAGATGTTATCATTTTTTGCTGATTTTTGTATTTGCCAGGTTCGTTCAGGAGATTTTGCAGTGAAAAAAAACCCGACTCTTCCGAGTGTCCTCGTTATCTTTGCGCTCATCGCGCCGACCGTGTTCGGCCAGCCCGGAACTGCCGCCAAGATCGATCCGCGGCCGGCCGATGAAACGAAGGCGCCGGCCAAGACCGCGAAGCCGGTAACGATCGAGAATATCGAGGCCGACATTTCGGAAGCGCTTTCGATAATCGAGGCGAATCACGTCGATGGCAAGAAACTCGACTATAACGAGGTCTTCAAGGCGACGATCGATTCGATGCTCCATACCTTGGACCCGCATTCCAACTATTTCGATGCGAAGGAGTTCGAGGAGTTTCGGACCGACCAGAGTTCACGCTATTTCGGAATCGGAGCGACGATAGGCGACCTCGCGGATGCCGACGGAAAGATCGTCGCGACCTACATCAAGGCGACATTCGACGGCGCCCCGGCGAATCGCGCGGGTCTTCGATACGGCGACAAGATCGTCGAGGTGAACGGCGTTTCGATGCTCGGCAAGCCTTTCGCGGAAGTCAGGACGCATTTGCGGGGGCCGCGCGGCACGATGGCGAAGATGGTCGTCGAGCGCTACGCCACGGGCAAGCGCGAAACGGTCGAGATCATCCGCGACGCGGTATCGCAGCCGTCTATCTCGGAATCGTATATGATCCGTCCGGGGGTCGGATATATCAATCTTTCGGGCGGCTTCAATCAGACGACCTTCGCCGAATTCCGCGAGGCGATGCAGGACCTTAAATCGCGCGGAATGACGCAGCTCGTTCTCGACCTTCGAAACAACGGCGGCGGGCTCGTCAACCAGGCGTATTACATCGCGAACACGTTCCTCGCAAAAGGCCAGACGATCTTCACGCAGAAAGGGCGCGTCGAGGGAGCCGGCGATTCTTACCCTTCGACCAACTCTAATCCGGACGATTCGACCGTCGTCCTGCTTGTGAACCGAAACTCGGCGTCCGCTTCCGAAATTCTGGCGGGAGCGCTGCAAGATCACGACCGCGCGCTGATCGTCGGCGAGAACACGTTCGGAAAAGGGCTTGTCCAGAACCCGTACCAGATCGAGTATGGCTCGATGCTTTTGCTGACGATAGCCAAATACGAAACGCCTTCGGGTC
Organism: uncultured Blastocatellaceae bacterium; assembly: GCA_964487505.1. Lineage (GTDB taxonomy): Bacteria > Acidobacteriota > Blastocatellia > Pyrinomonadales > Pyrinomonadaceae > JAFDVJ01. Next base: position 13,200 of record CAZARD010000088.1, on the reverse strand, counting down.
GATTGATCCAGCGCGACTACTCGGACGGGAATCTCTATAACTATTACACGAAGGGCGGGACTCTCCGGGACGAAAAGGCGCCGAGCGCGCCGCGTACAGAGGAACGGAAGACCGATTCGGGGCGGCTGGTCTACGGTGGCGGCGGGATCGAACCTGACGAGGCCGTGAAGCTCCAGACCATTTCTGACGAGAGTTTCCGGATCCAGCAGAAACTGATAAATCCGTTGCTTCTGTTCTCGTTCGACCTGGCGTACGGCAAGGTTCCGGGATTCGAATCCTACAAGGTGGATCGGCCGATCCGGTTCGACTACGAAATAAACGCCAAGGATTTCGTCGTCACGGACGCGCTTTACCAGTCATTCAAGAAGTTCGCGTTCGAAAAATACAAGATCGCGCCTCAGACGGTCGACAAGGAAAAGGCGTATGTCGAACGACTGATCCGTTCAGAACTGGTGACGGCCGCGTACGGCTCGACCGCGGCTTTTCAGGTCTTCAACGAGTTCGACAACCAGCTGCTCAGGGCGATCGAATTGATGCCGAAAGCGAAGCAACTCGCGCTTGAGGGCCGCAAGGCGAACGAAAAGAAGCAAAGCCTGCGGACAGAGCAGTGAATTTCGCTGACGCGGGAAACGGAAAATGAGAAAGGCCGCCAAAATGGGCGGCCTTTTGTTTGTTCTGAAAAATCCGCGATCAGCCGATCAGCCAACGGACAAGGTA
>CAZARD010000088.1:0-12383 GCA_964487505.1 uncultured Blastocatellaceae bacterium | reverse complement strand
CCTTTTGTTTGTTCTGAAAAATCCGCGATCAGCCGATCAGCCAACGGACAAGGTAATAGATCCCGACGCCGGCGCCGGCGACGATCAGCAAAAAGCCCACGATCAGCGCCGCGACGACGAACTTGAATTTCCGGTAACGGTTCTCGTCCGGCGGCGACAATTGATTCTGCGGAAAATACGGCGGCGGTCTGTTCATAACCAATAAACTACCAAACCTCCGCCGATTCGCGAAATCGAAAGACCTCGGTTTGCGGCGGGAACAAAAATCCAAAATATCGAAAATCTAAATTTCAAAATCGAAAATCCGGATCGCGCGCCGGATCATCGCGGCAACGGCCGATCGAGGTTCGCCAGACCGTATGCCAGCACTGCCATCACCGAACAGTTCGCGGCGAGTTCCTTCGGATTTACCTTGTCGAACGTGTCGGCGGCCGTGTGGTGATAATTGAAGTAGGTCCGATTGTCGAACCAGGGGCCGAACGACGGAACGCCTTTTGCGGTCAACGTCGAGATGTCGGAACTTGCGCTCGGCTGCCGGTCGATCAGGCCGGAGCCCTGGCTGTTCAGGATCTTCGCCAACGGCTGGAGGAACGGCATCGCCGCATCCTTGCCGGCAAAGATGAATCCAAGCGGATGGCTGGCGCCGAGATCGCCTTCGATCGCCGCGACGTGCTTCTCGATGTCGGCCTCGTTGGCATACGTGTTCGCCCCGACAAATCCGTTCTCTTCATTCATGAACGCCACGACGCGGATCGTCCGTTTCGGCCGCAGTTTGAGTTGCTGCAGGATGTACGGGACCTGCATCGCCATCGAAACCCCGACGGCGTCATCGAGCGCGCCGGTTCCGAGGTCCCAGGAATCGAGATGGCCGCCGACGACGACGATCTCGTCCGGCTTCTCGCTTCCCTTGTAATCGGCGAGAACGTTGTAGCTCGTCGTGTCGGGGAGTTTCTGCGGCGTCAGCAACAGTTTCATCCTGACGCGTCCGTCCGCGGCGAGGTTCGCGATGGTCTCGGCGTCCTCGTATGGCACGGCGGCCGCCGGTATCTTCGGCACCGATTCGTCGTAACGCATCGCTCCCGTATGTGCCAGACGGTTTTGCGAGCCGCCCGCCGAACGCACCAGAACGGCGACCGCGCCGAGCCGTCCGGCAGCGATCGCGCCGCCGCCGCGATACGCACCGATCTGCCCGTACGCCGCGCCGGCTTCATTCCGTTCGGCCAATCCCTTGTCAAACTTGACGTTGAAAAGCACGATCTTGCCCTCGACCTTCGCGCGGCCGAGTTTCTCGAGTTCCTCGTAGCTGCCGACGACCACGACATCCGCGACAAGCCCGGCGTCAGGCGTCGCCACGCTTCCGCCAAGGGCAGTCAACACTACGCGCTGCGTCGAGCCCGGCGCCATACCGTCCCATTCGACCAGTTCGCCCGATTCGGCACCGCGGACCCAGTGGGGCACCGTCAGTTTCTGCAGGGTTACCGTCAGGCCGAGCTTCCGCATCTCGTCCGCGACATACTGGACTGCGCGTTCGGCCTGGGCCGATCCCGACAGCCGCGGGCCGATGTTGTTGGTCAGATACGCCGTCTGTCGATAGGCGTAATCCGATTCGAGCGACGCCCGCTGCACCATTTGCAGTTCGGCGAGAGCGTTCTCGGAGTAGATCGGCGGAGTCGGTGTCGCCTGCTGTCCGAAGACCGGCAACGAGAAGACGATAAGGATGAAAGCGGATCGAATTTTCATAGACTGCCATCATAATTGACATTGTCCTGCATCCAAAGCGCGAAAAGAATCGTTCTCGGCCGACGTCTGACTCGCGGCGCGGCGGCTCGTATGCGATAATCGAGCAAGTTGTTTCAATCCATTTTTCGGGGAATTTGATTATGAGACGAATCCTATATTCGATTGCCGTGATCGCGATCTTGGCCTTGGGCGTGGTCGCGCAAACGTTCAATTTCGACACGATGATCAAGCAGCGGCGCGTCGGCGATCCGCAGCTTTCACCCGACGGACGGACGGTCGCGTTCACGATCGGCGACGTCGACAAGGCGGCGAACAAGTCTCTGACCCACATTTATACGGTCAGCGTCGATGGCGGCACGCCGCGCCAGGTCACAAAAGGGGACAAGTCGGCCTCGAGCCCGCGCTGGTCACCGGACGGCAGGAAGATCGCGTTCGTCGCCGGCGGACAGATCTGGACAATGGACCCGGACGGCGACGACCGTAAGCAGATCACCAAGATCTCCACCGGAGCCGGCGGCCCGGTCTGGTCCCCGGACGGAAAATGGATCGCGTTCGTGTCCGACGTTTATCCCGAGTGCAAGGACGACAAGTGCAACGAAGCGGAGGACAAGCGCGTTGAAGAGAGCAAGGTCAAGGCGGTCGTAACCGACCGGCTACTTTACCGGCATTGGAATGAGTGGCGTGACCGGAAGCGGACGCATGTCTTCGTCGTCTCAAGCAACGGCGGCGTCGCCGAAGATATGACGCCGGGAGACTTCGATTCCCCGCCTTACGCCGCCGGAACAGGGGTTGATGTCGCATTTTCGCCCGATTCTAAGCAGATCGCGGTGCTCCGCAATCCCGACAAGGTCGAGGCCGTCTCGACCAACAGCGACATTTATCTGCTAACGCTTCCGGGCTATTCCAGGAAATCCGTCGCGATGCAGTGGTCGGACGGCGATGCGAAGAACATCACCGTCAAGAACCGCGGGTACGACGTTGCGCCGATGTTCACGCCGGACGGAAAGTACATCCTTTTCCGTTCGCAGGCGCGGGAGGGATTCGAGGCTGACCGCTGGCGCGTGATGCGCTATGACCGCGTTACCGGAGATACGCGCGAACTTACCGTCGGATTCGACCAGCAGGCCGAAGAGATCGCGCTCTCGCCCGACGGGAAGACCGTCTATTTCACCGCCGGAACGCGCGGCCGACAGCCGATCTATTCGGTACCGCTCGAACCGGACTTTCGACTGAAGATCGCGACGCACGTCAAGATGTTGCGCAACGACGGCTTTTTCTCGAACATCTCGGTGACGAAGGACGGCCGTTCGGCGGTCGCGCTTTCGAGTTCGATGACCCGCCCGGCGGAGGTCTACAGGGTATCCCTCGGCGGCGGCGAGATGGCGAATCTGAGCGGCGCGAATTCGGATCTCGGGCTCGCGAAGGCCGAAGAGATCGAATGGACCGGAGCGTTTGGTGCGAAGGTCCACGGTTGGATCGTCAAACCGGCGAGTTTCGATTCATCTAAGAGATATCCGATGATCGTGCTCATCCACGGCGGTCCGCAGGGCGCTTGGAACGACAACTGGGGATACCGTTGGAATCCGCAGATTTATGCCAATGCCGGCTACGTCGTATTTATGCCGAACCCGCGCGGATCGACCGGCTACGGCCAGAAGTTCGTCGATGAGGTCTCGGGCGACTGGGGCGGACGGGCGTACGTCGACATTATGAACGGCGTCGCGGAAATGACGAAGAAACCGTTCGTCGACAAGAACCGTATCGGCGGCGCGGGCGCGTCGTACGGCGGATATATGGTCGACTGGATCCTCGGACACAACACGGATCCGCGGTTCAAATTCAAGGCGCTCGTATCCCACGCCGGGGTTTACAATCTCGAATCGATGGCCGGCGCTACCGAGGAACTCTGGTTCGTGAACTGGGAATTCAAGGGAATGCCGTGGCAGAACCGATCGAACTACGAGCGTTGGTCGCCGCATCGCTTTGCCGCGAACTTCCGGACGCCGACCCTTGTGACCGCCGGGGAACTCGACTACCGCGTCCCGGTCGATCAGTCGTATCAGCTCTACACGGCGCTGCAGTTGCAGAACGTCCCGTCCAAGCTGATCGTTTTCCCGGACGAGGGGCACTGGATACTGAAACCGCAGAATTCGGAGTTCTGGTACAAAAACGTTCTCGGATGGTTCGAGACGCATCTTCGCTGAACCTCCAGACGAGCCTTTGACGGCGCGCCCGCTCCGGCAGTTTCGGAACCGGGCGCGCCTTCGTATTCCGAAAAATGAAAAATTTCTTCCGATTCGCCGTCCTCGCTCCGCTGTTTTTGTTTACTGCCCTTGCGGGCGGTCAGGTGCCCAAGCCCGATTTCAATCGCACAAGGACGGTCGATGTCGAGAACTACACGATTCGGACAAGCTTTGATCGGCGGCGAAAGATGGTTTTCGGCGACACGACCGTCACCTTCAAGCCGCTCAGCGACGGATTCACGACGCTCGAACTCGATGCGCGGGGAATGACATTCCAATCGGTCGAACTCGAGCGAGAATCCGCAAGTCTCAAGTTCAGGGTCACCGACCAATCCGTCGTTGTCGAGCTCGACCGGCCGCGCCGGAGCGGCGAAACGGTTCGCATCCGATTCAAGTATTCAGCGAAACCGGCGAAAGGCATCTATTTTGTCGATGCGGCGCGCGACGGGAAGGGGCCGGCCCGGGACGCCCAGATCTGGACCCAGGGCGAGCCGGAAGAGGCGCGCTATTGGATTCCGTCGTACGACTTCCCGGACGACAAGGCAACATCCGAACAGTTCATCACCGTCGATGCCGGAGAAACCGCGATCGCAAACGGCGAACTCGTCGGCGTCAGCGAAGAGGGCAAGAAGAAGACGTTTCATTTTCGGATGACGCAGCCTCATTCGACATACCTGATCTCGTTCGTCGTCGGAAACTTCGTCAAGCTCAGCGGGAGCCACCGCAATGTCCCGCTTGGCTATTATGTCTATCCGGGCACCGAGGCGATCGCCAGAAAGGCGTTTCCGCAGACGGCCGAAATGATGCGCGTCTTCGAGGAGATCACCGGCATCGATTACCCGTTCGCCAAATACGATCAAACGATCGTCGGAAACTTCAACTTCGGCGGAATGGAAAACGTGACCGCCACGACCCTCTCGGACGAAGAGGTCTTTTTGATCGAGCAATCGTTCGGCAAGAACATCGTCGAGGACCTGATCTCGCACGAGCTCGCGCATTCTTGGTTCGGAAACCTCGTCACCTGCCGCAACTGGGCCGAACTCTGGCTGAACGAGAGCTTCGCGACGTTCATGGAAGCCGTCTACCGCGAGCGCAAATACGGACGGTCCGACTATTTGCGGAAGATCCAGGAGGACGCCGATGAATATTTCGCGGAGAACGCGCGTTTGAAACGCAAGCGAGGTCTTTTCAACCAACTCGCCCGGCCTGACGACTCGATCTTCGACACCGTCACGTACCAAAAGGGCGGCGCCGTTCTGCACACACTGCGCGAAGAGGTCGGCGATGCGGTCTTCTGGCGGGCGGTCCGTGAATATCTGCGACGCTTCAAATGGAAGAATGTCGAAACGACCGATCTGAAGAAGGTGTTCGAGGAAGTTTCGGGACGCGATCTGACGCGGTTTTTCGAACAGTGGGTCTACGGAGCTCGGCATCCGATCATCCGGTACGCACGCGCATATGATCCGGCGACCGGAAAACTGACGATCGACATCGAACAGACGCAGATCGAGGATGAGATGTCGCCGCTCCCGTTCGAACTTGCGCTCGAGATCGAGATCAACGTCGGCGGCGTTTGGAAAAAGGAAACTCTGCGGATAGACAAACGCGTCCAATCGTTCACGATCGCGACCGATTCGAAACCGGGCAAGATCGTTTTCGATCCGAGCCGCAAATTGCCGCTTGTGCAGATACGGGAACGGTAGGGATGTCGGATTTGGGATTTGGGCTTGGGATCGAAAGCAGTCGAGGGGGCGGTAGCGACCGGCAAAGCTCGTATTCAAGGGAATTAATGTAAATTCCCGTTCGTTTCAACGAACGGACAGCGGTCAGAGCAATAATCGCGGCTTTAGCCGAAACTTAAGCTGAAGCCCTGCTTGAGTTTGGCGCATCCGGGCGTAGCCCGGATCACAGCGTTCAGTCGTTCAACGGCTGGGCAGGAGCCCAGCCCTGAACGATTGCCGATGGATCAAAGTACGGCTTTTGACACAGCCTCGGTAGCGGCCGGCAAAGGGGATCTCGAATTCCCGGCAGCCGTCGCCGCGGCTCGTTGTTCGGACTCGGGGAGCAGTCGGAACCGGGAGCGGTAGCGACCGGCAAAGGGGATCTCGGATTCCCGGCAGCCGTCGCCGCGGCTCGCTGTTTCGTGTTTGCCGGTCGCTACCGCTCCCGGTTCTGACGCGCCGCTCGCCGCTTTGCACCCAAACAGAAAAAAGTTCCGTCGAAACGGAACTTTTCCCTCTTTGAGAAGACCGGACGTCTGTTTGATTTGTTGAAAAAATCAAAGGCACGAAGCACTCGGAAAATCGTACCTTAAACAGGCAAATCTCTATCGTAGCTTCTTCGCCCACCTACGAGGTTAGCTGTCGGGCTAGGAATGAAGAAGTTTCCCCGCATTCACAATGAATGCCTCGCCCCGTGTCCCGCCAAAGCGGAACGTTTGGTTCCCCCGCGCCGCAAAACAATAAAAACGGCTTCGGCGTCTCAATTTTCAACAGAAAAGAATATAGCATCCGGCCTGCAAGAAAATCAAGGGTTTTACGATTTTTTTTAGGCAGCGGGAAAAAAGTGGTAGACGAATGCATAGACCATCACGCCGGTGAACGCGACGTAGAGCCAGATCGGGTATGCGAATCTCGCTATCCGGCGATGCTCTTCGAACCGCTCGGTCGCCGCGAAATACATCGCCCTCAGAACCAGCGGCAGCACGACCAACGACAGCCCGACGTGCGTTATCAGCGTGAAGAAATAGACGTATCGTATGAATCCTTCGCCCACGAACCGGTTGGAAGGATTCGAGAGATGATACGTCACGTAGCAGACCAGAAAGACACCGCCGAGCGCGAACGAAAGTGTCATCATCGCTTGGTGCAGCCGGATCTTTCGCATCTTAATGAACGCCAGCCCGAGCACCAACGCGAGGCTCGTGACCGAGTTGATCGATCCGATCACGTGCGGCAGTTTCTTCGTCCACGGCCCGAGGTCAACCTTCTGCGGCAGTCCCAACAGTATCGCAACGACGATCGGCACGATGATCGAGATCAGATTGATGACGAGATTTGATTGTTTTCCGACTCCGGGACCGCTAGACATATGACTATTTCCAAAAACCCAAGAGGACGAAAAGAACGATCCAGAGAAGTCCCATGAAATGCCAGTACCAGCCGACGGCCCCGGCAACGTCCCGAACGCGGTCGATCGCGTCCCCGAAACGGCCCCGGTCCCACGTCATCAGCACGACGTAACCGAGCGCGATGATACCGCCGATGACGTGCACCGCGTGGAGCGCCGTCAGGATGTAGAAGAAGCCCGCGTAAGGATTGCTTTGGACATAGATGCCGAGTTTGACCAGCTGAAACCAGGCGAGGATCTGCGACGAAACGAACGCCGCGCCAAGCGCGGTCGTCACAATCAGCCATCTCTTCGTCTTTTCCTGCGAACTCTGCTTGATGCCGTCTTCGGCGAGAACATATGTGATGCTCGACGCGATGATGATCGCCGTGCTTATCCAAACCTGGACCGGAAGCGCGAACGGACGCCATTCGAGAACGCCGTTCGTCGAGATGACGACGTATGCCGAAATGACACCGCCGAACGTCATCAGCACGACGAGCATCAGGAACCACGTCAGGACGCGTGATTTCGAGAAACTCGGCTCGTACTCGACGGTCTCGAGATCCGGGCCTTCGCCCGGCCCCCGGCCATCATCCGGCTGGAAAGGTTCGGCACCGCCGCCGATCATCGAACGGCCCGGGACGCTTGTTCCGACATTGCTCTGTTTCGTCACCATAAGCTACTTCCGGTCAATTACCATCAGCGCGAAGATCAGCGGCAGATAGAGAACGGAGACGAGCAACAGCTTGCGCGCCTTTTCAACCGTCCGATCCCGCGCCATCGAAATGCTGGTCCACAAGAACCAGATCCCGAGGACCGCCGCGCCGAGTAGATAGAAGATGCCTGCGAATCCGATAAAGAAAGGAGTCAGGCTGACCGGCAAAAGCATCAGCGCGAAAACGACGATCTGCCGCGCGGTAACACGGCCGTCGCGTTCTACGACCGGCAGCATCAGGATGCCGGCCTTCGCGTACTGGTCCTTGTACATCCACGCGATCGCCAGAAAATGCGGGAATTGCCAAAGGAAGAGCAGCGTGAATACCGTCCACGCCCCGAGCGTGATCGCGTCGGCGGACGATGTCCAGCCCATCAGCGGCGGCATTGCGCCGGGAATCGCGCCGATCGCCGTCGATGCCGTCGTCCGGGTCTTGAGCGGCGTGTACAGCAGCACGTATCCGACGATCACGACGAGACCGAGGATCGCCGTCAATCCGTTGACCAGAAACCAAAGATAGAGTTCCGCGACGGCGCACTGCGCAAGCCCGAAGACGAGCGCTTCGCGCGGTGCGATCTTGCTTGTCGGCAACGGCCGCTTCGCGGTGCGCTCCATCAGCGCGTCCGTCCGGCGCTCGAGGAACTGATTCAGCGTCGCGACGCCGAACGCGAGCAGCGCGATGCCGATCATCGAGTTCGCGAACAGCACGAAGTCAAAATCACCCTTGTTTCCGAGATAAAACCCAGCGGCCGAGGTCAGCACCAGCATAAACGCGATGCGCGGCTTCGTAAGTTCAAGATATGCCGCCAGTTTCTCGCGCAACCCGAATTGCTTCGCGTCCTCGATCCCGGCCCCAATAGTTTCCATTTTTTCGCTTTCCGGCAATGTTTCGTTGAGTGCTAGGATAACTTTTTGAGCGAAAAACTCCAAACTCGTTCAAGTAGAGGAATTGATCAAATACCTAAGGAGGACTAATTTCTCCGTATGTGACAAAAAGAGCCCGTTCCGCTATTATTCTCGTGTCATAAGATCAAGCCGGGCCGTTTCTTGCGGCACGCGACAAGGGAAAACATAATGTCTGCCGCTGAAGAAACGATCAAACAGGAAAGGGCAACGAAAGAAACGTCCTCGCCGGTCATCAATACTGCATTGGAATTCATAAGTTCGGTGCGCTTCGGCGTAGTCGTTCTCTGCATCCTCGTCTTTCTTTCGATCGTCGGGATGGTGGTCATCCAGCAAAACGTTCAGGGATTCGACGCGTACTACGCGACCCGGACACCGGCCGAGAAGATGATCTTCGGATGGCTCGGGTTGTTCGACGTGTACTACAGCTGGTACTACAACCTGCTGTTGCTGATCCTGTCGCTGAATATCGTTCTCGCTTCGATAGACCGGTTTCCGGGCGCGTGGAGCTACATCGTTGACGCCAAGAAGACCGCGACGCGGAAATGGCTTCTCGCCCAAAAGAACAATGCTGTCGTGACGATCAACGGCAATGACGAGGCCGATGTCGCGCATCGGGTCAGATCCGCTTTCGAAGAGAACGGAATGAAGGCCACGGTCAGTGAAAGCGAAGTTTCCGCCTACGCCACCGACGAGTCCGGTCAGAAGGATTTCTCCAAGATCGAAAAGCGCAACTACTTTTATGTGTTCGGCGAAAAGGGCAAATGGAACCGGACCGGGGCCTACATCGTCCACGTTTTCCTGCTGATCCTTTTTCTCGGACATTTCGTCGCGCACCAGTTCGGGTTCGACGCCGACGTCAGGCTCACGCCCGACACGAATCCGCAGGTTCTGTCGGACTTCAACCTCGTCCAGAAATCGAATACGATCCAGCTCATCAAGTTCAATCTCGACAAGCAGGAACGCTTCAACGTCGAGCTCCCCTTCACGATCGAATGCGTCGAGATCGAACAGAGATTGATCAACACCGGCGGCGAGATCGAGATCAACAACACGATGGATTGGCGGACACGCATCAAGATCACCGATCCGGACTACGGCGAGACCGTTGCCGACGTCAGCCTAAACAATCCGTTTACGTATCGCGGGTACAGATTCTTCCAGTCGAGCGCGATCACTGTCGGAAGCGCGAGTTCGATGACGTTCCAGCTGACTCCGGAGAATCCTTCGGAACAACCGGTAACGCTCGTGCTCAAGCGCAACGAGACGGCGACGCTGCCAAACGGGACAAAGGTCGAGTACGAGAATTTTCTTCCCGATTTCGTGATGAAAGGCGCACAGTTCACGACGCAAAGCGCCGAATACAACAATCCGGTCGCGGTGCTCCGCGTCACGACGCCCGCCGCCGCCGGAAAGGCGGAAGAAACCGTCAAGGTTTTCGCTTTCGCCAACAAACTCCCTGACAACGCTCCGGTCGCGGCCCCGAAGGCCGGGTACCGCTGGCATATGTCGGAATACACTAAGTCACCGTTGGCCCACGTCTTGTCCATCAAATACGATCCGTATCACGCCGCTTTCATCGCTTGGTATATCGGCGGGTTCGGATTGATGGGCGCCTTGGCGTTCGTCTTCTTCACCTCGCACCGCCGCATCTGGGCGATGATCGAAAAGAAGGACGACGGAACGTTCGAGGTCGTTTTCGGCGGTGATGCGAATCGCAATCATTTGGCATTTCAGGACAAGTTCCGCGCAATCGTCGGACGGTTCTTGCCGAGTTCTAATGAAGAATCCAAGGGGTAATTTATATGGAAGACGCAACCAGATTACAGACAGAGGTTTTCACGGTTCGTGAACGGACCGATTCGGCCGCAGCGGCAAGTTGGAAATCGTTCCTGCCGGCGATCCTCGCGATCGTCGGATCGTTCGCCATGGTCGGACTTCGCATCCAGATCGGCGACGGTTTCATCTCGGACACGGCGCTGATGATGCTCGCGCTCGCTTTCTACATTCTCGGCGGGCTTTTCGAACTGACGAATCTATACGCGCCGTCGAGTATGGCCAAACGCATCGGCTTGTGGGGCGCGACGCTCGGAGTGTTCTTCAACTTCTCGAGCTGGCTCGTGCGCTGGGCGAACGCCTACGATCACGAGCTCGTGCAGCTGCAGCAGAGCGGCAATATGGTCAAGCCCTGGATCTTCAGATACGTCCCGTTCGCGAACCTTTATGACCTGAGCATCGCGTTCGCGTTCGGCGCCGGCATCACGACGCTTTTCCTGATCCATCGTAAGAACTTCCAGTTCCTGAGCGCGTTCACGTTGCCGCTCGCGGCGCTGATCCTGATCCTTGCGCGGTTCATCGGTGGCGAGCATTCGAACCTGATGCCGATTCTCGACTCGTATTGGCGTCCGATCCACGTTGGCGTCGCGGCCCTGAGCTACGGCATCGCGCTTGTTTGTTTCGCGATCGCCGTGATCTATCTTCTCAAGGACGGCGTCAAGGTCGAGGCGATGGCGATCTGGGCGAGCATCTTCGCGCTTTGCGTGTTCGGTTCGATCAGCGGCTTTTCGGTCTTCACGGAAGGGGTTTATCGCGCGGGGACCTTTATGCCGAACCCGATGGGCGGCAAGCCTTTTAACGCTTTCTTCCGCGTCGATCTGCCGTATGTCGGCTGGGCGCTGGTCGCCGCGGGCGTGCTGCTCGTCGGCTCGATCGCGACGTTCCTCGCCTATGTCTACAGATCGGATGAGAAGGCCCGCACCATCGGCCATATCTTGTTGAAACTGTCGCTGGTCGCGCAGATCCTGGCAGTGGCGCTTTGGGTGACCGGCGTCAAATCGGCAACTGACGTTCAGGCCCGCCTCCAGGCCCAGCTCGAAAAGAGCCCGGCGCAGTACGTCGCGGTAGGAAAAGAACTCGCGTCGCGTGAGAATCTTTCCGCCCAGGAATTCGCCGCGCTCACTCCGAAACAGCTCGAGATGGCCGGCCGACAGTATTTTCAGGGCAACGGCGCCAAGCTGTTCACGAGCCTCAATACGAATCCCGTCGAGTTCGCCGGACTGCTGACGGCACTCGCCGGCACGTTCTTCGTCATCCTGTTCTCGTTCCGGACCGAAACGATTCGCGAACGGCTCCCGAGCCTCGACGCGCTCGACTCGCTGATGTACAAGACGGCGTGTCTCGCTTTCGCCGGTCTCGCGATGCTGCTCATCACGGGCGCGATCTGGGCGAACGAATCCTGGGGACGACCGTGGGGCTTCGACTCAAAGGAAACGGGCGCGCTCGTCGCGTGGCTGACGTATGCAGCATTCCTGCACACGCGCATCTCGCGCGGCTGGAAAGGACGCAGTTCGGCGTATTTCGCGATCGTCGGATTCCTGCTCGTGATCTTCACGTATCTCGGCGTCAGTTACCTGCTGCCGGGACTCCACAGTTACGCATAGACCGTCCGTCGGACAAGTTGAAAGGGCCGCCCAAAATGGCGGCCCTTTTCATTTTCCGAAGCTGATTCCCAAACCGACCTCTTCCGGATCCGTTCAACCGCCGACTGATCGGCTTAAGTGGGGCAATCGGATCGAGGCGCATCCCATCGAAAAGACGCGGACCGCGGATACGAATTATTCTTCAGCGTTCCCGCTTCAATGAACACGAACGAATCCTTGAGAAACCGGCGG
>CAZARD010000087.1:0-18798 GCA_964487505.1 uncultured Blastocatellaceae bacterium | reverse complement strand
ACAGATAAATGTTGGTGAGTCTGGTAGCTGACGAGCGGCGGATTTGGGTAACCGGATACGTCGGAGCCTCGTGACAAAGGCCGCCGTGGGCGGTCGAGCGAAGCAGCGGGCCCAAACGCGAGTCGTCTATTCGCATCTCAAACATTCGATCGGATCGAGCCGGGAAGCCCGGATTGCCGGAACGACACCAAACACAAGTCCGATCGAAACCGAAATGATGAGGCTTACGACTATCGCGGCGATCTCAATCAAGGCGGGAAGCGAAGGAACAAGAAGCATAATCAGCTTGCTGATGCCAACAGCAAGCGTAACTCCGATGAGTCCGCCGAAAAAGGTGAGCGTCATCGCCTCAAGCAGGAACTGAAGAACGATCGCGCCCTTCGTCGCGCCGACCGCCTTGCGGATCCCGATCTCCTTGGTCCTTTCGGTCACCGACACGAGCATAATGTTCATCACGCCGATGCCGCCGACCAGGAGTCCAAGCATCGAGATCGCGATCGCGGCGGTCTTGACCCCGAAAACGATGCCCTCGAACTGAGAGATGAAGTTGTCGGCGGTCTTGATATCAAAGTTGTTCGCTTCGCCGTATTTCACGCCGCGCCGCTGCCGCAGGATCCCTTCGACCTCGAGGACGGCATCGGCAACCTTTCCCTGTTTGGCCTGGATGATATGGAGAACCGCGTCACGCGTGGGAGCTTCCTTCCGAGCCGTTCGATACGGCAGAAAAACCTTTCTGTCCTCCTCGTTGTCGCCGAAGAATCCGGCTTTTCGCTTTTCGATGACCCCGATGATCTCCCACGTCGTTCCGTTCATCCGGACGACCTTTCCCACCACGTCGTCCTGATTGTCGGGGAAAAGCGCTTCGACCGCATTGACGCCGAGAACCAAGACCCTGCGCCGTTGATAATTGTCGGCGTCCGAGATCCATCGCCCCTGCCGGATGACGAGGTTGGTGATCTGCATGTAATTCGGGGTCACGCCGTCGGTCAGCGCCCAGCGATAGTTCTTGCCTTCGTAAACAAGATTGTCGTCGAATCCGCTGCCCCAAGACCCAATGTTGATCGCGACGGTCGCGATGTCCTCAACCGCGGCCGACTGCGCCAGGATCGCGGTCGCGTCGTCGTCGGTCAGGGGTTTTCGGTTGCGTTCGTCGCGGTTGCGGTTGCCGAAACCGGTCGAAAGATGGAATGCGTAGATGTTGTTCGAGCCATATTCCTCGATGATCGAGACGATCGACTGGCTCATCCCGTTGAGGATAGAGAAGACGACGATTCCCGTGATCAGACCGATCACGATACCGAGGACCGTAAGCGCGGATCGGAACTTGTGAGCCATTATGCTCTCCGTCGCCATTTTCAGAACTTCTTTCGAAAGTGTGCCTTGCAATATCATCGCCGTCCCCCCTAAACCTTCGTCAGCGCCACTATCGGATCGAGCTTCGCGGCTTTCCAGGCAGGATAAAGACCGGCGAGCACGCCGATCACGCTCGACACGATGACCGCCAGCGCCATATAGAAAACCGTGATCGTCATCGTCATCTCGAGGATCGCGCCGACGATCTGCGTCGCGCCGGCGGCGAATACCAATCCGATCAACCCGCCGACGACGCACAGCGCCGCCGACTCGATCAGGAACTGCAGCATTATCTGGCTGCGCGTCGCCCCGAGAGCTTTTCGAAGTCCGACCTCGAAGGTCCGTTCCGTGACCGAGACCAGCATAATGTTCATCACGACGATACCGCCGACGATCAGCGTGATCATCGTGATCGGCATCACGACGACCGCGATCGCGTTCGTGAACTGGTCCATCTGCGAATTGAACTCGTCGGTGTTGACGACGCTGAAATTGTCCTCTTCGCTGCCGATCAGTTCACGCTTGTTTCGCAGAACGAGGCGCGCATTCTCGATCGCTTCCTTGAAGATCTCCGCGTCGACAGCTTTGCCGTGAACCTGCAGACCGCCGTCGCGCGAGAATATTTGATTGTGCAGCGTGACCGGGATATAGAGATTCCGGTCCATCGAATCTCCGAAGAACGATCCGCGTTTTTCTTCGACGCCGATGATCGTCAGAGGGACGCCGCGCAGCTTGATCGTTTTCCCGACCGGATTCTGCCCGGCGAAGAACTTGTCCTGGACATCGGTGCCGATGACGCAGACCTTGGCCGAGCGTTCGACCTCGGAATCGGAAATGAACCGGCCGAGTCCGATGGTCTTGTCCTCGATCTCGACCATGTTCGCCGTCACGCCCTGGACGCGGACCGAGGGCATCTCGATGCCGTCCTGCGCGAGATCGGCGCCCGCGCCCATTGCTGCGCCGACCGCCGAGCACATCTTGCAGTTGTCGCGGACGTGCAGGAACTCTTCCCAAGTCAGGTCCTTGTTCCGGCGGTTGCGCCGTTCGTATTCCTCGTCGGACAAACGGCCGGTGTTCGCCATCCGCGTGATCATGAAATGGTTCGAGCCGAGAACTTTCGAGACCTTGTCGATGACGTAGGTCTTCAGGCCGTCGATCGAGGCCCCGACGATGACGACCGCGGCGACCCCGATGATGATGCCGATGAGCGTCAAAAAGGCCCGCAACTTGTGCTCGAAGATCGATTTCAGCGCGATCCGGAAGGCATCGGAATAAAACGAATACAATTGCAGCATAAACGGCATCTCGAAGGCCGGCCGAAAGACCGCGCCCGGACGATGAACAGTTGAAAAAGACGCTCGGTGTTGCCGGAAAAAGGCCCGACAAACTTGGTAACGAACGACGACGGCGCGAAGTTTCGGGAAAAGTCGCAATTCTGCCATTTGCGCACGAAATCGGGCATCGTGTTATACTTTCTCTTTGTTTTTAATACGTTTGTTCCGAGGAGATACGAGTTTTGAGCGTTCTAGTTGATAAGAGCACACGGCTGATCGTGCAGGGAATCACGGGCAAGGAAGGCACCTTTCATACCCTTCAGATGATCGATTACGGCACGAACGTGGTCGGCGGCGTGACGCCGGGCAAGGGCGGATCGACCCACGAAGGCGTGCCTGTCTTCAACACGGTCGCCGACGCGGTACGCGAGACCGGGGCGAACGCATCCGTGATCTACGTGCCGCCGGCATTCGCCGCCGACGCGATAATGGAAGCCGCCGATGCCGGGATCCCGCTCGTCGTCGCGATCACAGAAGGTATTCCTGTGACCGATATGGTCGCCGTCAAGGAGTATCTCCGTGACAAGCGCACGCGCGTCATCGGGCCGAACTGTCCCGGGATCATCTCGCCCGGAAAATGCAAGATCGGCATCATGCCGGGCCATATCCACAAGGAAGGACGGATCGGCGTCGTCTCGCGTTCCGGAACGCTGACATACGAGGCCGTCGGTCAGTTGACTTCGCTCGGACTCGGGCAGTCGACCGCGATCGGTATCGGCGGCGACCCCATCATCGGGACAAACCATACCGACGCATTGCGGCTGTTCGAGGCGGACGACGAGACGGACGCGATCATCATGATCGGCGAGATCGGCGGTACCGCGGAAGAGGACGCGGCGGCGTTCGCAAAAGACAACGTGACGAAACCGATAGTGGCGTTCATCGCCGGGCAGACTGCGCCTCCCGGACGGCGTATGGGACACGCCGGCGCGATCATCTCGGGCGGAAAGGGAACTGCGGCGGAGAAAATGAAGGCGCTGACCGAGGCCGGGATCCGCGTCGTCGAATCTCCGGCCGACATCGGCCGCGCCGTCGTCGAACTTCTCGGCTCGAAGGCGTCAGCCTGAATGGGGGAATGGCCGGATGCCGTGCATCCGCCAGCCGCCGGATGAAGTTCTCGCACACCTTCATTGTCGACCCGTACGACATCGACGAACAGGGACACGTCAACAACGTCGCGTATGTCCGTTGGATCCAGGATGTGGCCGCCGCGCACTGGTTGGCGGCCGTGGATGCCGGAACGCGGAGCGGGTTGGCTTGGATCCTGACGCGTCACGAGATCGATTATCTCCGGGAAGCGTTCGAAGGCGATGCCGTGACCGCCACGACGTGGGTCGGCAACGCGACGCGCGTCACCTGCGAACGGTTCACCGAGGTTGCGAGGGACGGAGGCGCGATCATCAAGGCGCGCAGCGTGTGGTGCCTGGTCGACCGAAAGTCGAAACGCCCGATCAGAATATCGGACGAACTGAGGACGATCTTCGGAATGACATCCCAGGAAAGGCCTGGACGTTGAATTGACCGTTCGTTTTCAACGGAGCTCCGCGGCCGAGAAGATTTGCCCGCGATCGTGCGATGCGTGATTCGGGAAAGATAGCAAAACAATAGATAAGAATTAAGGAAAGAAAGATAAGAAAATGAGCAATCTGACATTTGGAATCATCAAGCCCGACGCGGTTGGCAAAGGGCATACCGGAAAGATCATCGATCGCATCATCGGCGCGGGGTTCAAGATCCGCGGGATGAAGCTCATCCATCAGACGCGAAAGCAGGCCGAAGGATTCTACGCCGTCCACCGCGAGCGTCCGTTCTTCGGCGAACTGACGGAGTTCATGTCGAGCGGTCCGTGCGTCGTTCTCTGTCTCGAAAAGGACGGCGCGGTCAAGGCGTGGCGCGATCTGATGGGCGCGACGAATCCGGCGGATGCGGCCGAGGGCACGCTGCGCCGCGAGTTTGCCGGCTCGATCGGCGAGAATGCCGTTCACGGATCTGATTCGGACGAAAATGCCGCGATCGAGATCGCTTACTTCTTCAGCAAGCTTGAATTAGTTTAGGTAAAAGGATATAAAAGTCCGTAAGTTCGCGAGGTTCTCATAAACCTCGAATTTACGGACTTTATTCCATTTTCAAGGACGGACGACGGATGAAAAAATGCCCGAATTGTCAGCGTGAGTTCCCGGACACAATGCGGTTCTGCCAAACCGACGGCACACCGTTGGTCGAGGTTGTCGAAGAAGTTCAGGCGGAAGATCCGCTGAAGACCCAGGTCGTGCGGCAGGAGGAACTTGCCGAGATGATCCCGTCGGATGATCCGTTCAAAACGATGGTCGCTTCCCGGGTCGATGAAAAGGACGATGAGGACAATGTTCTTCAGTTGCCCCAGAACTTCGATCCGTTGGCGACGATGGTCGTGTCGCCCGCCGCGGCTGACCCTGCGGGCCTTGAAGATCTCGTGGCCGATCCGCCGGCTTTCGACTCGATCAAGGAAGAGATCCGGCCGGACACGCCGGCACCGAGTTTTGCGGATCCGGCGCCGCCGATCAGCGAACCGCCGCCGCCGACATTCGCCGAACCGCCCGTGAGCGAGCCGCCGGCGCCGTCTTTTGGGGAGCCGCCGGTTCCCGCGCACAGTTTCTCGGAGCCGTCTCCACCGCCTGCCGACGACGATATGCCGGCAACGGTCCTGCAGACGCCTTTCCAGTCGTTCAGTGAGCCGCCGGCACCGGAATCGCCGTTTACGGCTCCGCCGCCGGTCAACCAACCGCCGGCACCGGAATCGCCATTTGCGGCTCCGCCGCCGGTCTTTGATGCTCCGCCGCCGGCTCCCGCCCCCGACACGTCGATGGGATTCGGCGCACCGCAATCGCCTTTTGCCGAGCCATTGCAGACGGCGCAGCCGGAATGGAATCCGCCGCCGGCGCCCGTACAGGAGTGGCAGCCGCAGCAGATCTCGGCCGATACTCCGTTTCAACCGCCTGTCACCGGCCAGAAAAACCAAACGCTTGCGATCGCATCGCTGATTTGCGGCATCGGAGGATTTCTGATTTGCCAGATCGCCGCGCCGGTCGCCGTCGTCCTCGGGTTCATGGCCCGCAAAAAGGCGAAAGAGAATCCGAACGAATTCGGTGGTGAAGGCTTGGCGCTTGCCGGGATGATCGTCGGCGCGATCGGGACGCTGCTTCTGCTTCTTGTCATAGCGTATTTTATCCTGGTGTTCGGCCTCGCGGTTTCGGGCTCGCTTTGATCGGGCGAGGTCGGTCTGCGTTCCGCGATTTCAATCATGCGGCCCGAATCGATATAATTTAGAGGATCAATTTTCGGAGCGGCGGCCCCGGGGTCGCCGAAATCTTATGGCAATACTCAGCGATGTTTTGAAATCGACAGCGGCCATCATCAAAGGGATGAAACGCACCATCTCCGAGATTCCGCGCGAGAAATGGACGGTTCAGTATCCGGACGTTCCGGTCACGGTTCAGCCGCGGTATCGCGGCCAGCATCTGCTTCACGTCGATGAAAACGGAAAGGAGAAATGCGTCGCCTGTTATCTTTGCGCCGCCGCTTGTCCGTCGGAATGCATCTACATCGAGGCGGTCAACGACCCGCGCCCGTACGAGGAACGCGTCGGCCGCGACGAGCGTTACGCGAAGGTCTACAACATCGACTACGGGCGCTGCATCTTCTGCGGTTTCTGCGTCGAGGCGTGCCCGAAGGACGCGATCACGCACGGCTACAATTTCGAGATCTCGGTATACAACCGCGCCGATCTTCTGAAGACCAAAGACGATTTGCTGATCACGAAACAGAAACAATCGAAGAATTATCGCGTCGCGCTTTCGACCGAGGACGTCGATTCCGAATTCAAAGAGGTCTAGAGCATTGGATTTGAAAAAGCGGCCGGGACTGATCTGATTCGAAAACAGATCGGCTCGGCCGCTCGTCTGCCGATGGAATTCACCGAACTTCCGCCGACGCCGAAAGGCCGCGACTACGAGCTCAAGGCGCTCGGGCTCCGCGATTTCGCGGGTTTGCGCCGCGACGATCAGCGCCTTGACCCGTTCGAACTCGCGCGCTACGCGAAACTGCTCGTCGTCTCGTATGAACAAATCGCGCCGTTTCTCTCGGGCGAAGCCCGCGATCACCTGGTAAACGGCGGCAAGGATGCCTGGTCCGGAGGGGCGTGTTCGCAACGGCTTCCGGACGGAACGAAGCTGATCGTTCTCAACCCGACGCACGGGGCGAACCGGCAGAACGCGACCTTGATGGAAGAGATCAGCCACGTGTTCCTAGGACATCAGCCGTCGAGACTGGCGATCAAAGCGGTCAATCGGCAAGGGAAGCCGATCGCCCGTGACTATCGCCCCGAGATCGAAGAGGAGGCATACTCGGTCGGGGCGGCGGCGCTCGTGCCGTATTCGGCATTAAAGAGATTCATCCGGCAGGGCAAGACATCGCGCGAGATCGCGAGGCATTTCAACGTCAGCCGCGACCTGGTCGAGTACCGGATCAAGATCTCGCGCCTATGGGACGAATACGCGGGGTCGATCCTCGTCAACCGCGATTATTGAGGAAACCAAGTACCGCGCCGGTCAAATAGTCTGACTCGTGGCCGAGGCTTAAGTCATTTATCTGCATCGTGTTGTACGAGACGTTCGGTTGCTCGACGCAACACTGGTCAATGGCCAAAAGATCTGAAATGGAAGAACATCATCCCGAAAGTCCGTCGCCCGATCCGAATCTGACAGTCGTCGACAAGCTGAGGATGCTTCTCGACATCACGAAGACGATCAGCCGATCGCTTGATCTCGAAGAGGTCTTGACTCTCGTGATGGATACATTGGATTCGCTGATCCATTACGACGCGGCCGGCATTTATCTTATCGAGAGCGACGTCACCGGCGACAATCCCTACATTTTCAAATCGAAGGCGATCAGCGGCTACGAGGTTCCGTTCTCGCTCGTCGAGCCGCAACTCAAACTTGGGGAGGGCTTCATCGGATACTGCGCGCAGACCGGGCGCTCGATAATATCGGGAGACGTCAGCAAGGATCCGCGATATTTCCACGCCCGGGACAACACGCAGTCGGAGATGGTGGCGCCGATCGTTTCGAACGATCAGGTGATCGGCGTCTTCGATCTTGAGAGCGATCAACTGAACGCCTATACGGCGGACGATCTGCAGATCCTGCAGCTTCTTTCGTCGCAGGTCGCGATCATCATCGAGAAGGTCGAACTTCACGAACAACTGGTCGAGAAGAAGCGGCTGCAGGCGCAACTCGAGATCGCGCGGCAGGTCCAGCTCGAACTTCTTCCGGACCACGATCCGAAGATCAAGGGTTTCGATATCAGCGCCTATATTTTTCCGACCGAAGAGGTGTCGGGCGATTACTACGATTGGGTCAAGGTCTTCGACGACCAGGTGGGTATCATCGTCGCCGACGCCGTCGGAAAGGGAATTCCCGCGGCGTTGCTAACGGCATTCCTTCGCGCGTCGCTCAGGCTCGCCGTGCAGATCGGCTACGCGCCTCACATCGCTCTTTCGAAGGTCAGCAATCTTCTTTGGGATTCGGTCGAATCGCACCAGTTCATCACCGCGATCTACGGTATCCTCGATGCGACGAACAAGACATTCGTCTTCTCGAATGCCGGCCACAATCCGCCGCTTCTGGTGCGGCCGAACGGCGAATACAAGTTCGTGGAATACGGCGATCTTCCGCTCGGGATGTTCCGCGAAATGCGCTACCACCAGCATTTCATCAAGTTCGACGACGATCAGGTCCTGGTGCTCTATACCGACGGGATCACCGAGGCCGTCCGCGACGACGGCGAGGAATACGGCAGGGAGAGATTTGCGGCGAGGGTGCTCGAGGGCATCCATCTGCCGGCAAAGGAACTCGTCGATTTCATCCGAAAGGGCGTCGCGGATTTCACCGAACGCAAGTTCCTCGACGACGACGGAACGCTGTTCATTGTGAAGGCGATCGAGTAGGCGATAGTGCAGAGTGCACAGTGGGTAGTGCAAAGTGCAGAGTGCACAGTGGGTAGTGCAAAGTGCAGAGTGCAAAGTGCAAAGTGGGTAGTGCGGAGCGCGAAATGCAACCTGGACCGGGAGCACCATTCACTATGCACTCTGCACTTTGCACTTTGCACTGCAAAGGAACGCCCGGTCCGAAATTCCTTCCGGGCGAGCGTTCCTTCTTTGTCGGTGAAATCAATGTCCGGTCAGCGAAGAATGGACCGTGTCGCCGCCCGGGACGATCGGCGCGCGGTAATCGCCGTAGTTCAGTTTGTCGTTTCGGGTTGAGAAAGCGTAAACGTCGAACCCGAACGCATCGAGAAACTGCGCGAGTTCGATCGATCGGTCAATATACACGACCTCGGCATAACCGAGCTCGGCACGTATCTCGAGCAACCGCTCGATCACCTCAAGCGGTGCGAAACATTTTACCGGGTCGTTGTAGGTCGCCATTGATCATTCCTTCCGTCGTGTCGTTGTCCGAACGTTTGTTTCGGACAGACTCTTAGATTACGTACCGCGCTCAAAGGTTGTTCTGTTTTATTCGACAACCAAACGCCCTTCGCGCGTGTCTAATGATTGATGAGAAAAAAATTGTCTTTTTGCCGATAAAGGTCTAAAGTTAAACCCAAATCTCGGAAAGTAAGGAGAAATTCAGATGATCAGAAGCTCGCGATTGTTGTTTGGCCTTGTTTTTGCGGTCGTCTCGATGTGGAGCGTCTCCGCCCAGGACACGCGCGTCACTTCGCCGCTCGGCGGCGTCTACGTGATCTCCGCCAAGCCCGGCGGCGTGAACTATACGGAAGGACAGGTTTCAGTCGTCAGAAAGGACGGAAAGAGCGGAACTCTGATCAAAGATGATCAACTCGAAGCCGGAGACCGCGTGTCGACCGGCGCCGATTCGCGTGCGGAGATTCTTCTGAATCCGGGATCTTACGTGCGGCTCGGATCGGGATCGACGTTCGAATTCGTCACCACCAGCCTTGAAGACCTGAAACTCAAGCTGTCAAAGGGCAGCGCGGTCGTCGAGGTTCTTGCTTCGGACGAGTTCGACATTGACGTTTCGCTTCCGAATTCGACCGTTTCGCTGACGCGGTCAGGCGTTTTCCGGATCGACGTTCTGTCGGATGGTTCGGGGCGCGTGTCGGTCTGGAAAGGCAAGATGTTCATCAAGGGCGATGACGAGGTCAAGTCCGGACGCGCCGTGACGATCGACGGAAGCTCGATGACCGTCGCGAAATTCGATCGCGACAACGGCGACGAACTGGATATTTGGAGTAAATTGCGTGCGAAGGAGATCGCCGCCGTCAATGCCAAGCTGCAACGAGGCGCGATGCGTGATTCGCTGCTCAGTTCGTACCGCAACGGACGTTGGAATGCGTTCAATTCATTTGGCGTCTGGGTGTTCGATCCTTTCCGTCGGATGTGGAGCTTTCTGCCGTTCGGTTACGGATGGGGCTCGCCGTACGGTTACGATTACTCGTTCAATATGTGGTACTGCAACATGCCGTGGTACGTCTACAATAACCCGACGGGCGGGACCGGCGGCGGTGCCGGCGGAAACGGCGGCGGAAGTGGCGGCGGAAACGGAGGCGGCGCGACCGATGCACAGATTCGCGAGGAACGCCGCGTGAATGTTCAGACGCCGCCGTTCTTGCGCACGAACCAAGCCGGCCAGCGCGAAGAGCGAAACACGTCGTCCAACGGTCCGGTCTTCGACAACGGTCCGGGACGTTCAGACCGGACAAATCGGAGCGATCGACAGGATTCGACACGGAACAATTCGAACAGCGACAGCAAGCCGTCGTACAATCCGCCGCCACCGCCGCCGATCGTGGTCATGCCTTCGACGACCAAGACGGATAAGGACAATCAATAGGCCGGAAGCGACACATACCGAAGCCGCCGCGGATCTTTCCAGCGGCGGCTTTTTTCATTCCAACAGGGTTCAACCCGGATTGCGCATCGGAAGGATTCGGCCACGGATTTCACGAATTGCGCGAAGAAAGCAACTAAAATTCGCCGAGAACCCGTGTTATCCGGGGCGAAAAGAGATTCGGCCGCTCTATCGCGTATTCGGGGTTCAACCCAAAATTCAGCGATAGCAATCGGCCCGCGATTTTCCGCCGATCTTCGCGAATGCGTATCTGATCGGACAATGAAACATTAATACTTCCAGCGACTTCGTGGACCAAAAACGACGGGGGACTTCAAACGGCCGCACGCGAATGAACCATCTGATTCGCGCTGATTCCTGAAGATTCGCGCGCAAATCTCCCCATCGGCAATTTGGGTCAACCAAAAGGTATGGCGGATACGATCAGCGAAACCGTCGCCGGGTCGACCGCCGGCTGCGGCAGGTATGGTTGCGCGACGAGGGCCGCGGACTGGATCCCGTTGAAGACGAAGTGCAGTAGCACGCACGGCAGAAGCCGCCCTGTCCGGGCGCGCACCAATGTCAGCACAAGACTCAGCAGCAGCAGCAGGAAGATCGTCGTGTAGCTCGGCAGGTATTGCGGTACGTGAACGAGCGTGAACAGCACTGTCACCAAGACGACCGCGAACGGCGATCCGACCGACTTTCGGGCCGCCGGATACAAGACCCCTCGATAAACGACCTCTTCGACCAGCGGAGCCGAAAACGTCGCGATCAGCGCGACCAGGATCGTCACCTCCCGTGAACTGCGCAGTATCTTCATCAGCTGATTGTCCTGCTCCGGGAAATAGCTTCCGACGACGCCGGCGACGACGAAGAACCCGACAAGGATAAGAATCCCGTGCCAGAGTCTGAACGGACCGAGATCCCAACCGAGGATCTCGAAATAGCCGTTCTTACGTCCGCGCGCGATCAGATACCACGAAAGCGCGATCGTCAGAATATGAGCCGGAATGATCGCCAGTATGTTGAGGATTATCGCGGTCTTGTCGTTTTCGAGAAACACTTCCAACGAGACCGTGTCGACCTGCCGCATCGACGCATACGGAAGAACGAACATCGCCGGCACGATGATGATCAGGCCGACGCTGACGATCCAAAATCCGATCGCGCTGAGCAGTCCCCACGGAGGATTGTCGGGTGAGTATCCAATTCCGGCCGCGACCGAAGCCTGATCGCTCGGGATTATCTCTTCGTTTTGCACGGGTTCGAGTTTATCGGAAAACGAAGGTCAGTTCCAAGTTTGAATTTTGAACTGAATCGGGATAACCTAAAATCCCGTGGAGCAACACGGCAACAATCCCGCACAATCAGTCATTGCAGTAATTCCGGCGCGGTTCGCGGCAACGCGTCTTCGGGGAAAATTGTTGCTCGATCTCGGCGGTCTTCCGCTGATCGTAAGGACGCTGCGCCGGGCCTCGATTGCGTCGAACGTCGACCGCGTGATGGTCGCGACCGATGACGCGCGGATCGCTGAGGTGGTCGAACGATTCGGCGGCGAAGCGGTAATGACGCGTTCCGATCATCCGAGCGGGACCGACCGGATCGCGGAGGTCGCGGAAAGGTTGCTCGCGCCGGGCTCGATCATCGTCAACGTTCAGGGCGACGAACCGCTGATACCGCCGGCGACGATCGAAGCGGCCGTCGCGGCCGTACTGGGCGACGACTCCGTTCTGATGGCGACGACCTGCGAGCCGATCTCCGTCCCCGACGATGTCGTCGATCCGAATGTCGTCAAGGTCGTTTGCGATGCGCGCGGCGACGCGCTCTATTTTTCACGTGCGGCGATCCCGTTTCCGAGGCATGCGGTCGAGCGGCACGGATCGCTCGCGGCCGCGCTGGCCGCCGAACCGGAACTTCTGCGGATGTACCGCAAACACACGGGACTGTACGTCTACCGGCGTGAAACGCTTCTCGAACTTGCGGCCCGCCCGCAATCGGCGCTTGAATCGAGCGAAATGCTCGAGCAGTTGCGGGCACTTGAATCCGGAACGCGGATCCGGGTCGTCGAGGTCGCGGAATCGTCGATCGGGGTCGATACCGAATCGGATCTCGAACGCGCCCGAAGGGAAGTTGAAAATGAATGATCTTTGGGGCATCGCCTTCTTCGCCTCGCTCGCTGTTGGAGCGTATTTCGGGCTCCGAAAACTAGCGAGGCCGATATCGAGATCCGAAGAAGATTTTGAACGGAGCGCGGCCGCAAGCACGTCATTTCTCGGCGCGAGCATGAACGCGTTGCAAGAACTCCTTAATCCGGAGGAGGCAAAGTCGAGGATCGTGCAGACCGAGATCAAGAACGGGCGATACAACAAGAAAAGACGCGAAGGGAAGGCAAATGGCGTAAACGCCCCCGAACGCACGGGCAGCGGAGATTAGAATCATATGACAAAGTACATTTTCGTAACGGGCGGTGTTGTTTCAAGCCTCGGCAAAGGTCTCGCGGCGGCATCCATCGGGTGCCTGCTCGAATCGCGCGGCATCTCGGTGCAGATGATGAAGCTCGATCCATATATTAATGTCGATCCCGGAACGATGTCGCCGTTCCAGCACGGAGAGGTCTTCGTTACCGACGACGGCGCCGAGACCGATCTTGACCTCGGACACTACGAGCGGTTCACGAATGCAAAACTCTCTCAGGCGAACAACTGGACCAGCGGCCGGATCTATCTCAGCGTCATCGAAAAGGAAAGGCGCGGCGATTATCTCGGAAAGACGATCCAAGTCATTCCGCATATCACCGACGAGATCAAATCCGCGGTCAGGGCGGTCGCGGATCAGAACAAACCCGACATCCTGATCGTCGAGATCGGCGGAACGGTCGGCGACATAGAATCGCTGCCGTTTATGGAGGCGATCCGGCAGATCGGAAACGAAGAAGGGCGCAACAACGCGATCTTCGTACACGTCACCCTCGTTCCGTACATCGCGGCGGCCGGCGAGCTGAAGACAAAGCCGACGCAGCATTCGGTGAAGGAACTGCGCGAGATCGGTATCGCGCCCGACGTTCTCCTGTGCCGTTCGGACCGGCCGCTGTCGCTGGACCTGCGGCGCAAGATCGCCCTCTTCTGCAATGTCAAGGAATCGGCCGTGATATCGGCTCTTGACGTGAAAACCATCTATGAAGTGCCTCTGGCCTTTCACGAACAAGGCCTTGATTCGCTGATCCTCGACGATCTGCATATTCGCGAACAATTCCCCGATGCGAATCTGAAGAAATGGCGCGAGTTGGTATCGACGATCAAGGAACCGAGCGAAGGCGAGGTCAAGATCGCGATCGTCGGCAAATACGTCGAACTTGAGGATTCATACAAGTCTCTGCGCGAGGCTCTGACGCACGCCGGCGTCGCCAACAATCTGCGCGTTAAGATCGACTGGATGGAAAGCGAGAATTTGATGAAGGATGATTTCGAGAACGATCTGCACGATTACGATGCGATCCTCGTGCCCGGCGGGTTCGGAAAACGCGGCGTCAGCGGAATGATCCGCGCCATACGCTATGCACGGAAATCGGGAACGCCTTATTTCGGAATCTGTCTCGGGATGCAGACGGCGTGCATCGAGTATGCGCGCAACGTTTGCGGTCTGCGCGACGCGGATTCGACCGAATTCACTCCCGAAACGCCGTTTCCGGTGATTTTCAAGCTCCGCGATCTGGTCGGAGTCGATGAACTCGGCGGAACGATGCGGCTCGGCGCCTGGGATTGCGATCTGAAAGAAGGATCGTTGGCGCGCGATGTGTACCGCGGCGCGGATCGGATCAGCGAGCGGCATCGGCATCGTTTCGAATTCAATCCCGAGTTCCGCTCGGTCCTCGAGCGCGAGGGGCTCGTCTTCAGCGGCGTATCGCCTGACGGGAAGTTCGTCGAGATGGTCGAATTGCCGCGCGATGTGCATCCCTTCTTCATCGGGTGCCAGTTCCACCCCGAGTACAAATCCAAGCCCTTGGCCGCGCATCCGCTTTTCGCGGCCTTCGTGCGTTCGGCCCACGAACATCGCCTGAGCAGCGAGAATCTGGCAGATGACGTGAAAAGCGACAAGTCGATTGAGATGCCCGAGCGCGCCGAGGTAATCGCCGAGGACTGAGCGGTCGGCGGCGTCGGTCGAAAATGGTATTCTAAAGCCGGAAAGCAATGTCCAGTATTCAATCATTCAAGGTCGGCGGGGTGACCTTCGGCGACGGCTCGCTGAGTTTTGTTCTCGGTCCGTGCGTCGTCGAATCCGAAAAGCACGCGCTCTTCATGGCGCGTTCGATCAAGGAGATCTGCGCCGAGGTCGGCGTTGACTTCGTTTACAAGTCATCGTTCGACAAGGCGAACCGCAGTTCGATCGAGAGTTTTCGCGGCGGCGGCATGGATTTCGGGCTCGCCGTGCTTCGAACGGTGAAATCGGAGCTTGATCTGCCGGTGATCACCGATGTCCACGAGCCGTGGCAGGTCGAACCGACGGCCGCGGTCGCCGACATTCTTCAGATCCCTGCGTTCCTGTGCCGCCAAACCGATCTTCTCGTTGCGTCGGCGAGATCGGGCCGGGCCGTGAACGTCAAGAAGGGCCAGTTCCTCGCGCCCTGGGATGCCCGCAATATCGTCGAGAAACTGCGCGCTGCCGGTTGCGACCGGATACTTCTCACCGAGCGCGGCGCAAGTTTCGGGTACAACAATCTGGTCGTCGATCTGCGGAGTTTTCCGATAATGCGCTCCTTCGGCGTGCCGGTCGTGTTCGACGTGACGCATTCGCTTCAACTGCCGGGCGGGCTTGGAAAGGCAACGGGCGGGCAATCCGAATACATCGAAGATTTCGCCCGGGCCGGAGTCGCGTGCGGTATCGACGCGGTGTTTATGGAAGTTCACGACAATCCGTCGGTCGCGCCGTCGGACGGTCCGAACCAACTGCCGCTCAAGCGTCTGAAACCGCTGCTCGCGAAACTGAAGGCCATCCACGAGCTGGTCGGCGCCGAATGAGCGCCGATGATCGGCGCAGAAAATGCCAATATGACAAAATCGCGTAACAATCCTTTACTGTACATTACTTTCGCCGTCTCGATCGTCCTTCTTCTTTCGCTCGGCATCTCGGCCCAATCCGAAACCCGCTCATCGAAAACCTGGGAGGTACGGAACTACGACATCTCCGTGACGCTGCCGACCGCCGAATCGGACCGGTTCATTGCGATCCGCGCGGGGCTCGCGCTTCAAAACGTTTCCCCTGCGACCGCCTCCAGCCTGACGCTTCGGATCAGCCCGAATGCCGAGGTTTCGGGTGTCAAGATCGGCGGGAATGCGGCGGATTTCGGGAAGACCGAAGAGAAGGTCGGGACGGGAACGCTGCAAAGGGTCGGCATCAGGGCCTTGTCGGTCGCGTCCGGCGGAACCTTGAACGTCGAGGTCAGCTATCGGCTCCGGATCGACGAGAACTCGGGATTGGCGGCGCTAACGCCGCTTTCGGCCCAGCTTTTGCCGATGTCCTTCTGGTATCCAACGCCGAACAGTTGGTTCTTCCCGCGCGGCGCGGATTTCGCTCCGTACCGCGTCTCTGTGTCGGCTCCTTCCGGGCAAACGGCCGCTTCGGCGGGAAACCTTTCCGGTGCGACGTACGAACAGACGATTCTCGGACAGCCGTTCTTCGTCACGGGCGCGTTCGATCAGATCGCTGCGAGCAACGTTTCAGTACTCTTGACCAAGGGCGCGGGCGCCGAGGAGCGACGTCGGGGCGAGGAACTGGCCGCGCTGGCCGCGGATGCGCGATCGTATTTCGAGTCGCTGTTCGGATCGTCGCCGACGGCGCCGCTGCGGATCGTGGCGGTCCGCCGCGGAAGCGGATACTCGGACGCCGGGACGACGCTTGTCGATGAAAGCGCGTTCCGCCGTCAGAAGATCGACGCGCAAACCGCGATGTCGGTCGCGGAATCGGTCGTGCATCTCTGGCTCGGCGGTTCGACCCGGATCGCGGGCGAGGGCGGGGGCGTCATACGCGAAGGGCTCGTCCGGTTTCTCGCGACCGAATTCATCGAATCGAAATTCGGTCGCGACGTCGCGGACATCGAACGGATGCGCCAGCGAACCGCATACGGTGCGGTCGCCAAGCGGGATGCGCCGCTGACGATGATCACGCCGCTTGACGACTATTACTATGTAACGAACGCGAACAAGGGGGCGATGATCTGGCGGCTTCTGGCGAAACGCGTCGGGAGCGACGCTTTCTATGGAGTGTTGAAGGCGAACATGAAGACGGGCTCGATCGACCTTGCGGGATTCCGGGGCGCGTTCGGGCAACAAAAGGACCTTCTCGATTATGGCTTTGACCAGTTGACGGACATCGACTTGTTGGTCGGCCTGCCGCAGGCGGGCGAAGGCGAAACGAGGGCCGCGCTCCGCAACACGGGTTCGATCGATGCGCAAGTCGACGTAACGGCGATCACCGAAAGGGGCGATCGGCTTCGAAACAACATTACGATCCCGGCCCGCGGATTTTCCGAGGCCGTGTTCCGATCGCCTTCGAGGATCGTTCGCGTCGAGGTCGATTCCGACAAACTCTTCCCGCAGCTCGATTACTCAAACGACGTCAAACCGCTGGAGATCGACGAAAGTGACGCGCTCCTTTTCGTAAAGCGTCCGTTCGACCGCCAGGACTTCGTCACGGCCGAGAAGAACGCGCGGCTCGTTCTCCGCGATTTTCCGAGGTTTGATGATGCGCGGATCCTGCTGGCCCGGGTACTTCTGTCCGAGGGAAAGACCGCGGAGGCGGAAAGGGAATTCCGGGCGGCTTCGGACGAGAAGCTCCCGACCGCGCGGACGCTTGCTTGGACCAGTGTCGGGCTTGGCGAGATCGCGCTGCGGAATGGCCAGCAATCGGCTGCGGTCCAGTTCTTCGAGGCCGCGATCCGCGCCGGCGGCGAGGTCGGCGCGACGCTGGCCGCCAGACAGGGGAGATCGCGAGCGAACGCGCCGGCAAATGCCGAAGCGTCGATCCGGGGGTTCTTCGAGAATTTCGACAAGGCCGCGGTGTCGGCGAACAA
The DNA here is from genome assembly GCA_964487505.1 of uncultured Blastocatellaceae bacterium. Taxonomy (GTDB): domain Bacteria; phylum Acidobacteriota; class Blastocatellia; order Pyrinomonadales; family Pyrinomonadaceae; genus JAFDVJ01. The sequence continues at coordinate 1,153 of CAZARD010000087.1, read as the reverse complement.
GGCTGCCCTTGAGTCTCTGCTCGTCGCGGGCGACACGCCGAAGGCATTTGCCGGCGGAATCGCGGGTCAGGCCCAGGAATGGGCGTCGAAGGTCACCCATGTCGATATCATCGATCAGTCGAACGTGATCGTCGAGGTCGCGCTTAACATCCGCGTTATCAATAAGGAGGCGGAAAGCGGGACGGCGGTGTTCCGGCTTTCAAAGACGCCCGGCGGATGGAAGCTGAGCGGTGTCGAATCATTCGAGGTGCGTTGATGAAGATCGTCCGTCCGGGAGTGACCGAGGATGAACTCGTCCGGCTTGCGAGTCGGATCGATCTGCTGCTGATGGATTGCGACGGCGTGCTGACCGACGGCCGTTTGTATTTCGGCCCGGGCGGTGAGGCCCTGAAGGTCTTCAATGTCCAGGACGGGCAGGGAATAGCCTCGTGGCATGCGGTTGGCGGCGAGTCTGGGATTATCTCCGGTCGCGACGCCGGAGAGATCGTCAGGCGGAGGGCCGGCGAGCTGGGAATGAGATTCGTGGTCGTTTCTTCAAGGGATAAGTATTCGGACCTTGGACGGATTCTGGAGGCCGGTGGGTTCGATCCGACGCGGACTGCATTCGTCGGAGACGATCTCGGTGACATTCCGGTTCTTAGGAATGTCGGGCTTCCGATCGCGGTCGCGAACGCGGTCGCCGAACTCGACCGATCTGTGATCGCGAAAACAGAGCGACCGGGCGGCAACGGTGCGGTCCGCGAAGTGACCGATTTCCTTATCTCTGCGCGGCACGGAAACTGAGAGTGCGGGGGGCGGATCCTGACGAAAACCACTGTCTAAATGGGGTTCCCGCGCGCTTCTTGAATATCTCAAGAAATCTTCCAATGTCGGCTTGACAACTTGGGCCTGAACGTAGAGAATCTATCTTTGCCTCGAGCAAGCATTTTGATACGAAAAGAGAAAAATCAAAATACTTCGCTTCGGCAGTTGACAAACGAAATTGAGTCTGTATAATCAGTAATTTCGCTTAGGGAATTATCGCGAAGCGAAAACACGATTTGATTTTTGAAAACTAAATATGCGAGTCCATGTGTTAATTCAAACAATAGAACTAGGATAACTTTTTAACGAGAGTTTGATCCTGGCTCAGAATCAACGCTGGCGGCGTGCC